>NZ_JAAOTI010000032.1:0-108071 GCF_011297315.1 Catellatospora chokoriensis
CCCGGTAGAGCCGCACAGCGCGCTGGCGCAGCTCGTCCGGGTACTTGCGAGGGGCGGGCACGAAAACCTCCTGGTCAGGGTCTATCAGACCATGATCGAAAGTCTCCGGGTTATCGGGGGAACCTCAAGCCGAAGGTTCACGCGGGCTCTGCTGCCGCCTTGTCGTTCCGACTGGTTGAAGGCGACGCCGAGGGGTGGCGCAGGGGATTGCGGGGCGGGTCAGCGATCGAGTTGAAGGCCGCGCCAGGCGTGGAGGGTCAGCAGGCCGAACGTGACAGGAAAGACCGCGGCGAGCATCAGCTGTGCCGGGGTCACCGTGCCGGGCAGCAGCGCCCACAGCGCCGGTGCCGTAGGCGGGAACCAGCCGCCGTCGGCGCCGGCCACGACCACGATCTGCGTGACGGCCATGAGGCCGACCACGGCGGCGATCGCGGGAAGCAGTCCGCGGCCGACGGTGGCCGCCCACGCCGCCGGGGCGGCCAGCGCCGCGGTCATTAGAGCCAAGGCCAGCAGGCGGCCCAGGCCCGCCCAGTCCGCTGGGCTGGGGGCCTGCCGGGTGACGGCGACAGCGGCCAGCGCCACAGCGGCGGTGAGTCCCGCCGACGCGACGCACGCCCACAACAGGAAGACGATGAGCTTGGCCGCCGCGATGGTGGGTCGGGTGACGGGCAGGCCGAACAGGCCCGTGATGGTGCCGTCGGTGAACTCGCGCCCGAACATCCAGCTCAGGCCGACCCCGAAGGCCAGCAATCCGGCCGCGGCGGTGACCTGGGTGGCGACGTTGAGCATGGCCGGCCATCCACCCTCGGCTGCCAGCGGCCCCAGCTTCGCGGCGAGCTGTTCGTTGCCGCCGGCGGCAGCGGCCGTGGTGGCTGCCGCCAGCGCGGCCACACCACAGATGAGCAGAACGGCGGTGCTGGTCAACACACGGGAGGCGGTCGACTTACGGCCTTCCACGGCGATGGCCGTCGCCAGCATCCGGACGGTCACGGCTCGCTCCGTTCGTGCTGCGTGTCGTCGTCGTGGACGAGCGCGAAGAAGGATCGTTCGATGTCGACGCCGTGCGGGTCGAGCGTTCCGATCACGCGGCCGGCGTTGATGACAGTGATCCGGTGCGCCACCCTGGCCACCTCGTCGAGGTGATGGCTGGACACGAGCACGCCGGCACCGCCAGCGGCGCGTCGGATGAGCGCCTCGCGCAGCATGATGACGCCCGCCGGGTCGAGGGCATTGGTCGGCTCGTCGAGCACGACGACCTCAGGGTCGTGCTGCAGGGCCGAGGCCAGGCCCAGCCGTTGCCGGTTGCCCAGCGACATCCGCCTCGCTCGAACGGCGGCGTAACGGGTGAGGTTCAGCTCCCACAGGACGCGGTCCACCATCAGCGCAGCCTGGGCGGCGCTCGCGCCGTGCAGCCGCGCCGCCAGCGTCAGGTTCGTGCGCCCGTCCAGTTCGCCGTAGGCCAGGGGGTTCTCCACCAGGTGACCGACGTGCGCCCAGTCGGTCGTGTGCGGCGGCTCGTCGTTGATGCGTACGGTGCCCGAGTCCGGGCGCAGCATGCCCAGCAGCAGCCGCATGAGCGTGGTCTTACCGGCCCCGTTGAGTCCGACCAGGGCGTGAATCTGGCCGGCGGCGACGTCGAGATCGATGCCGGCCACGCCGGCGCCGCCGCCGAACTGCCGGGTGAGCCCGCGTGCCTGGATACGTGCGGAGGTCATGGGCGTCCGTCCAGCGTGTCGAGCGCTGCGGTCACGGCGTCGGTCAGTGCGACGTCGTCGCGCTGGGACCAGTCCAGCAGCGCCGCGGTGATGCCGGCCAGGGTCGCCGCGGCCGCGACCCTGGCTGCCTGCGGGTCGGTCCCGTCGGCGACGAGCTGGTCGACCAGGATCTGCTCGGTGGCGGCGTTGTTCGCGGTGATCGCGGCACGCAGCGACGGGGTGACCGCCGCGATACGCACCCGCCGCCGAACCGTCTGGCTCTGCGGTTCCGGGAGCCGGGCCCAGGCCGTCCGCAGGCCGGCGACCGCCCGAGCCAGCGGGGCGAGGGTGCCGGGCTGGGCCGCGACGGCGTCGGCGATCACCGGGTCGTACGGGTCTTCCACCACGACCCGGTCCTTTGCGGCGAAGTGCCGGAAGAACGTCATCTCGGTGACTCCCGCGGCTTCGGCGATCTGCGCGACGGTCGTCTGGTCGTAGCCCTGGCGCTCGAACAGATCCAGCGCACAGTCCAGCAGGCGGGCATGCGTGCGGGCCCGTCTCCCACCGACCTCACTCTCGAACCCCACGAGACAATGTTAGCGGCTAACATTTCGTTGAAACAAGGTGGTGTCTGGCGAAAGGTCCGCGAAGCTCGCAAGGGACTGCGCAAAGCCCGAGCCTGCGGCCACGTTGCGGGCGCTGTACGCTCCGCACTCGATCCTGTCCGGGCTAGTCACCAAGAAAGGCCGAGCTGCAGTGGTCATAGGCCGGTAAGGTCCGTGCGGTCGGCCACGACCTCCGCTGGCTCGACACCCTGGGGCCGGCCGTGACGGCCGATGTCGGCTGCCCACTGCAAGGCGAGCGTGTCGGCGGCTGCACGCCCGCCGACGGTCGCCAGGTAGAGGTATCCGGACTGGTCAGCCATGCCGAGTGTGTACGCGACGACAGGCCAGATACCAGTGCAGGCTCGCCACGGCCATACCACCACCGTGGCCAGTAGCGCCGGAATCCACTCCAAGGCCTGACCGACCAACCGCCCAGGCAGAGGGGAGAACATCATCGGGTCGTCGTGAGCCAGTCCTCTGATCGCCGATCGGGGTCGCCAGGCGATGCGGCGCCGGCCCACCCGCCACAGCTGCACGCTGCCATGGGGATCTCGTCCGGTGACCAGCATGGCGCCAGGGTAATCGCGTGTGACCACACCTGTGCCGGCAGGAACACGACGGTGGCGGCGACGTCGGAGCCGACTTCGAAAGCGATGCTGACTGCGAAATGCCCGGCCAGCGCGGCGTCCCATGCCCGAGCCCCGGGACGGCGCCGGTCAGGCACCAAGCGGCGCCGCGTTTCCGGCGCCGGCTCAGACAGCACGAATCCGATCATGGCCATGCCCACTGCCCCCTGCGTCGCAGCGCTGCACACGTCGGCGACCGGCCAAGCGGCTCGTCCTCGCGCCGAACCAGGCCACGCTGATCCTGCGTGAACACCGCGAAGAAGAACCCGGGCGAATGGTCTCGCCGCGGTGGACGGCACACAGGTCGAGAAACGTGCTGCAGCTCAGGTGCCGGCTGCGCCGTCGAGCGTCAGTGGCGGGGAAGTCCCAGCTCGCGCCGCAACCGCCCCTTGAGCACGTCGAGTTCGGCGTCGGTGGTGTAGACGTGGTCCTGGTCGAGGGTGACGGCGATCAGGTGACGGCTGGGCTCGCGGCTGATCTCGTAGTGGTACAGGGCACCCTGCTCCACGTCGAGTACCATGCGGGTCAGTCTGCCGGTGTACAACACGGACAGCTCGCGATTGAGCTCGTGGTGGCGTTCGATGATCCGCAGGCCTTCGGCTTGGTAGAGCTCGCGGCGCTGGTGCGGGCTCACCTGCCGCAGCCGGTATTTGGCCTGCTCGAACGCGTCGACGCTGAAGATGCGTTGCGCGGGGGCGTCGGGTTGGCCGTCCGGCGGTTCGTACAGGGCGATGTAGTGCAGCCGTTCGACGCTGAGCGCGTCGCGACAGGCTTCCAGCATGGCGCGGTCGGTGGAGTCGGCCTGGTAGCTGCCGGGCACGGTGGAGATCGCGATCTCCTCGGCGGGCAGGGCCGTGGTGGTGGGGTTCTCGATGACCTCGTGGACGTCTTCGACGCGGAAGTAGAAGCAGCCGATGGCGAAGGTCGTGACGCCGAGCAGGAGGGTGAGCATGCCGACGATGTCCTGGACGAGGTCGCTTTTGAACAGGTCGTAGGCGGCGGTGACCAGGAAGCCGTGGATGGCGCTGCCCAGGCCGGCGAGGATGAGGAACGCGCCGCGGGCGCGTTGGACGTTGAGCCAGCCGGGCCGAGCGATGTAGAGGCCGCCGGCGGTCAGGCCGACGATCACGACGGCGACGCCGGCGCGGCCGAAGTTGAACGGATCGTCGCCGAGCAGCGCGAGGAGTATCTCGAAGATCAGGGGCAGGGCGATGGTGCTGGCGAGAATCCCGGCCATCCGCTGCGACCAGTTGATCTTCGGCATGGAGGTGGGGTCGGCTGTGGACATCGCGCACCTTCGGGTCGAGGGGAGGGCGGAGAGGTCATCTTAAGGAACACACGCACGCGGTGTTGTGCCCCGGTTGCGGCGCGCATCGCGCGGGCGTCGGGTCGTGTCAGCGGGGCTGGGTGTCCTGTCCGAGGTCGGCGCCGGGCCCGGCCTGGTGCGGCAGCGGCACAACTGCACCCGGTGCTCGTGTGGAGCGCCGGTCGAGCAGTGTGTTGGCCACCAGATGGATGACGTTGACGACGAGGATCGCGGGGGCGATGACGGCGATGACGCCGTCGAACTGAGCCTGCAGCAGCAGCGCCAGGATGATCGCGGTGATGCCGTTCTGCTGGGCCAGGGCCAGGTGTGCGCGGTCGCTTGGGGGCAGTTTGCGGGTGAGGGCGTAACCGACGATGACCTGGGCGGCGAACGCGGCCGCACCGAGGGCGATTCCGGCGCCGATGTTGACGCCCTCGGTGAGTAGCAGACCGAGCATGAACGCCGCGCCGATCAGCGCGGCCTGCACGGCCCAGCCGAGCTGTCGGCTGATGCTGGGCCGGATGAACAGGCCGGCCACGGCCAGGCCGAGCATCGTGAACTGCCACACCGCCAGGGCGATGAGACCGACCGCGAGCACCGCCATCGCCTTGGGATAGCGGCGCAGCCAGTACCAGCCCAAGAACGCCACCGCGATGAACACCACGTTCGCGGCGAGGTTGGTCAGGTAGGAACCGCCGGTACCGGTCTGAAGCTGCGGCACGCCCTGGGCGGTGGCGACGAGCGCGGCGGCGTACACCGACAGCAGTACGGTGATCGGGTCGTCGAACGACGACCAGGCGGCCAGGATCGACTTGGCGCGCTGGGACATGCGCGGGTTGCCGACGATCGCCGCGACAGCCAGGGGATCGATCTGCGCCACCGCGACACCGAGCACCAGGTACAGCGGGTTCTGGAACGCCAGGGCCAGACCGACGCCGATAATCGCTGCCTTCGCGAATACACCGATCGTGACCGCGGCCACGATCGTGCGCCAGTCGTTGCGGGCGTGGGGCACGTCGATGCCGAAGGTGCTGCCGTACAGGCCGACGGCCAGCAGGATCGTGGTCACCAGCAGATACGTCGGCGATGACTCCAGCCTTGATGCCCCGGTCGCGTAGGCGACCAGCAGGCCGACACCGGCCGGGACGACGAGCTTGCCCAACGCCAGCACCGGCGTGCCTCCACAACAGTTGACGACACCGATTGTGCACCATCAACGCCACAGGCCACACCTTGGCGACGGCACAGGAGCTGGCACGCCTGAGCAGCGCGGCTTGATCCGGCGTTTCGACGGCTTGGCGGTCTCCGCCGGCGGGGGCGTAGAGGCCAGCCGCCTTCGCTTCGGCTGACGGTACGACGAGGGCGGCTTCGCGGTAGTGGCGCAGGGTCCGGCTGCTGAGCGCGGCCCGTTCGGCGGCTGGGCCGGTCTGCAGGTGCCGCCCGCCGCCCATGGCGTCCGGCAGGATTGTCAGTGGCTGGCCTTCAGCTGCCCGGCGAGGGTTTCGTGGAGGCGTGCACTGGGCTTGGTGCACGGAGTAGATGCGGGTCGTGCCGTCGGGGTCCAGGACGCTGGTGACCTCGGCCAGGTGCGCGACGCGCCGGGCGAAGATGGCCATCGCGGTGATCACGCCCAGGACGACGCCGATGGCGAGGTTGTGGGTGATCAGGGTCGCCGCGACCGTGGTGGCCATGACGAGCGTCTCGCCCCGGGCATGCGCTTGAGGGTGGCGGGGGTGATGTTGTGCCAGTCGAAGGTCGACACCGACACGATGATCATCACCGCTACGAGTGCGGCCATCGGGATGACCGCGACGATGCCGCCACGGATGACGGCTTGACGGTCGTGCACGACGGCTCTGCCGGGTAGTGGCTCAGGCAACGTAGGGGAGCGCTGGCGATGACCGGCCATGGCTGACTCCTTCTCCACGCGGAGGGGGGAGGTGCCGGGCGTGCGACGGTGGAGGTGACGAGCCCGCCCATCGACGATCAGCGGACGATCTTGAATTGGAACGTGGGGGTGCCTAGGGCCCCGTAGAGGCGCAGCCAGATCGGCAGCAGCATCTCGGTGCTGCGGGCGGTGCTGATGTCGCCCAGGTCGATGACGTCGGTGTGGCCGAACGACTCCAGCAGCCCGGTGACGGTCTTCTTCGCCTCGGCGTCGCTGCCGGAGACGAACACCGAATGGGCTCCGCTGGCGAGCTGGGCCGGGTCGACCATGAGGTGCGCGTTCATCGTGTTGAGCGACTTGACGACCTTCAGCTCGGGGAAGGTGGCCTGGATCTGCTCGCCGAGGGAGTCGGTGTCCTTGACGAACAGGCTGGGCGGGAAGCCCTGCGAGAAGTCGAGGGGGTTGGCGATGTCGAGCAGGATCTTGCCGGCCAGGTTGTCGCGCCCGGCGGCCTCAAGGGCGGCGATGGACACGTCGCCGGAGGTCGCGTTGACGATCAGCTCCGCGTCGGCGGCGGCCTGCGCGAACGGAGCTAGGGTCACGGCCGGGTGGGCGGCGGCCCAGTCGCGGTAGGGCGGGTTGCCCATGCCGTCGGGCTCGGTGCGCGCCATCGTGGCGGCGGCATCGCGGGTGCCGACGGTCACCTCGTGGCCCAGCCCTGCCAGCCGGCCGGCGAGGGCCTGGCCGACCATGCCCGTGCCCAGAACTGCGATCTTCATCGTGGTTGCTCCTTGAAGTCTTGGCGGGGGAGTCCTTCCTGTGCGATTCAAGCTAGCAGACAGGTCTGTATACCCCGCAATCCGGCCGGAAACTCTTGCTTGTGAGGGGGGCTGCCTCACTTCCAAGGTTAGATCTGGCAGAGGATAAGAGACAGACTTGTCTGTAGTATGTAGGCTGCTACGAAACCCGGAGGGAGGGGAACCGTGACCCAGTCAGGCGCCACGACGCAACCGGCCCGCGAGCGCATCCTCAACACCGCGTTCCGGCTCTTTTACGCCCACGGCCCCCGGGGCGTCGGCGTGGACACCGTCATCGCCGAATCCGGCGTGGCCAAGGCGACGCTGTACAAGTACTTCCCCCGCAAGGACGACCTCGTGCTGGCATACCTGGACAAGGTCGACCAGGCCTGGTTCGGGGGCCTGCGCGCCGCCGCCCGCAACGCCGGCGACGCACCCCGCGACCAGCTCGTCGGCATGTTCGATGCGCTGAGCACGGCCTGCCGCCGCGAGGGCTACCACGGCTGCGCGTTCATCAACACCGCCGCCGAATCCGAGACCGGCAGCGAGGTGCACGCCCGCACCGTCGAACACAAGAACGTGGTCCGCGCATGGGTCACCGACCTGGCCCGCCGCGCCGGCGCCGCCGACCCCGACCTGCTCGCCCGGCAAATCACCCTGCTCATCGACGGCGGCCTGGCCGCCGGTGTCCTCGACGCAGACCCGGCCGCCCCCGCCGCGGCCAAGGCCACCGCGCAGGCGCTCGTCAACGCGTCCTGCCCGCTTGCCTGAGCGCAGCCCGTCCTGTGGAGAAGCGTCCACGCCAGCATCACCGGAATCGGGTCGCCACGCGGTACATCCGTATCGAACGACTCGGCGATCGGGCCGGGTGCCGGGCCGCGCGGCGCAGGATGCCTGTACGCCCGGCCGCCGGCCGGTGAGGAACCGTGGGGTGAGTCGGCCGCATCGATAGTGATGATCACGATTGGGTCTTCGCGGCCGGAAATGTCGGGGAAACGGGCGTGATAGATACCGGCGGCCTCGGCTCGTCGGGGGGCCGCCGGTTCGGCGACCTGGCGGCCATGACGGCATGTCCGCCCGGCCCGACGAATCAGGCCGGTCGATTCATTCCAGTGGTCGGAGTCCGGCTCGACTGCTGCGGGCGTTGCCAGGCGACGAACGCGGCGCCTCGGCGACCGCCGCCGTCCATGTGCGTACCTCCGCCCAGCCGGGTACGCCTGATGCTCAGTGGCTGGCACCGAAAGACAAGGTGTTCGGCAACTTGCGCACCGCCGCACATCGCAAGTAACCGCGGTGTCGTCCCCGTGCGCGCTGCCACACGGACGCCCCGCATCACAGCAAAGGGCGAAGGTCCCTGGTGGGGAGGGTCTGTAGGCCCTGTCGACCGGTCGCGGGCGGGGGTGCAATGGGGAGAGATCGGAGAGATAAGGCGATGACGGCCCTGACGCCGCGGATGTTCGGGACCTGGCCGACCGTGAAGGCCGATCATGCGATGTTGGCGGCGATAGCGTCATGCCGCGGACACGATCGATGATCAGGACCACCGGGTGCGCACGGAGCTGCTAGAGCTGAATCCGGACACCGATATGCAGGTTTCGGCGGATAGCGGGGTGCTCGACATCCACGCGGAGCGGCGGGTCCAGCACAAGATTGCGGACCGTTCGGAGTTCCACTAGGCAAGTGGCAGCGTTCGGTGCGCCTGCCGGGCATGCTGATGTCGACAACGTCGGCACAACCTACGACAAGGGGATCCTCAAGGTGACGGTCCGCTGAAGGCAAGCGGGTGTGGTCGGCAGATTCGGGTTACCAGCAAGTAGGTCACAGGTGCGGCTCGGCACGATTCCGGGCCGGACGCCCGGCGTGGTGCCCCGGTTCCGGCAGCAATCATGGGCGATCCGTTCCGTCCGTCAACGGCCGCCAGAGCCGGGCGGGTCATCCCCAATACGCACAGAACATGGCGAGAGGAAATGGACGTAACGTCGCTTCAGCGGCGGCGAGCTCTGATCGAGGCCGCACGTGACGCCCTTGCCGCGCCGTCGATCTTCAACACGCAGCCGTGGACGTGGCGAAGCGCGGACGACTGGTTGCAGCTGTGGGCCGACCGCAGCCGCCAGCTGCGGGCCACCGACTTCGCCGGACGGCAGCTGACCGTCAGCTGCGGTGCCGCGCTGCATCACGCGCGGGTCGCGCTGGCGGCCGCGGGCCATCAAGTCCAGGTCGACCGGATCCCGGATCCCGGCTCGCCGGGGCTGCTGGCGCGCATCGCCATCACAGGTGCTCACGTGCCCACGGATGAAGAGGTTGCGTTGTGCCGGGCGATCGGGGACCGCCATACCGACCGGCGGGCTTTCACCGCCGAGGCCGTGGCCAGCCGGGTGCTCAGCGAACTGGTCGCAGCAGCGGAGCGGCAGGCCGCTCACCTGTATCCCGTGCCGACCGAACAGGTCAAGGTCCTCGGAGCGGCCGCGGCACACGCGGAGGCGGTGCACCAGGCCGATCCCGGTTACCGTGACGAGCTGATGACGTGGACCAACCGCCCGGCCGAAAGCGGGGACGGCGTGCCCGCGACGACGGCGGTGACGCCCACCGCGCGCGCGGTGCCGGTGCGTGACTTCACGCTGTTCGGCCGGGGGCATTCGGCCGGCCTCGAACATGATGTGGGCGCCCGCTTCGCGATGATCTTCACGTATGGCGACGACGTCGTCGACTGGTTGCGGGCCGGGGAGGCGCTGTCTGCCGTACTGCTGGCCGCGACGGTCGCGCAGTTGGGCTGTGCGCCGATCAGTGACGTCATCGAGGTGCGGGCCACCCGGGAGCAGCTGGGCCGCCTGCTGCGAGGCGGAGGCCATCCGCAGGCGGTGGTGCGGGTCGGGCATCCGCCGGCTGGGGGATCGGCCATCACTGCTCGTCGCGCGCCGTCAGAGGTCATCAACCCATGAGCGCCCCGGTGGGCGGGCTGTTCATCGAACACGTCGACGCGGTCGTGTTCGACCTGGACGGGGTGCTGACCGACACGGCCAGCCTGCACGCGGCAGCGTGGCAGGAGGCCTTCGACGGCCTGCTGCAGGACCTGGCTCGACACGGCGGGCCTGCGTTCGCGCCGTTCGATCCCGGCGCGGAGTACCGGGCACATGTCGACGGCCGTCCCCGGATCGACGGGGCACGCGGGTTCATCGCGGCCAGGGGCCTGAGCCTGCCGGAGGGCACGCCTGCGGACCCGCCGGGGACGGCTACCGTGTGGGCGGTCGCCAACCGCAAGGACCAGTTGCTGCGGCAACTGCTGGCCGAGCAGGGGGTACGGACGTTCCCGTCGTCGGTAGCGCTGGCGCGGCGGCTGCGTGCGGCCGGGGTGTTCACCGCGGTGGTCACCGCCAGCCGTAACGCCGTCCAGGTCCTGGCCGCTGCGCAGCTGGGCGATCTGTTCGACGTGCGGGTGGACGGCACGGACGCGGCAGCCCTTGGCCTGCCCGGCAAACCGGATCCGGCGACATACCTGGAGGCGGTCCGCCGGTTGCACGTGTCGCCTGACCGCGCCGTGATCATCGAGGACGCGGAGCCCGGCGTCCAGGCGGGCCGGCGCGGTGCCTTCGGACTCGTGGTCGGCGTCGACCGTGACAGCACAGGCGCGCTGGGCGCAGCCGGGGCGCACATCGTGGTCACCGACCTGGCCGACCTGCCCGTCGACCTGGTGGGCCTGCACACGCTGCCCGGTGACACGGGCGCACCGCAGCAGCTGCTCGGCGGCGGACGGTCGAGCACCGGGTGGACACTGCGCTACGACAGCTACGATCCCGGCAGGGAAGGCCTGCGCGAGGCCCTGTGCACCCTCGGCAACGGCTACCTGGCGACGCGTGGCGCCGCCGCCGAGTGCCAGGCCGACGGCGTGCACTACCCGGGCACCTACCTGTCCGGCCTCTACAACCGGCTGACCACGCCGATCGACGGACGTCTGATCGAGCATGAGCATCTGGTCAACGCCCCGAACTGGCTGCCGTTGCGGTTCCGGATCGTCGGCGGTGACTGGTTCAGCCCGGACACGGCGCACCTGATCGACCACCGGCTCGAACTCGATCTGCGGGCCGGGATTCTCACGCGGGTGCTGCGCTGGCGCGATCCGTCCGGTCGGCTTACCCGGGTGCAGCAGCGCCGCCTGGTGCACCTGGCCACCCCGCACATCGCCGCGCTGGAGACCACCTTCACAGCCGAGAACTGGTCCGGTGGCCTGCAAGTGTGCGCAGGCATCGACGGCGGTGTCGTCAATGCCAACCTGCTCGAGGACGCCCCGCTGACCAGGGTGCACCTGCACACCGAACAGACGAGCATCATCGACCCCGACACGATCCTGCTGACGGCCGTGACCACACAGTCGCGTATCCGCATCGCGGCGGCGGCCCGCACCCGTGTGCGCGACAGCGCGGGCCACGATGTGCCCGTGAGCCGCGCTCCACACAGCGGCGAAGCCTCATTCGTCGGGCAGGACCTGGAACTGGACCTGGTCGAGGGCCGTCCGGTCATCGTGGAGAAGGTCGCCGCGATCGCCACCTCGCGCGACCCCGCGATCAGCGAGCCGGCGTCGGCGGTGTGCACCGCGCTCGGCCGCGCCGGTGACTTCTTCGACCTGCTGGTCACCCACGAACGGGCCTGGCAGCGGCTGTGGGACCTGTTCGATCTGACTCTCGACGCCGACGACGAGGTCACCCTCGCGCTGCGGCTGCACACGTTCCACTTGCTGCAGACGCTGTCGCAGCACACGGCGCAGCTCGACGCGGGCGTACCGGCACGCGGCCTGCACGGTGAGGGCTACCACGGACACGTCTTCTGGGACGAGATGTTCGTGTTCCCCGTCTTCAACCTCCGGGTGCCGTCGCTGTCACGTGCCCTGCTGCTCTACCGGTGGCGGCGCCTGGAGCAGGCACGCCACGCGGCCCGTACAGCGGGATACCGCGGTGCGATGTTTCCCTGGCAGAGCGCCAGCGACGGCAGGGAGGAGACACCTGACGAGCTTTTCGACCGGCGGCTCGGGCAGTGGATCCCCGACTTCTCGCACCTGCAGCGCCACGTCGGCATCGCCGTCGCCTACGACGTCTGGCAGTACTACCAGGTCACCGCCGACGTCGATTTCCTCGCCGAATACGGCGCAGAGATGATCATCGAGATTGCGCGCTTCTTGACCAGCATCGTCGCCTACGACCCGGTCGACGAGCGATACGGCATCGCCGGCATCGTCGGCCCGGACGAATACCACACCGCCTACCCCGGCGCGCGCGAAACGGGTCTGCGCGACAACACCTACACCAACGTCATGACCGCGTGGGTGCTGCACCGCGCCCTCGACGTGATCAACCTGCTTACCGGCCACCACTGCGGCCTGCTGTGGGAGCAGTTGGGCATCAGCGAGGTCGAGACCCGGCTGTGGGAACGTGTCAGCAGGCGGATGCGGGTTCCGTTCCACGACGGCGTCATCAGCCAGTTCGACGGGTACGGGCAGTTGGCCGACTTCGACTGGGACGCCTACCGGGCCCGCTACGGCGACCTCGTCGGCATCGACGCGATCCTGCGCGCCCAGGGGGCGAGCCCCAACCAGTACCAGCTGTCCAAACAGGCCGACGTGCTCATGCTGCTTTACCTGCTGTCGGCCGAGGAACTTCGCGACCTGTTCGCCCGGCTCGGCTACGACCTCGACGGCCCCACCATCGAGGCCACCGTGCGCTACTACCTGGCCCGGGTAGCCCACGGCTCCAGCCTCAGCCGGATCGCGCACTGCTGGGTCCAGGCCCGCGCGGACCGCGAACAGTCCTGGGCGCTTTTCCTGCAGGCGCTACGCGCCGACCTCGACGACACCCGCGGCGGCAGTACCCGGGAGGGAGTGCACCTGGGCGCGATGGCGGGCACCGTCGACCTCGCGCTGCGCTGCTACACCGGGCTGGAGACCCGCGACGACACCCTGTACTTCCATCCACTGCTGCCCACCGAACTGCACGCGCTGCACGCCGAGCTGTGCTATCGCGGCCACTGGATCGTCGTCGACCTCGACCACGTACGGCTGCGACTCTTGCTGCGGCCCTGCCAGGCCGCCCCCATCCGTGTCGATGTCGACGGCAGCGTCCACTTCCTTACTGCAGGTGACCAGCGCGAGTTTCCTCTCGCCAGATGAGCTGAGCGGCGAGCCGGCCGCAGCGCCGCGAGAGCACCCGGTGGTGACAAGCGTCACTAGACTTGCGCAGGCCGTGCAACAAGCAATTGAAGAGGTGTTCAATTGCTTAATCCGTTCACTGTGTGGTTGGGGCTGCGACGTGAGTGTGCCGCTGTACGAGAGCAAGGCGGAGTTCTTCCGGACCTTGGGCCATCCGGTGCGCATCCGGGTGCTCGAAATGCTCGTCGACGGGCCGATGGCGGTGCGGGACCTGCTCGCCGACGTGGCTATCGAGCCGTCGAGCCTGTCGCAGCAGCTGGCCGTGCTGCGCCGGGCCGGGATCGTCGTGTCCTACCGCGAGGGCGCGGCGGTGATGTACGCGATGTCCGGCCCTGACGTGGCCGAGGTGATGGTGGCCGCGCGTCGTTTCCTGACCGCGATGATCGCACAGCAGACCGAATTGCTGGACGAGTTACGCGACACCGCGACGGTGGCACCGTGACCGCCGTGGCGGCGCTCTGCCGCGGAGGTTGGGTGCGCGTGTCGGCGCTGCTGCCCAGGCGCACCGACTTCGCGGCGATGGGCCGCCAGCCGCGTCGTGACCTGGTCGCCGGGCTGACCGTCGCGGTCGTGGCGCTGCCCCTGGCGCTGGGGTTCGGCGTCTCGTCGGGTCTGGGCGCGGCAGCCGGGCTGGCAACCGCGATCGTCGCAGGTGCGCTCGCGGCGCTGCTGGGCGGATCGAACCTGCAGGTGTCGGGCCCGACCGGTGCGATGACCGTGGTGCTGGTGCCGATCGTGCACCGCTTCGGGCCGGGCGGTGTGCTCACCGTCGGTCTGATTGCCGGCGTGTTGCTGGTGGTTCTGGCCTTGGCGCGTGCCGGCCGCTATGTGCGCTACGTGCCTGCCCCGGTGATCGAGGGCTTCACCGCCGGCATCGCGGCCGTGATCTTCCTCCAGCAGGTGCCTGCCGCACTCGGCGTACCCGCCACGGAAGGGGAGAAGGTCACCGCGGTCGCCTGGCAGGCGGTCACCGAGTTCGCCGCGAATCCGCACTGGACCGCAGCGACGTTGGCGCTCGGGGTGGCCGCGGTGATGCTGGTAGGCGCCCGCTGGAAGCCGGGCGTGCCGTTCTCGCTGCTGGCGGTCGCGGCCGTGACCACAATTGCGGCGGTGACACACCTCGACGTCGCTCGGATCGGGCAACTGCCCACGACGCTGCCCGCGCCATCCCTGGAGTTCCTCGACCCGGCCGCCGTGCCGATGCTGCTCACCTCCGCGGTGGCCGTCGCGGCGCTGGCCGCGCTGGAGAGCCTGCTGTCGGCCACCGTCGCCGACGGCATGACCGTCGGGCAGCGCCACGACCCCGACCGGGAACTGTTCGGCCAAGGCGTGGCCAACCTGGTCACGCCCCTGTTCGGCGGGGTGCCCGCGACCGCCGCGATCGCGCGCACCGCCGTCAACGTCCGTTCCGGCGCCGGCTCCCGCCTGGCCGCACTGACCCACGCCCTCGTCCTCGCCGCGATCATGCTCGCCGCCGCGCCGCTGGTCGCGCACATCCCCCTGGCGGCACTTGCCGGAGTGCTGCTGGCCACCGCGATCCGCATGATCGAGGTCGGCTCGCTGCTCGCGCTGGCCCGCTCGACACGCTCGGACGCGGTACTGATGGTGCTCACCGCCGCCGCGACCCTGGCCCTGGACCTGGTCGCCGCGGTCGGCATCGGACTCGTCCTGGCCGCATTCCTCGCGGTACGCAAGATCGCTCGCGCGGCGACGCTGGAGCAGGTGCCCCTCGACGTGGCCGACCATCACGCCGAGGAGGCGGCACTGCTGACCGAGCACATCGTCGCGTACCGCTTCGACGGTCCACTGTTCTTCGCCGCCGCCCACCGGTTCCTGCTGGAGCTGACCGAGGTAGCCGACGTGCGGGTGATGATCCTGCGGATGTCGCGGACCTCGTCGATCGACGGCACCGGCGCCAGTGTGCTGCGCGACGCGATCGAACGCCTCGAACACCGCGGCATCGTCGTCTACCTGTCAGGGGTGCGCTTGGAGCACGATCGCGCGCTCGCCGCGATCGGTGTGCTGGACCGGCTTCGCAGCCAGGGCCGCGTGTTCGCGCACACCCCGGACGCGATCATGGCTGCCAGGGCGCTGCTGCACCAGACCGGCGTCATCACCGCCGACAGTGCACTGAAGGCAGCGTGAGACCGGTGCAGCAGCATAGGCGCGCGGCGTGGCAGGCCTACCTGGCGATCGCGACGGACCTGCTGCCCGCGCTGCGGCAGGCCGCCACCACCGAGATCGTACTGTCGGAGCAATTCGCGGCGTTGAGCGAACGCCTGTCGGCAAGCCACCGGTGGTGGGGCACCGACGCGCACCGGATGACGGCGATCGTGGCCCGCGCTGATGCGATGCATCACTGCGGCGATCACTGCGGATCAGCGGTCCTGCTGAGGGCGTTGGCAGTGCGGCTGTTCGCGATCTCCAGCAGCACTCCCACCGCGTCACGTGACGGCTGCGACCCGCAGTGACCGGCCGAGGAAGCAACGTCGGCCCGTGCTTGCAGGGCAGGCGTCTGCTCGGATGCCGCATCGGCCGTCGTAGGGCTGATCAATCCCAGGTCGCCGTCGTAGCGGCGGTAGAGCAGGTTGCCGCGACCGGTGTCGCGGTCGGTGTAGAAGATGAACGGCACCGCGGTGGCCGCGAGCCGGTGGGCGGCCTGTGCCGGATCGAGTACGTGCGCCGGGTGGGAGTCGACCTGGATCGCCGGCACGGCCTGCCGCGACGGCGCAGTGTGTTGGCGAGCCACGCGCAGCTGCTCGGACCCGGTGCGATAGATCACGGCGTCGGCACCGGTGTCGGTGTCGGTGAACAGGTGCGCGTCGTAATCCATCGCGGACAGTCGCATCGCCGCCTCCGCGACAGTGGCCACCTGCAACCGGACCGCCTTCAGCCGGGCGATGGCGGCTTCGCCGGGCACCGCGAGCCTCCTGCGGAACGGCAGCGGCCATGCGGTCAGGTCCAGTCGCAGCCCCAGACGGCGGACCTGGCGTTCCAGCCGTTCGAGTGCGGCGCCGGCGGCGGCCTGCGGGGTGCGGGCGGCGAGCTGGATCCGGGCCGGTTCACCGCGGACCCGAAGGTTGATCTGAAAGAGCGTCGGTCCGGGCGCGCAGTTGCCGGCGGTGATGCGCAGCCGGGCCGGCCCGGCCGCGGTGGCGCTCGCGGCGACCACGGCCGCGACTGCCTCGCGGGTGATGCCCACGAACGCGGGATCGAGCTCCCCGCGTGTGTGCACGTCGACGCGCACGCCCTGCCGGGGCATGGGCCGGGAGCCTGAGGAAGCCATGCCGCCTCCTTTCACCGCGTGGTGCCAGGACAGGTCTGCTCTGGCGTGTCCTGGCACCACGCGTGGTCAGTCGCCGATCGGGATGTGACCTAGGTCGGTCCACATGTCGCGCATGGCCGGGTAGGGGCGTTCCGGCAGGGTTTTGATGACCTCGATGACCTCGGGCCGCGCGTGGCTGCCGGCGGCGAAGGCCAGTAGCCGGTCACGGGTGGCAGGCCCAGCGGTGAACGCGGCTTCGATGTGGTCGGCGAGTTCGGTGCGGGTGACGCTCACCGGGTTCTCCTCAGGTGTCGGAGTTCGGAGTGGCGTGGCCCGCCGCTCGGGGAAGGAGGAGGGGTTCT
Organism: Catellatospora chokoriensis; assembly: GCF_011297315.1. Classification (NCBI taxonomy): domain Bacteria; kingdom Bacillati; phylum Actinomycetota; class Actinomycetes; order Micromonosporales; family Micromonosporaceae; genus Catellatospora; species Catellatospora chokoriensis. The sequence continues at coordinate 16,737 of NZ_JAAOTI010000032.1, forward strand.
GCGGGCCACGCCACGATCATGGGGACGGGCGGTTCAGCGCAGCCGCTCTTTCAGGCTGTCGAGTTCGGTCCACAGGATGCCTGGCAGCTTCTCGCCGAACTGGTTGAACCACGCGGCGATCTGCGGAACCTCCACGGCCCACTCGGTCGGGTCGACGTGCAGTGCCGCGGCCAGGTCGGCGTAGGCGAGGTCCAGGCCTTCGGTGTCGATCGCGGCCGGGTGCGGGACGAGGCCGACGGGGGTGTCGACGGCTCCGGCGGTGCCTTCGAGGCGTTCGACGACCCATTTGAGGACGCGGGAGTTCTCGCCGTATCCGGGCCACAGGAACCGGCCGTCGTCGCCGCGGCGGAACCAGTTGACCTGGAAGATCTTCGGCAGCTTGTCCGGGTCGGCGTCCTTGCCGAGGTCCACCCAGTGGGCGAGGTAGTCGCCGGCGTGGTAGCCGATGAACGGCAGCATCGCCATCGGGTCGCGGCGCACGACGCCGACCTGCCCCACGGCGGCGGCGGTGGTCTCGCTGGACAGGGTCGCGCCCATGAACACGCCGTGGATCCAGTCGCGTGACTGGGCGACCAGAGGGACGGTGGTCTTGCGGCGGCCGCCGAAAAGGATCGCCGAGATCGGCACGCCGCGCGGGTCGTCGTACTCCGGTGCCAGGATCGGGCATTGGCTGATCGGGGTGCAGAACCGAGAGTTCGGGTGGCTGGACGGTGCGCCGGACCCGGGGGTCCAGTCGTTGCCGTGCCAGTCGGTCAGGTGTGCCGGCGGGGTGCCCATGCCTTCCCACCACACGTCGCCGTCATCGGTCAGCGCGACATTGGTGAACAGCGAGTTGCCCTGCGCGAGGGTCCGCATGGCGTTGGGGTTGGTGGAGTCGTCGGTGCCGGGCGCGACACCGAAGAACCCGTACTCCGGGTTGACGGCATACAGGCGGCCGTCGTCGCCGAAACGCATCCAGGCGATGTCGTCGCCGAGGGTCTCGACCTTCCAGCCGCCGATGGTCGGTTCGAGCATGGCGAGGTTGGTCTTGCCGCACGCGGACGGGAACGCCGCGGCGACGTAGTGGACCTTCTGCTGCGGGGAGGTGAGCTTGAGGATGAGCATGTGCTCGGCCAGCCAGCCCTCGTCGCGTGCCATCACGGAGGCGATGCGCAGGCTGTAGCACTTCTTGCCCAGCAGCGAGTTGCCGCCGTACCCGGAGCCGTACGACCAGATCTCGCGGGTGTCGGGGAAGTGAGCGATGTACTTGGTGTCGTTGCACGGCCACATCACGTCGGCCTGGCCGGGCGCGAGGGGAGCACCGACCGAATGCAGCGCGGGCACGAACTCGGCGTCGGCGCCCATGACGTCCAGGACCGGGGTACCCATCCGGGTCATGATCTTCATGCTCGCGGCGACATAGGCGGAGTCGGTGATCTCCACGCCGAACTTCGGGTCCGCTGCGTCCAGCGGGCCCATGCAGAACGGGATGACATACATGGTCCGCCCGGCCATGCAGCCCCGGTACAGCTCGCCCAGGAGCTGTTTCATCTCCTCGGGGGCCATCCAGTTGTTGGTCGGCCCGGCATCGTCGGGATCGACGGAGCAGATGAAGGTCCGCTCCTCGACCCGGGCCACATCCGAGGGGTCGGTACGGGCCCAGAACGAGTTCGGTTTCAGCTCGGGGTTGAGCCGAACGAGGGTGCCGGCGTCGGCGAGCTGCCCGGTCAGGCGCTGCCACTCGCCGTCGGAGCCGTCGCACCACACCACCCGTGCCGGGGTGGTCAGCGCGGTCACCTCGGCCACCCACGCCAGCAGCCGCGAATGGGTCGTCGGGGCGGGGGACAGGCCGGCCGTTGTTGCCGCATCCATCGATCAGGTGCCTTTCCGCGTAAGGGCGCCGTGCCGCGACCCTCAATTAGTTTCTTACTTTAGCAACTCGCTAGGTCGTGTAGTCTGATCCGGTGACGCGAAAATGTCACACGACCACCAGCCGACCGGCCCAGCAGCACACCATGTGCCCGGGCGGGTACGGTTTGCTGCAACGAAGGGGGTGGACCGGTGAGCAAGCCGCTGTATCAGGCCAAGGCGGAATTCTTCAAAGCGCTCGCGCACCCCGCCCGCATCCGCGTCCTCGAACTGCTCTCCGAGCGGGAGCATTCGGTGGGGGAGATGCTGCCAGAAGTCGGCCTGGAGTCCGCCCACCTGTCACAGCAGCTGGCCGTCCTACGCAAGATGAACCTGGTCGTGACCCGCAAGGAAGGCTCGACCGTCTACTACTCCCTGGTCAGCCCGCAGGTGGCCGAACTGCTCGCCGTCGCCCGTCGGATCCTCACCGAGGTGCTGGCCAACCAGGTCGAGCTGCTCGACGATCTGCGTGCCGCGCAGGCCGGCGTTCGCTAGGCCACGCGGCGCGCTGTTCCGCGCCACCCCTGGTCGGGGCGGGCGTGTCAGGCCGGCTTCCCATCTCTCGTGCCCGGCTGACACGTCCGACCCATTCTCGCGCCATCAACCTGGAGCGACGCGGCCGCCATCGGAGTTCGGGCCGTAGTGGCGGCTGGTGGACTCCGCAGAGCGACCAGGGATGGCGGCGGTGCGCGCCCGGGGCGGGGCCGCTGTGGTGAACGGGTCTGGAGATGCGGCTGCGGGTCCGCGCGGACCTGGCGAGGACGCCGTTGCGATAGTGCGGCTGTTCGCATGCCTGGCCTGCGAAGGAGACGACATCGAGCCACTGCGCGGCGACGCGGCCGGCGGGCCACCGTCAGGTGAGCATGCCGGAGCTGGCACGGCTTACCGGCTGGGGGTCCGGGCTGGACGCCGTGTCGAGCAGGAGCTGGTGGCCCGCCTCGTGGCGATGGCCGCCCGGCGTGACCGCAGGCCAGTCCCGATGGGATACGACGCCGCACGGGTCGCCGATCCTGAGTACCGGCGAGGGCTGGTTGCGGGACGGCGTCTGGTACATGGGGCCCTGCTGGTGTCCTGGCGCATGGCCCACGGTGAGGCGTGCCCTGCGTGCGGGGCCACCGGCATCAACGGCCACGACCCGGCATGCTGCTATGCATGAGCTGTGCCGATGTTATGCCGGGAGCCGCTACGGCGTGGATGGTCTCGGCGCGGCCGGTACACCGGCGTGCTGGTGTCACAGGCCTGCAGGGATGAGCCTTCGGAGGGCCGCGGTGCTGTTTGTGGACGGCTACGGTTGGCGTTGGCGCCGGTCGATGCAGTGGCCTTCGCCAGGTGTCCGGCGTCGAGGTGCCGGCTGGTGAAGTTCGTGTCGTCACCGGTGCTGATGGTGTACAGCGGCATGACTGTTGAGGACGTCGGGTCAATACCCGACCTGTTGCGCCGTCATGGGGCCGGAGCCGATCGCGGACGCCGATGAGGCCACGCGGGTGTGGGGGTGTCCGTGCGTGCCGGGCGAACGGCGGTCTGGTTGGCGTGACCGGCCGGCGAAGGTCAGCGGACGATCTTGAACTGGAACATCGGGGTCCCCATGGTCCCGTACAGGCGTAGCCAGATCGGCAGCAGCATCTCCGTGGCCCTGGCCGTCGTGATGTCGCCAAGGTCGATGACGTCGGTGTGGCCGAAAGACTCCAGCAGGCCGCTCACGGTCTTCTTCGCTTCGGCGTCGTTGCCGGAGACGAACACCGAATGCGCCCCGTCCGCGAGCTGGGTCGGGTCGACCATGAGGTGGGCGTTCATCGTGTTGAGCGACTTGACGACCTTCAACTCGGGGAAGGCGGCCTGAATCTGTTCGCCGAGGGAGTCGGTGTCCTTGACGAACAGGCTGGGCGGGAAGCCCTGCGAGAAGTCGAGCGGGTTCGCGACGTCGAGCAGGACCTTACCGGCCACGTTGTCGCGCCCGGCCGCTTCCAGCGCGGCCATGGAGACCTCGCCGGAGGTCGCGTTGACGAGCATCTCGGCGCGGGCGGCGGCCTGCGCGAACGAGGCCAACGTCACCGCCGGGTGGGCAGTGGCCCAGCCGCTGTAGGGGGCGTTGCCCATGCCGTCGGGCTCGGTGCGGGCCATCGTGGCGGCGACGTCGCGGGTCCCTACGGTCACTTCGTGACCCAGCCCTGCAAGCTTGCCGGCGAGTGCCTGGCCGACCATGCCCGTGCCCAATACGGCGATCTTCATCATGCGTTGCTCCTGGTAAGTCGGTCAGATGCTCTCGATGGGGCCAAGGCTAGCAGACAGGTCTGTACACCCTTGCAGCGGTTGGTTTAGCCCTTTGACATGCCACAGACCGGAAGCATCCTCATCGTGTCCGGACCGACCTCGGACAGACTTGTCTGTAGGATGGTGCATGGACGTCTCAGGAGGTGAAAGCAGCCATGAACCAGTCAGGCGCCGCCGCGCAGCCAGCCCGTGACCGCATCCTCACCACGGCGTTCCGGCTGTTCTACGCCCACGGTCCCCGCGGCGTCGGCGTCGACACCGTCATCGCCGAGTCAGCCGTCGCCAAAGCGACGTTCTACAAGTACTTCCCACGCAAGGACGACCTGGTGCTGGCGTACCTGGACAAGACCGACCAAGCCTGGTTCGGTGGTCTGCGCGCCGCCGCCCGTGACGCCGGCGACGACCCCCGAGCACAGCTCGTCGGCATGTTCGACGCGCTGGGCACGGCATTCCGGCGCGAGGGCTACCACGGCTGCGCCTTCATCAACACGGCCGCCGAAAGCCAAACCGGCAGCGACGTGCACGCCCGCACCGTCGAACACAAGCAGATCGTGCGCGCCTGGGTAACCGACCTTGCCCGCCGTGCCGGTGCCGCCGACCCGGGCCTGCTCGCCCGCCAGCTCACCCTGCTCATCGACGGCGGCCTGGGCAACGGCGTGCTCGACGCCGATCCCGCCACCCCCGCAGCCGCCAAAGCCGCGGCACAGGCGCTGGTGAACGCGGCCTGCTCGGCTGCCTGACCACAGCGGGGCTACCGACGGCTGTACGGCGGCCTGCTGGAACCAAGTCAGCCATGCCGTCGACCGGAATCCGTTGCGGGTCACCTGGCGCGGTGGTCGGGACCAATGGCACGGGCGGAGAGCCCGATTGCCTACGTAGCGTTGACAGTGCCTGGCCGGCACGGTTCGGTTTCAGCGTTTGCGCCGGCCTCGCCACCGCGAGAGGGGTGTCGACGATGATGGGCAATGCGATGGGCTGGATGTGGATCTGGCCGGCCGTGATCTTTTTCGGCTTGTTGGTGCTGGGCTTTCTGGCGCTGATGGTCACGCGGTACTGGCCCGACGGTACGGTGACCACACCCCGTCCGGATCGCTCACCGGCCCGGACCATCCTCGACGAGCGCTACGCCCGAGGCGAGATCGACGACGAAGAGTACCGGCGTCGCAAGGGCGAGCTGCCATGACCGCGCGGCCGATCAGCCGCCGCCGGGCTCTCGGCCTGGCCGGGCTGGGCGCGGCGAGCGTCGTGGCAGGGATGACCGGCTGGTTCGTTGACGCCGGACTGCCTCTGCGAGGCGGTCGCCTGTCACCGGCCGACACGGGTGAGCCGCTGCGCCAGCCCGATGTGGCGGTCGGCCGGGACGGAATCCTTAGTCTGCGTCTGGCCGTCGCCGCGGGGGTGCGGCTGGCGGGCCTCGACACCTCGGCGTGGGGGTACAACGGGACCTCGCCCGGACCGACGTTGCGCGTACGGCCTGGTGACCTGCTGCGACTACAGCTGGTCAACCAGCTCGGGCAGCCGACGAACCTGCACACCCACGGCCTGAAGGTGTCGCCGCAGGCCGACGGCGACAACCCGTTCATCGCCATCGAGCCCGGGGCGGGGTTCGACTACGAGATCCGGATTCCATCCGATCATCCTCCCGGCACGTTCTGGTACCACCCGCACCATCACGGCACCGTCGCCGACCAGATCTTCGCCGGACTCGCCGGCGCGCTCCTGGTCGAGGACGACCTCGACCTGGCTGTCACCAGCGACCGGGTGCTGCTGGTCACCGACACCACGCTGGACGCCGGCGGCCACGTCGTGCCGGCCGATGCCATGGCCAGGATGCAGGGCCGCGAAGGGGAGTTGGTACTGGTCAACGGTCAGCACGAGCCTGTCGTCACGGCCTCTGCGGGCAGTGCCGAACGGTGGCGGGTGATCAACGCTTGTGTATCGCGGGTGCTGGCCCTTCGCTTGGACGGCCACCGACTCACCCAGATCGCTCTCGACGGCAGGTTCCTTGCCGCGCCCGTCGACCGAGACCAGGTGGTCCTCGCCCCCGGAAACCGGGCCGACGTGATCGTGCGCCCCACGGCCAGCGGCCGGTTCGCGCTGTTCGCCGCACCCTATGACCGCGGCAGCGCCACCATGATGGGCGGCATGGGCGCCACGGGCGGCCCACGCGGTCCGGCCACCCTCGCAACCTTGATCGTGACCGGCTCGACCGGCACCCCGCCGCCGCTTCCCACGGCGTTGCCTGCGCCGACCGAACCACAGGGCCCGGTGACCGGACAGCGCCGGCTCACCCTTGCGATGGGGATGGACGCCGGGATGCGGATGGGCATGGGTATGGGGTTCACGATCGACGGACGCACCTTCGATCCGGGCCGCGATGACCAGATCGTCACGCCCGGCACGACCGAGGAGTGGACAGTGCTCAACACCAGTCCGATGGATCATCCGTTCCACCTGCACGGTTGGCCCTTCCACGTGGTGGATACGAACGTATTGACGCCACCGGCCACGACGCTGCAGGACGTGGTCCTCGTGCGGGCATACGGCCAGGTCAGCTTGCGCATCCCGTTCACTGGTCACTCCGGACGCAGCGTCTACCACTGCCACATCCTCGACCATGAAGATCTTGGCATGATGGGCACCGTCAACGTCCGTGGCTAGCGGCCTGTCACATGACGCTGCTGGTGGAGCGGGCGGCTTAGGAGTTGGCGTACCGGCGGTGTCTGGTACCCGTTGTGCCGTCTCGTCGTGATCTGGGTCTGCCGAGGGTGGTGCATCGCACCGCCCGAGTCGGACTGCGGGAGCCCCGCCGCTGCCGTGCGCTCCGGCGGGGATCTGTGGGTGTGCCAGCGCGGATCCCGGCGCACCTCCGAGCCGGGCCGCGGTGTCCTCAGGTGAGGACTGCGGGCACAGCCCGCTGGGCGCACGCCAGCGCCACCACGATCGTCACCACGGCGGCAAGCAGGAGCGCCGCCGGCTCGCCCGCCGACAGCAGGTGCTGCTGTTCCCCGATGGTCGCTGCCGCCACCGGTACGCCCAGCTGGGCCGCGGCCAGCCCAGCGAAGGAGATGGGCTGGCCCAAAACCCGCATGGCCAGGTGCACCGCCGTTGCGCCCACACCCAGCGCCAGGCCAAGCAGCATCATGAAGGGCCGGCGCAACAATTCGCCCAGGCCGATCGAGGCGCCGAGCCACACGAAGAACAACGGACCGAGAAAGCCGTCGGTGACCGCGAACAGCTGCCGGGCCAGCCGCCGCGGCTCGCCGATCGCCGCCACCACCAACCCGAAGCTGAAGCCGGCGACCATGACCGACACGTGTGTGTGCACGGCCAGCGCCGCCAGGGTGAACAGGATCGCCAGGCTGACCCGCAGCTCGATGGCGAACCGGCGCTCCTGAGACACCCGCTGCGCCCGTCGGCGCAGGCCGGAGTCCTCAAGTCGGCGCAGGACCAGGTAGAGCACGGCGGCGCAGCCACCCACCGCGAGTAGACCCAGCACCGTGCTGCTAGCCCGAGCGGGGTCCACCACCAGCGGCAGCAGCACGATACATGCGGCATCGGCGATGGCGACCTGCGGTAGCAGCTGCAGAACCGGCGTCCCACGCAGTTCCAGGTCCGAGATAACGGGCAGGACGAAAGCCGCCGATGACGAAGCCATCAGCACCGCGTACAAGCCCGCGTGACCGGTGCCGAACGACTCCGCCACCACATGACCGACCACCACGGCCAGCGCACCCACAACCGTCGCGCGCAAGAACCCGATCCGCAACGTACCGTGCGAGCCCAGCTCCCGCACCGGGACATGTGACCCAGCAACGAACATGACCAGTGCGAAGCCGACGTCAGCCAGAAATGCGAACGTCGGATCCCGTGGGTCGAGCAGGCCGGCACCGCTGGCACCGAGCAGCATCCCGGCCAGTAGCTCGCCCAGGATGACAGGCAGACGCCAACTCCGGCGCAGCGCCAGCACCGGGCCGAGAGCGGCCGCGATCGAGATCAGCGCGAGTGCCGCGAAACTCAACGTATTGCATCCTCACTGGCCCAGGCCCGAAGGCCGCCACCCGTCCGTCACATGGATCTTCCAACCTGGGGCCACCGTGTGCGAACAACTTCGCCCTTTGGTTTCTGCTTCCACAGGCGTGTCCGACACGAGACCCTGCTCGCGGCGAGATGGTGTAGCGCAAGAACCCCTGGGTGGCCGGATGGCTCGGATACGGCGGCTGGAGGATGGCGGCACCGCTAGACCCGGCAGAACCAAATGCGTCACGGCCACGTCGTCGACATGAGGTCGGCGCACCCGGCGTGCATACGACCGCGGCTGCCGGACTCGTCGGCCGCCCAAAGATGCCGCGAGACAAGGGACCAAAGACCTGCCGCAGACAGGACCCCCGCCCCGCTGGTGGCGGGCCGGGCGCCCCTGACCTGCCGGGCGGCCCGAGGCAGATGGTGAGGTCATGACAGCAGACGACGCGACCCGCGAACAGGTGCTGCGCGAAGCGGCCCGCACCGCGCTCGCTGCGCCGTCGATCTTCAACACCCAGCCGTGGCGGTGGCAGGCCGACCGGGACAAGCTGTGCCTGTACGCCGACCGGCAGCGCCAGCTCCTGGTCGCGGACCCGGCCGGACGGCTGCTGACCGTCAGCTGCGGCGTCGCCCTGCACCACGCCCGCATCGCCCTGGCCGCCACCGGGCACGACGTGCAGGTGCGCCGCGTGCCTGACCCCGCAGACCCGGACCTGCTCGCCGAACTGCGCATCGTCGGCCCGCATGAACCGGCGCTGGCCGAGCTACAGGCCCGCGAGGCGATCAAGCGCCGACGCACCGACCGTCGGCCGTTCACCTCCCAGCTGGTCACGGACGCGCAATGCCGGACGCTGATCGTTGCCGGTGAACGCGAACACGCTCACGTTCACCTGGTGGGCGCAGGTCAGGTCGCCGCACTGGCGTCGGCGGCGGCCCAAGCCGGAGCGCTGGAGCTGTCTGACCGTGACTACCGGGCCGAGCTGGCCGACTGGACGCATCGCCCGCCGTGGAGTGGCGAAGGCGTGCCCACCGAGACAACGGTACGGGCGGTGCCGCGGCGTGTCCCGATCCGCGACTACGTGCCGTTCGGCGGACAGACGATGTACCCCGGCCGCGACACCGACTCCGGTGCCCGCTTCCTGATGGTGTTCACCGACGACGACACGCCGGCGGCCTGGCTGCGCGCCGGTGAGGCGATGTCGGCGGTGCTGCTCACCGCCGCCGTCGAAGGCCTGGGCAGCGCGCCGATCAGCGACGTCACCGAGGTGGCCGGCACCCGCGACGAGCTCCGCCGGCTCCTGCCCGGCCTGGGCGAGCCGCAGCTGTGCGTCCGGGTGGGCCATGCTCCGCCGGGTGATCTGCCTGCGCCCCCGCGCCGCCTGTTCGAGGAGTCGATCAACCCGGATATCGTGGACACAGGACAAGCATGATCGCTACCCATCCGGTCATCGCCGGTTTCGATTCCTCGCCGTCGAGCCTGGACGCCGCCTCGTTCGCCGCGGACCTCGCCCTACGCCGCCAAGCGCCGCTGCACCTGGTGTACGGCTATCTCAGCCCGCTGTACGGCTATGGCGTTGCGGGCATCGTCGGGCGCTACTTCGACGAGTCCGCCATCCGCGAGTCGATCGACCGCAGCCTCACCGACGCCGTCGAGACGCTGCGCCGGCGATTCCCGGAGCTCGGCGAGGTCGTTGCCCGGCAGGTTGTCGGCGGCCCCGCCCAGGTGTTGATCGAGCAGTCCCGCACCGCCGCGGTGACCGTCGTGGGTAGCAGGGGTGTGGGAGGGTTCGCCGAACTGCTGGTCGGGTCGGTGTCGTCGCAGGTTGCCGCACACGCCCACGGCCCGGTCATCGTCGTGCGCCCGCCCGTTCCCGACCATCGGATCGGGCCCGGTTTTGAACAGCCCCCGCCTGCTGTCAAGCCGGCCGGCCCCGTGGTCGTCGGGGTGGACGGTTCGGCAGCTTCACAGGCAGCCCTGGCGTTCGCCGCAGATGAAGCCCTCAGCCGTGACGTCCCGCTGGTCGCCGTGCACGTGTACGGGCCGCAGCTGTGGCTGCACGCCGACCCGCATTCCGCGACCGGACACGCGGCCGAGGACCGGGCACGCAGGCTACTGGCCGACGCGGCCGCCGCGTCGTCAACCGCACGCCCGCAGCTGAATCTGCAGACCCGACTGGTCCACAGCCTCAACACCGAGCACAGCATGATCGAGATATCGCGTGGCGCGACCATGATTGTGGTCGGCTGCCGCGGCCGAGGCGGCTTCGCCGGGATGCTCCTGGGCTCGGTCAGCCGTGCTCTGGTCCACCACGCCCACTGTCCCGTGGTGGTGATCCACCCAAGCGAACTCTGAACCATGGTCACCCTGTCCGGAAACCTCGATGCCCATCGACAGCACGAATCTCGCCGATTACGGCATCCGCCACTGCCGTTCGGCCGTTTCTGTGCGGACGGCCACGATCCCAGTGCAAGGTGGACACCATGGGTACGGATGCGGGCTCGGCGGCCGGTCGCGGCGCGCGGCCCGTCGTCGCTGGTGTGGACGGCTCAGAACCGAGTACCAGGTCTGCACATTACGCCGCGCTGCTGGCCCGGGAGCGTCAGGTGCCGCTAGAACTGCTGTGCGCCTACGAGAACCCGCTGTGCGGGTTCGGGCCGCCCACGTTCGGGGCGGCCAACCCGGTGGTGGAAGAGGAGACCAGGCAGGCCGCTGAGCAGGTGCTGTCTGCGACCGCGGAGCAGCTGCACCGCCAGTCGGCCGAGGTGACGATCCAGTCGCATCTGCGGGCCGGCAGCGCCGCGTCGGTGCTCATCGACGCGTCCCGCCGTGCGGCAGTCACCGTCGTGGGCAGCCGCGGCGCTGGCGGTTTCGCAGGACTGGTCCTCGGGTCGGTGTCGGCTCAGGTCGCCGCACACGGGCACGGGACGGTGGTCGTCGTACGACCACCCGCTGACCAGCCGGACCCCGCTGCGGGGCTGGACGGGCCGGTCCTGGTCGGCTACGACGCCTCCGCGCCGGCTCAGGCGGCGCTGGAGTTCGCCGCGCAGGAGGCGGCGCTGCGCGACACCGACCTGGTCATGATCCACGTGCATTGGCAGGCGCCCTGGGGCGCCGGACCCGAACCGGACGTCGATCCGGCTGAACTGGCCCGCCAAGAAGCCGAACAGATGCTCGCCGAGGCGGCCGGTCCTCTGCGGGAACGGCATCCGGGTCTGGCGGTGCAACTGCGGGCGGTGCACAGCCTCAACCCGGAACGAGCGCTCGTTGAGCAGTCAGAGGGCGCCGGGTTGGTGGTCGTCGGCTGCCGGGGTCGCGGCGGGTTCACGGGGATGCTGCTCGGCTCGATCAGCCATGCGCTGGTTCAGCACGCCTCCTGCCCGGTCGCGGTCGTTCACGACCACTGATCCCACGCAGGCGGCGTCCTATGGCGGCGCCGCTGGATGGCCGGCTTCAGAGTGCTGCCTGCGGCGAGCTGGTCGCCGTACCTGCATATGTGGCCGGCTGCGCTGACCATCGGTGAGCTGCGCTGTCCGCGACGCGGTTAACCATGATCACAAGCTGTGGAGTCGCGGACACGCCGAGGACGAGTCTGAGATGCTCCTGCGCCGCACTGATCTCGGCAGCCTGGGCGTGCACCGACACGACCAGGCCGGATCGGGTAATCGCATCGACGATCTTCCGCATGGCCTCGGCGGCTGTGACGCGCTCGTGCGGGCCGTCGCCGACGGTGGTCAGTACGATGCCGAACTGCTGGCCGGCGCAAGCCATCCCGATACACGGATCGGGGCAATCCTGCGGCCGGTCGCCGAGGCAGCTGAGTGTCGCTGCCCGCGGCCTGTACGATCCGTCGCCGGCTGTCGCCCGGATCGCGGCATCGATAATCCGCGCCAGGGTCGTCGTCGAACCCCGGCCCTGCAGGATCTCGACACCGACGCCGTGCCGGCCAGCGATCTCCATCACCTGCTGGGTGTTCATCCTCTCACCGTGCGCCCCGTCGGCAGCCTCGGGCAGGGCCGTTCGAGCCAAGGTGGCGGGCCGATGGTCCGTCTTGCGCCGCCCTTGAGCAGGACCAAAGTCCCGGTCCGCCGCGGCCGGTCGGCCCTTGCCGCAACGCGCCGTCGAGGATGCACTGAAGGCGACAATGGGAGAGGGAACGCGATGAGACCGTATTACGCTGCAGAGCTTCCCGTGCTGGTAGGCGTCGACGGTTCACGATCAGCCACCGGTGCCGTCGGAGTGGCTGCCGCTGAGGCACTACGCCGACGATGCCGCCTCACGGTCCTGCACGCGGTGCACGACACAAGCCCAGCTGGCGAAGACGAAGGGCGGGCCGTCCTGCGCGACGCCGCAGTCGCCGCCCGCGCGGCAGGCCTCACCGACGCCGAGTTGGAGACATTGCTCGTGGCCGGGGATCCCGCCCGGGTACTGTGCCAGCACGCAGACAAGGCCGCGATGGTCGTCGTGGCGCACCGCGGCACCAGCATGCTGGAAGACCTGATCATCGGATCGACGGCGGCGAAGGTCTCCGCTGACAGCCCAGCACCCGTGCTACTGGTCCGGGGGACCGAACACGCCGTCGGTCCCATCGTCGTCGGCGTCGACGGCGACCCTGCGTCGCGGCCGGTCATCGAGACGGCCTTCTACGAAGCCGAGATCCGCGGCACCGACTGCACTGCGGTGCACACCTGGACCGGACCCGTGTCGTCGGGCCCGGGCGACATGCTGCCGCTGGTCTACGACGTGGCCGAAGTCAAAGGCGAGGAGCAGGCCGTGCTGGGCGAAGCCCTGGCCGGGATGCGCGAGGCCTACCCCGACGTGACCGTCCAGGAAATGTTGATCAAAGGCCCAGCGGCGCGCACGCTCGAACGGCTGAGCCACACCGCGCAACTGATCGTGATCGGGACGCGGGCGCGCCGCAGCTCCGCGAACCTGGTTCCCGGTAAGGTCCGCCGGCACCTGTTGCACCACTCTGCGTGCCCGGTCCTCGTCGTCCCACGTGAGGGCACGTGAACGCCGGCGACCGTGGACGCGACCGTGCTCGACGCGGCCAGGTGAGACCGGTGCGAACCACCGACTGGACCCCACTGCTCGCCCTGCTGGTACTGGTGATCGCCACCGCGGCGGCATGGTGGCTCGTCGCGCGCTTCTGAACCAGGCGAAAGAGCGCATCCCGCCTCCATGCATACGACGCGATGACGTGTCCGTGCTCCGGCGCCGGCAACGTGTCAGGACCACGCCGACGACGGCAGACAGCAGGTCCGCGCGGGGCGTGACTTCGGCCTGAGCTGAGCTCATCGGCTCCGATCTGCCGCAGCAGCCGCGGGGCGGCGCATACGGTGAAAACATGAACTTCACGGCATCGAAGGTACGCAACGCCCTGGTCGAAGCAGCGCGGGACGCGCTGGTGGCGCCGTCGGTGTTCAACACCCAGCCATGGATCTGGCGCACCAGCAACGACAGCCTGCATTTGTACGCCGACGAGCACCGGCAGTTGGCCACCGACCCCGACGGCCGCCAGTTGATGATCAGCTGCGGGTGCGCGCTGCACCATGCGCGCGTGGCGCTCGCCGCGGCCGGTCTGGCGACACGAGTGGACCGCCTGCGCGCCGGGACACCTGGTCAGCCGCTGGCGGTCGTCACCGTCGGCCAGATTCTGCCGCACGACACGTCGGTGCGGCTGTACCGGGCGATCGGGATGCGCCGTACCGACCGGCGGGCGTTTACTGCGGAACCGGTCAGCAGCGCCGTGGTCAGCACGCTGGTGGCTGCCGCCGAGGAGCAGGGCGCGCACCTGCAGCCGCTCACCGGTGAGCAGGTTCAGTTCCTGCGCGAGGTCGCCGCTGAGGCAGCCGAGCGGCAGCTGGCGGACCCGGCGTGCCAGGAGGAGCTGCTGCGCTGGACCAACCGCCCACCCGAGGCCGGTGACGGCGTCCCTGCCGCCACCGCGGTCACCGCTTCTGCTCGCCGCGTGCCGGTTCGTGACTTCACGTACTTCAGCGCCGGATTGCCCCCAGGGCCCGAGCACGACGTCGGGGCGACGTACGCGCTGCTGTTCACCGACGCCGATACCATCGCCGACCGGCTGCGCGCCGGTGAGGCCCTGTCGGCGGTGCTGCTCACCGCCACCGCGGCCGGACTCGGCAGCGCCCCCATCAGCGACGTGATCGAATTCGGTGATCTGCGAGCGCGCGTCGCGAAGCTGCTGCAGGGGCCCGGCGAGCCGCAGATCCTGGTTCGTGTCGGTCATCCGCCGCCGGGCAGGCCTGCCGCCAGCCCGCGGCGCCCCGCCGGCCAGATGATCGACCCGCAGTGACCTCCGCGGTACCACACCAGTCCGGCAACGCGTGATCGCTGCGCACCGACCGCGGCGACGCGGTCGAATTCGGGCCGCCACCGCGGCTTGCCGATGCCCGCCGGGGCGAAACCTGCACGCCTGCCCGAGTCGGGACGAACGTCCTGCACGGCGATGACCGCTTACCCCTGTAGGCCACGCCGCGGGGAGGGACAGTGGAGGCATGAAGGCACACGTGGGAGACCGCCTGGTCATGGAGGCCATCCACGTCGGTGAGCCCCGGCGTGTCGGCGTGATCACCGAGTTGCGGCACACCGACGGAACACCGCCATACATGGTCAGGTGGCTGGACACCGGACGCGAGAGCATGGTGTTCCCCGGATCCGAGTCGCACGTGGAACCACCCCACGCACCTCACCGGCGCTGACTGATACGGGCCGCTGAGGAGCCCAGGTGACCGGCGCCGAAGCCTCTTCCACGGCTGCCCCGGCATCCGCGGACGACGCCGTCCGCGCCGGGCTGACCAGCGTCCAGGTGACCCTGGCGCGGGCTCGGGCCGGAGCCAACGCCATCCCCGCGAGCCGGCGCCCGCCCGTCGTGCTGCTGCTGGCCCGCCAGCTCAGCCACTTCTTCGCCCTGCTGCTGTGGGCCGCCGCGCTGCTCGCGCTGCTGGCCCATATGCCGCAACTCAGCGCAGCAATCGTCATCGTCGTCGTCGTCAACGGCGTCTTCGCGTTCATACAGGAATACCGGGCCGACCGCTCCGTGGACCGGCTACGAGATCTGATGCCCGCCCAGGCGGTCGTACGCCGCGACGGGCACCGCCGCCAGGTGCCGGCCACCGACCTGGTGCCCGGAGACGTGGTGCTGCTGGAGGCCGGGGACCGCGTCAGCGCCGACCTGCGGGCGTACTCCGCGGCCGCGCTCGCCGTCGACGAGTCGCTGCTGACCGGCGAGAGCGTGCCCCGCCGCGTCCAGGCAGGCCAGGAGCTGTACGCCGGTACCTTCGTCGTCGAAGGCGCGGCCGAGGCCATCGTCGCCGCCACCGGCACCGGCACCCGGCTGGCCGCGATCGCGGCGATGACCACACAGACCCGCCGCCCGCCGAGCCCGCTGGCCGTGCGGCTCGCCCGCGTCGTGCGCATCGTCGCGGTGACGGCGGTCGCCGCCGGAACAGTACTGTTCGGCGTCGGTCTGCTGCTCGGCCTGACGCCGCTGCAGGGCTTCCTGTTCGCCCTCGGCGTGACGGTCGCGCTGGTACCCGAGGGGCTGCTGCCCACCGTGACGCTCGCCCTGGCGTACGGTGCGCACGCCATGGCCCGCCGCAACGCGCTCGTCCGCCATCTCGAAGCGGTCGAGACGCTCGGCTCGGTCACCTTCATCTGCACCGACAAGACCGGCACCCTCACCCGCAACCAGATGTCGGCGGTACGGGTGTGGACACCCGCCGGCCAGGCCGTGATCACCGGAGAGGGCTACGACACCCGAGGGCACGTCGACGCGGCGCCGACCGTCGGCGAACAGGTCGCGGACCTGGCCTACGCCGCCGTCCGCGCCTCCCGCGGCCGCCTCGTCCCGCACGACGGCGCCCGGCAGCCGCACGGCGACCCGATGGAAGTGGCGCTGCACGTGCTCGCCCTGCGGTGCGGTGTGAACGTCGATGCCCGCGCCGCGAACGAACCGGAACAGCGGTGGCTGCCGTTCGACCCGGTGCGGCTGCGCACGGCCAGCCTTTGCGGCACCACCCTGTACACCAAGGGCGCACCGGAGAGCATCCTGGCCGACTGCCGCGGCGACACCGCGCCGGCACTGCTGGCCGCGCACACCATGGCCGACGACGGCCTGCGGGTGCTCGCCGTCGCCCGCAGGGCCACGGTGGCACCCGAAGCGGCACCCGACGCCCGCGACCTCGACCTCATCGGCGTCGTAGGGCTGCTCGACCCGCCGCGCCCGGACGTCGGCGACGCGATCGCCGCGTGCCGCCGCGCCCACATCCGCCTCGCGATGATCACCGGCGACCACCCGGCGACCGCCCGCGCGCTGGCCACGCAGGTCGGGCTGTGCGGATCGGACCCCCTCGTAGTGACCGGCGCGCAGCTTCCCGCCGACGACCGGGAGCTGGGAGAACTGGTCGACCACGACGGCGTCGTCGTCGCCCGGGTCACCCCCGAGCAGAAGCTGCGCATCGCCCGCGCCCTACGTGCTCGCGGTCACGCCGTGGCCATGACCGGCGACGGCGTCAACGACGCACCCGCACTCCGCGAAGCCGACATCGGCATCGCCATGGGCGCCTCCGGCAG
Source organism: Catellatospora chokoriensis (assembly GCF_011297315.1). Lineage (NCBI taxonomy): Bacteria > Bacillati > Actinomycetota > Actinomycetes > Micromonosporales > Micromonosporaceae > Catellatospora > Catellatospora chokoriensis. Next base: position 33,511 of record NZ_JAAOTI010000032.1, read on the forward strand.
CGACGTCGCCCGCGAAACCGCCGACCTGGTCCTGCTCGACGACCACTTCGCCACCATCGTCGCCGCCGTCGAAACCGGCCGGGCCACGTTCGCCAACATCCGCCGCTTCCTGACCTACCACCTCACCGACAACGTCGCCGAACTCGCCCCGTTCGTGGTCTGGGCGCTGAGCGGCGGAACGTTTCCGCTGGCCATCGGCGTCCTGCAGATCCTCGCGCTGGACATCGGCACCGACCTGCTGCCGGCGCTGGCGCTGGGCGCCGAACCGCCCAACCCGCGCACGCTCACCGGCCGGGCCCGCACCGGGCAGCTCATTGACCGCCGGCTGCTGGTACGGGTATTCGGCGTCCTCGGCCCCGCCGAGGTGATCGCGTCACTGGGAGCCTTCACCGCCGTGCTGAGCCTCGGCGGCTGGCATCCCGGACAGGCACCGGCACCCAGTCTGCTGGCTGCGGCGTCGGGAACCGCGTTCGCGGCGATCGTGCTGGGGCAGCTCGCCAACGCATTCGCCTGCCGCAGCGAGACCCGCCCTGCGTTCCTGCTCGACCCGCGCCGCAACCGGCTGCTGCTGTGGGCGGTCGCCGTCGAGCTGGTCCTGCTGTGCGTGTTCCTCGGCGTGCCGGTAGTCGTCCGGACGCTGGGCGGTTCGTGGCCCCCGCTGGCCGGCTGGGGGTTTGCCGCGCTGGCCGTGCCGATCCTGCTGCTGGCCGACACGGCCCACAAGGCATGGCGTGGCAGGCGGCTCAGCACCGGCGCAGCCGTACGGCGGTGACCTTGTACTCGGGGCAGGAGGTCACCTCGTCGACGGCGGCGGAGGTGAGCAGGTTCGCGGCGACCTCGGGGAAGTGGAACGCCAGGAACACCTGACCCGCGCTGACGTCGCCGGTGATCCGCGCGGGTGCGGCGACGGTTCCGCGGCGGCTTTCGATCTCGACCAGGTCGCCGTCGCGCAGTCCGAGCGCCAGCGCGTCGGCGGGGTGGATGTCGAGGGTTTCGCGTGGCGACAGCCGCAGGTTGAGGGTCCGACGGGTCATCGTGCCGGCGTTGTAGTGCACCAGTCGCCGACCGGTGATCAGCACGAACGGGTAACGTGCGTCGGTCTGCTCGCCCGGCGGCAGCCAGGGTCTGGCGGCGAGCTGCGCGCGGCCGTTCGGGGTGGCGAACGATTCCTGGTGCAGCCGGGCCTCGCCCGGCTCGTCGGGGCTGCGGCACGGCCAGTGCAGCGGGCCGTCGCGGTCCAGCCTGATGTGGGAGATTCCGGCGTACAGTGGTGCCACCCTGGCGCACTCGTCCAGGGCCTGTGACGGTGTCGGGCAGCCCAGGTCCGTGCCGAGGGCGACGGCGACCGCGTTGATGATCTCGAAGTCGGTGCGGGCCAGCCCGGGTGGGCGCAGTGCGGGCCGGACCCGCTGGAAACGCCGGTCGAAGTTGACGAACGTGCCGTCCTTCTCCAGAAACGACGCGCCGGGAAGCACCACGTCCGCCGCTTGTGCCGTGTCCGTCAGGAAGATCTCCTGACAGATGACGAACTCGCAGGCGTCCAATGCGGCGCGCACGTGGCCGCTGTCGGGGTCGGTCTGGGCGATGTTCTCCCCGAACACGTACAGCGCCCGGACCCGGCCGTCGAGGGCGGCGTCGAACATCTGCGGGATGCGCAGACCCGGCCGCTGCGGGAGCGGGCAGCCCCATATCTGTTCGCAGCGTCCGCGCGCCTGTGGGTCGGCGACCGGCTGGTAGCCGGGCAGCAGGTCCGGCAGCGCGCCCATGTCGGAGGCGCCCTGCACGTTGTTCTGACCGCGCAGCGGGTTGACGCCGCCACCGCGGCCGGTGCCCACGGCACCGCGCAGGATCGCCAGGTTGACCAGGGCGCGTACGCCGTCGGTGCCGTGCGCGTGCTCGGTCACCCCGAGCCCGTAGATGATCGACGGGAATCCGGCGGTGCCGTACAGGCGTGCCGCGTCCAGCAGCGCCTGCGGTGTGACGCCGCTGATCTCGGCGACCTGCTCGGGGGTGAACCAGGCCAGCTGCTCGCGCAGCTCGTCGAGGCCGTCGGCGCGCTGGGCGAGGAACTGCTCGTCGATCCAGCCGCGTTCGAGCATGATCCGCGCGAGGCCGTTGAAGACCGCGACGTTGCTGCCGGGCGTTCCGGCAAGGTGCACGTCGGCGATCTTGGCCAGGGCGGTGCGGCGGGGGTCGATCACGACGAGTTTCGCGCTCGACAAGGCCTGCTGCAGGATCCGTGCGCCGATGACCGGATGCGCCTCGGTGGGGTTGGCTCCAGCGATCAGAAGGCAGTCGGAAGCTTCGATGTCGTCGGCCGGGTTGGTGCCGCCGGACAGTCCGAACGCGGCGCTCAGGCCCGCTGCGGATGGGGCGTGGCAGATGCGCGAGCAGTTGTCGACGTTGTTCGTGCCGACAACCGTGCGCATCAGCTTCTGCATGAGGTAGTTCTCCTCGTTGGTGGCCCGCGCCGAGCAGATCGCGGCGACGGCGTCCGGCCCGCTGCTGGCGACGATGCCGCCCAGCCGGTCGGCGACCACGGCGAGCGCCTCCTCCCAGCCCGCGGGCTCGAGGCGGTCGCCGCGCCGGACCAGGGGTGTGGTGAGCCGGTCCGGTGAGGTGGTGAACCCGTACGCGAACCGGCCTTTGACGCAGGCGTGCCCTCGGTTGACCGGACCTCGCCGGTCCGGGGTGATCTCGCTGACGGCACCGTCTGCGGTGTGGACGGTCAGGGCACAGCCGACGCCGCAGTATCCGCACGTCGTGTCGACCGCCGCTGTCGCCGTCCCCGGTGGGCGGCCCGCCTGGGTGATGGCGCCGGTGGGGCAGGTGTCCACACATCCGCCGCAGGACACGCACGCCGACTGCGCCCAGCTGCCCGCACCCGGCGCGACGACGGTATCGGCACCGCGTCCGGCCAGCGTGAGCGCGAACGCGCCCTGCACGTCGTCGCACATGCGTACGCACCGGCCGCAGGCGATACACAGATCCCGGTCCAGGTGCACATACGGATGGCTGTCGTCACGGCCCAACCCACGTCCGGCCGCGGCGAACCGGTCTGCGCCCACCCCGAGTTCGGTGCAGCAGGCGGCCAGCTCCGTCGGCAGTTCCAGGGCGGTGGCGGGCAGCCGCTCGACGGTCAGCTCCAGCGCCAGCCGCGCCATCGCGGCCACGTCCGGGTCGCCGGTCTTGACGTGCTGTCCGTCGGCGGCGGCGGTGACGCAGGCGGCGGCGATGCGGCCGTCGACGCGGACCAGGCAGACCCGGCACTGCCCGGCCGGGCTGAGCCGGTCGTCGTGGCACAGCGTCGGCACCGGTGCCCCGGCGGCCCGCGCGGCGTCCAGCACGCTGGCCCCGTGGGGTACCTCGACCGTGCGGCCGTCGACGACGACCCTCATGGCGTGTCCTCGGCCAGGGCACGGATCAGGCTCCGCACCGCGCGCGGGATGCCCCGCCCGAACGGGCACAGGCTCGCCGTCGCCATCAGCTCCAGCAGGTCCCGGTCCGCGGAGACCGCGTGCGGGTCGGCCGCCCCGCGGCGGGTGCCCTCCCGGCATGGTGTGCACGCCCCGCAGCTCTCGTCGGCGTAGAACTGCCACAGATGTCCCAGCAGGGCGTGCGGGGCCGTGGTGTCGTCGACGGCGATCAGGCCGCCGTGGCCCAGTGCGACTCCGGCGCCGTTCAGCGCCGACGCCAGTAGCGGCAGGTCCAGCCGATCGGGGGACAGGAATCCGCCCAGTGGCCCGCCGACCTGCACCGCCCGCAGCGTGCGACCGGCGGGCAGGCCGCCGCCGAGGCCGTACACGATCTCGTGCAGCGGCGTGCCCAGCTCGACCTCGTACGCGCCCGGGCGGGCGAACCGCTCGTTGAGGCACACCAGCAGCGTCCCGTTCTCCGGCGACCGGCCCAGCCGGGCGTAGGCGTCCCCGCCGTCGGCGACGATCGCGGGCACCGCCGCGAGCGTCTCGACGTTGTTCACCGCCGTCGGACGGCCGAACAGCCCGTACTCGACCGGGTAGGGCGGGCGAAGCCGCACCGTGCCGCGCAGCCCGCTCAGCGAGCGCAGCAGCGACGTCTCCTCCCCGGCCACGTACGACCCGGCGCCCTCCGTCACCTCCACGTCGAAGTCGACGCCGCTGCCGTGCACCCGGCGGCCCAGGTGACCGGCGGCGCGGGCAGAGGCGACCGCGTCCCGCATGCCGGCCAGGGCCTGCGGGTACTCCGAGCGCACGTACACCACCCCGCAGCTCGCGCCGCAGGCCAGCCCGGCCAGCGCCAGGCCCTCCAGGACCCGGTCGGGGTCGCGTTCCATCAGCAGCCGGTCGGCGTAGGAGCCTGGGTCGCCCTCGTCACCGTTGGCCACCACAAACCGCGGAGCGGGCTGCTCGGCCACCGCCTGCCACTTGCGGGCTACGGGAAAACCGGCGCCGCCGCGCCCGTGCAGCCCCGACCGGCTTATCTCGTCACCGATCACGGTGGCGGCGTCGGCGTGGCCGACCAGGCACGGCCACACCTGCCAGCTCGGGCCACCGGCCAGGCCACGAAGCACCACGGGCTGCGAGACCGCGGTGGCCGGGATCGGCGGCGCCCGACGAGGCGCTCGGCCGGCCAGCTGCGAGGCGAGTTCGGGCCCGGCCACGGGCGTGCTGCCATCGAGTGCGGCCGGGCCGCCGTAGCAGAACCCGAGACAGTGCACCGCCTGCAGCGATACCGAACCGTCGGCCGTACGCCCGCCGGCCCGGACCCCCAACGCCTGCTCGACCTCGCCCAGCTGGCGGCCACCGCCGGCCAGAAAGCAGGCCGTGCCCGTACAGACCCGCACATGACGAGCGCCCCGCACCGCGTGCAGATCGCTGAAGTAGGTGACGGTGCCGTGGACAGCCGCTGCAGGCAACCCGACATCAGCGACATTGTTCGACCCGACATTGTGCAGACGGCCGAGCGCAGCGGCGTCGGCCCGGCGCGCTGCCAGCTCCTCCAGCGCGCTACGGCCCGGCCGCATCCGGTCGACCACGACCTCACCCCGGCCAGCCGGTGGCACCATCAAACAGCCCCGCCAGCACCAGTACAGGGATGAAGAACGAGAATCCACGACGCGCCGAAATGCGGGCGTCCAGACGCGCCGCCGCCGGCGCCGAGGCCGAACCGTCGACGCCGACCACGATCGGTGCTCCACTGGCCGTGCGCCCTGCGTAAGGCACTCATCCATTATCAGTCGGTTCATGGCCAGACCCTGACCGAACGCCGAACGGCAGCGCTCCGCCGGCACCGACAGACGAACCCTGCGATCCGACCAGCAACGGCCAGCAGGCAGTGATGATTAACCTGTGTCGTTCGTGTGAACTGCTTGGCCCACGCGAGTCGGCCGTCGTTGCGGGCCCGGTTTGCACCCGAGGGCGCTGCTCACGGGATCGGTGGCCTGCGGCGCAGACGATGGCCGGCGTAGGCAGACTGGACGAAAGGCGGCTGAGGGCGGTTGCCGCGCAAGCGCGTACACACGTTTGTGGGGCGGTACGCCTTCCGGCGGGCCGCCCCACGAGGTGGAACTGTCAGGCGTTGATCTGCTTCCGGTCAGCGATCGCCTCGATCGGCGCGAACGGCTGCGTGCGGGGCGTGACCCAGGCGTGGACGAAGCCGGCGATCGACAGCAGCGCCATCACCAGGGCGGCGAGGTAGGCCACCAGCGCGGCCTGGCCAGCCTTGGTGCCGAACTCGCTGAAGCCGTAGGTGGTGAGCAGCAGGCCGCGCAGGGTCTCGCCCTTGAACATGGTCTCGCGCTGGGCGGTGACCTCGGTCAGCTGCTGCTGCAGGGCGGCCAGGTTCGGGTCGTTGTTCTTGGTCGCCTCGGCGACCTGTGCCCGCAGTTGGCTCTGCGGCACGCCGAGGTCGGCGTAGGTCTTGCCGCCGGCGGTGTTCTTCAGGTGCAGGCCGATGAACTGCAGGGCGTACACCTCTGCCTGCTTGCCGGTGGTCAGCTTCTGCCCGGCGTACTCGACTAGGCCGGGCTGCTCGCGCTCCTCGGGGGTGAGGGTGTCGAGGGTCTTGAAGGTGATGTTCTGCTCGGCCAGCTGCGAGGTGACGTAGTCGGTGGCGAAGTTCGCGTTGGCCTGCAGCACGATGCCGGCGATGGCGAGCAGGACGGCGATGGCCACGCCGCCGAGGCTGAACATCAGGTCGAGGGTCCTGCGCTTCATGGTGGGCTCCTTGGGGGGATCGTTGCCTGCACCAAGAATCCCGTGCGCCCCTGCTGTCACAGCAGAGTTGGAGGACCTGTCGTCTCGGGACCAATGACCCGCTGTCGCACTGCCGTCAGGCCTGCGTCCGTGCTGTCGCGAGTTGCCGGCACCAGGACCGGTCACGGCTCGTCGATAACCTCTGCCAGGTCGCGGCGGGGCGTGGGATAACCTGCCCGCCCGGTGCCGACCCGCAGCACCATCTGAGGGACCTCGCACCGGTCCAGTGCCCGTCGCAGGCTGTCCCGTTCGGCGGGGTCCTCGATCGGCTGCGACAGCATCGATGCGGCCAGGCCGGCGTCGGTGATGGTGAGCAGGACCCGCTGTAGGGCGATACCCGCCCGAAGCTGGTCGGCCGGAGTGTCACCGGCGGTGCCCAGCACGACGAGGAGCGGGTCGGGGTCGAAGTCGCCGCCTGGAACGGCTTCACGGTTGCCGTAGGCACGACGCGGCAGCAGATCGCCGGTCTGCCGGACCGGACCGCCGGACGGTGCGGGCACCCCGTCGCGGTCGTCGCGGTCCGGTCGGGTCCAGGCGTGCAGTTCCTCCTGGTAAGCGCTGTCGGCAGCCAGTACGGCGTCGGCCGCGCGGACGATCTCTGAGATGGCCTCGACGCAGGCGGGGCCGCTGAGGATGTCGGCCCAGGCACCCTCGGCGCGTGCCGCCTCAGCGATCTGCACCTGGGCGTGGACGGGGACCGGGGCGGGATAGAACGGCTCCCGGTTGCTGAACCGGCGCTCGATCGCGGCGAACAGCGCCTCCTCGGCCGGGGTCGTCTGCCAGGCCGCCGTCGGGATGAGCCGCGCGAGCAGCTGCGGACTGCTCGGCTCGGGCAGCAGCTGCACCTGCGCGGCCAGGCCCATGGCGGTCAGCGCAAGGTGGGCGTTGAAGGTCGCGGCGCCGCAGGCGATGCGGGCGGCCCAGCCGGTGGGGTCGGCGACCGGCAGGCGCCGGGCGGGGTCGAGGTGGACCTCGATGGCGCCGCCACGGTTGCGGAAGCGCCATGGCTGGCTGTTGTGCAGGGACGGGGCGCGGACGGCGGCTGCGACGACGTCGCGGAACGCGGTGTTGGTCAGGGTCAGCGGGGTGGTCATGACGATCTCCTGAGTTAGCCCCGGTAGCCGGCTGAAGGCCCGTCCTGATCATCCACGGTGCCGGGCCGCCGGGTGGCGTTTCTGCTGCGTTCGGCGCAAAAGCAGCCGTGCGGGCCGCGCTGTGGCGGCCCGCACGGGCTGTGGATGTCAGAGGCGGAACACGATCCGCGCGGTGACGGTCGAGGCGAGGACTTCGGCGATGGCGTCTCCGCTGACGCAGTACTCGCAGGCGCCGCAGTTGTAGCCCAGCCACGGCATGGCGACGCGGTCGCCGACGGCGACCTCCGTGACGCCGCGGCCGAGGCGTTCGACGATGCCGACGCCCTCGTGGCCGGGGATGAACGGCAGCGTCGGCTTGACCGGCCAGTCGCCGCGGGCGGCGTGGATGTCGGTGTGGCACAGGCCGCTGGCCTCGACCCGGACCAGGATCTGTTCGGGGCCGGGCTGAGGGATGGGCACTTCGCCGACGGTCAGCGGGGCAGCGAAGTCGGTGACCACGCAAGCGCGCATGACTGCTCCTTTCCTCATCACCTTTCGGTGGCTTCGCCTTCGAGGCTCGTCCGCTGTGGGCTCGTGGTCACGGGGCGGTGGACCGTACTCGGCGGGACGTTCGTCCTGATCGCGGTCACAGCCGACACGGCGGTGCCCGGCAGGTGAGCCTGATGGGCGGCCAGGCCGGGCGCGTTACGGCTGACGGTCACGCGGCTGCCACGTCTGCTTCGGCCGGGTGAAGGGCCATTCCGGTGACAGCGTCGAACAGGTAAGCCTGCGCCAGGTCAAGGGCGAGGGTGAGGTCGTCACCGGCAGTGACGGAGACGTCGGGCTCCAGGCGGGCAGTCCACATGGCGGCGAGTTCGGTGTCGGCCGGTCCGGTGCCGGCGCGGATCACGTCGGGTACCGGGAACGGCGGCAGGAACAGCACGTTGGTCTCGTCTCCGAGGGCCTCGACCGTGATCGCGGCTACCGTGATGTCGGCCTGGCCGGTGGCGTGCGAGGCGAGTCCCAGTGCACCCGGCCGCAGCCCGACGACGACGTCGTGCCCGGCGTCGGTGTTCAGCCCGGCCAGCCTGTCCAGCACTGCGGCGGGAACCGGCCAGCGGTGCGTGCCGAGAGCCAGGACCGGTCCGTCGGTGCCCGGTTCGACTCGGCCGAGAGCGAGGTTCATGGCGGGAGAGCCGATGAATCCCGCGACGAACAATTTTCCGCAGCCCGACGGGCCGACGAGGACCAGGAACTCGCCGTCGCCGACGGTGAGGCTGACCTCGTCCAGAACAGGGCGGGCCGCGTTGGGGAACGTCTTGCCGAGCCGGTCGATGGCGACGGTGGCCATGGGGTGTCACCTCTGTTCGGTGCCGCTTGCGGCGGCGTGGGGGTGGAGGGTGCAGTGCCAGACTGGTCTTGCCTTGACAGTGCGGGGCAGGGCCGAAGGTCTTCTGCCGGTGCGTCCTTGTGCCCATTGGACCGTTGGCGCTCGGGAGGCTGCGGCGCTCGGGTGCGGCGCGTTGTTGAGGGACCACGTCCAGGAGTTCAGGGCCGGGTGCCGCCGAGTACCCGCACGGCGAGGACCGCAGCCTGGGTGCGGCGTTCCAGGCCCAGCTTGGCCAGGATGCTGGTGACATGATTCTTGATCGTCTTTTCGGCCAGGAACATCTTCTCGGCGATCTCGTGGTTGGTCAGACCGTCGGCGATGTGGCCGAGGATGCGCCTCTCCTGCTCGGTGAGCTGCGCCAGCTCCGGCGGAGCGTGCACGCCACGGCGGATACGTTGCAGGACCTGCGCGGTGACGGCGGGGTCGAGCAGCGACTGGCCGTCGGCGACACGGCGTACGGCGTCGAGCAGGTCGGTGCCGCGGACCTGCTTGAGGACGTATCCGGCCGCCCCGGCTATGATCGCGGCGAACAGGGCCTCGTCGTCTTCGTACGAGGTCAGGATCAGTCCCTGGATCCGGGGATCGACCGACCGGATGTCGCGACATACGTCGATGCCATTGCCGTCGGGCAGCCGGACGTCGAGGATCGCGACGTCGGGATGTACCGCGGGGATCAGCCGTGCGGCCTCGACGGCAGACCCGGATTGTCCGACGACTTCGATGTCGCCGGACTGCTGCAGCAGTTCGATGAGCCCGCGGCGAACCACTTCATGGTCGTCGAGGACGAAAATTCGGATCATGGCGGGTTCCTGTCCCGGTTGCCGGCGCCCGGGCGGGTCACCGGGCGGTGTCGTCGATGGTGGCGGTGGCGTCGAACGGCAGCCGTGGCGTGTGTCCGGGTAGGGCGTGCTCGGGGTCGGCGACGCCGAGACGCAGCACGAGATAGGGACACGCGAGGTTGGACAGGATGCGGCGCATCATGGCCCGGGTACCGTCGATCTCGATGACCTGGCTGAAGGGCAGCACGGCCAGACCCTGCATGGTGGCGTGCAGCCATATCGCGGAAAGGGCCTGCCCGGCACGCAGCCAGGCGGCGCGGTCGTCATCGCTGCCGAACAGCACGACGTAGGTCGAGGCTTTGTCGTGGCCGCCACCGACCGCGAGGGTGCCGCGGGTGCCGAAGTCACGCTCGCCGACGTCGGTCTCGGGTCGCCGGTCGGGGATCACCTCGGGCGGTAGTCCGGTGCCGGCAGGCCGGCTGGGGCCGGTCCAGAGGTGCGTCTCGGCCTGCAACACCGGTTCGGCCGCGGCCGCGTCCTCGGCGTGCGAGACCGCGACGACCAGGTCGGTGACCTGATCTGCGGTGAGCCTGTGCAGGGGGACGCCGACGGCGTCGGCGATCCGGCGCAGCTCGTCGACTTGCTCCGCGGTGACCGGCACGTCGACGGTGGGCCGCCGGTCGGTGTGCCGCAGCTGCACGGCCTGCACGAGCCGCATGGCGGCTGCGGTCACGGGAATGGCACCCGTGATGGTGATGGTCGCCAGGTGCTCAGGCCTGGCCGGTTCGGGCAATGGACGCACGGCGACGTCGTAGCCCTCAGCGTGCAGGGCGACCTGGGCGTGGTGCAGGGCCGCCCCGCAGCTGACCAGTAGCATCCGCTCGCCGGGATCGGTGCCGGGCAGCGCACGGGTGGTGTCGGCGTACAGGTCGAGCCGGTGCGGGTGGACCTGCCAGTGCCAGGGTTGGGTGTTGTGGATCGAGGGCGCGCGCCTCGCTGTGTCAGCGGCCGCGGCGTAGGCCGCCGCCGCAGGACGGCGGTGCTCGCCAGTGGGCGTGGTCATCGTCTGCCTCCAAGAAGTCGTCGCGTCCAGTGCACGTGGTGCGCCTGGGTCGGGGCCAGGAGCGAAGGGTCCTTCCGGCCGGGACTTTCGGCCCTGCCAACGAGCTGCCGGCAGGGCGGCTGCGGGTGATTTCGACAACGCCGCAGGCGCGGCCCCGATGCGGGGCCGCGCCTGCGACGAACCTTGCTCAGCGCAGGAACCCGTGGCGGTGGACGCTGGCATTGATCCAGGCTGCCTTGGTGGCGGTCTCGTGGCCGAGGACCCGCCCCCGCCGGACTAACGTGTGGTGCCTTGCGGGACCGTCGGTAGGGAGGCCAGCACGTCGGCCACTGGCCGGCGCGGTGTGGTGTCGGCCGCCACGGCACTGTCGCCGCTGAAGGAGCAGCTGTTCAGTGCCGCTGGTCCCGACCTTGTGGGACCTGCCCGCCGGCGACCGGGTCCGATCACCCAGGTGCGCGCTGTCGTGCATGGCGTGCCGTCGGTGTTCGGCGCGGTCAGCGGATGACGACCACCGGGCAGCGGGCGTGGTGCAACAGCGCCTGACTGACCGAGTTCAGCAGCACGCCCGCGGCACCGGCATGCCCACGGCTGCCGACCACGACCAGCCCGGCCTCAGCAGACTCGCGCACCAGCGCGGAGCCCGTCGCGCCGGTGCGGATCAGCCGCCGGACCACCCGCACCTGCGGGTAGCGCTGTCGCGCAGCGGTCAGCGCACCGTCGAGCAGCAGCTGTGCTGCTTCCTCTGGCGCCGACCGGTCGTACTCGCCGCACGCATCACCGCCAGGCGCTTCCATCGAGGCCCAGCAGTGCGCCGCGACCAGCTCGACGCCGCGCGCGTGGGCGTGCTCGAACGCCGCCTGGACAACCTCGGCGCAGCCCGGCGCGCCGTCGATGCCGACCAGGACCGGGGCGTCACTTACGGGCTGCTCGTGCCCGGGTGGGCGGATGACGAGCACGGGGCTGTGCGCGTGGGCGGCGACCTGGGCGCTGACCGAACCGAGCAGCAGCTCGGTGAAGCCGCCGACGCCGCGGCAGCCGACCACGGTCAGCCGCGCGGTCCGGGACGCTTCGATGAGCACAGGTGCGGGACGGCCGACGACGACTTGGGTGTCGACGTCCAGGCCGTCGTGCGCGGCGCGGAGCCGGTCGGCCTGCTGTTCGAGCAGGTCGTGTGCTTCGGGCAGGGCCGCGGCGAGGGCGTTGAGCCACTGGCTGGGCCCGAACGCTGGCGAGCTGGCAAACGCGTGCACCAGGCTCAGGCCGCAGCCGGCCCGCCGGGCCTCGCTCAGCGCGGCCTCGACGGCCGGGGCGGTGCCGGTGAGGTCGTCGACCCCGACCAGCACCCGCCCCGTGACGTCCACGGACATGATGTGCCACCTTCCTCGCAGGACGGCCGGTTCAGCGGCGCGTCGGGGTCCAGTCGCGGATCTCCGGCAGGTCTTGGCCGGTCTGGCGGATGTATGCGGTGTGTTCGGTGCGCTTGTCGACCATCGCCTGGCGCAGTCCGGCGGCCTTGCGGGCCAGTCCGGGCACCCTGTCGATGACGTCGATGACCAGGTGGAACCGGTCCATGTCGTTGCGCACGAGCATGTCGAACGGTGTGGTGGTGGTGCCCTCCTCCTTGTAGCCGCGCACGTGCAGGTGCTCGTGGCCGTGGCGGCGATAGGTCAGCCGGTGGATCAGCCACGGGTAGCCGTGGTAGGCGAACACGACCGGCCGGTCGGTGGTGAAGATCGCGTCGTACTCGGCGTCAGGCAGGCCGTGCGGGTGCTCGGTCTGCGGCTGCAGCCGCATCAGGTCCACCACGTTCACCACGCGCACCCGCAGCTCGGGCAGCTGCTCGCGCAGCAGGTCCGCCGCGGCCAGGACCTCCATGGTCGGCACGTCGCCGGCGGCGGCGAGGACCACGTCGGGGTCGCCGCCGTCATCAGCGGCCCAGGCCCAGATGCCCAGCCCGCGGGTGCAGTGCGCGACGGCCTCGTCGATGTCGAGGAACGTCGGCGCGGGCTGCTTGCCGGCCACCATCACGTTGATGTAGTCGCGGCTGCGCAGGCAGTGGTCGGCCACCGACAGCAGGGTGTTGGCGTCCGGCGGCAGGTACACGCGGATGACGTCGGCCTTCTTGTTGACGACGTGGTCGATGAACCCGGGGTCCTGGTGCGAGAAGCCGTTGTGGTCCTGACGCCACACGTGCGAGGTGAGCAGGTAGTTCAAGGACGGAATCGGCTTGCGCCAGTCCAGCTCCCTGGTCACCTTCAGCCACTTGGCGTGCTGGTTGACCATCGAGTCGACGATGTGCACGAACGCCTCGTAGCAGGAGAACAGGCCGTGCCGGCCGGTGAGCAGGTAGCCCTCCAGCCAGCCTTGGCAGGTGTGCTCGGACAGGATCTCCATGATTCGCCCGTGCGGGTCCAGGTGCAGGTCGGTGTCGACGGTGCGGGCATGCCAGGCCTTGCCGGTGACGTCGAGGACGGCGCCGAGCCGGTTGGACTCGGTCTCGTCGGGGCCGACGATCCGGAAGTTGCGGTAGGCGGCGTTGGCGGCCATCACGTCGCGGACCCATCCGCCCAGCACCCGGGTCGGCTCGGCGAGCGGGCCGGGCTTGACGCCGTATGCGCGGAAGTCGGGCAGCTCCAGGTCGCGGACCAGCCGGCCGCCGTTGGTGTGCGGGCTGGCGCCCATGCGCAGCTGCCCGGCGGGCAGCCAGCCGACGACCTCCGGCAGTGGCGCGCCGTTGGCGTCGAACAGCTCGTCGGGCCGGTAGGAGCGCATCCAGTCGGCGAGCATGGCGAGGTGGTCGGTGTCGTCGCGGGCGGCCGACAGCGGGACCTGGTGGGCGCGCCAGGTGCCCTCGACCGGCAGGCCGTCGACCTGCTTCGGGCCGGTCCAGCCTTTCGGGGTGCGCAGCACGATCATCGGCCAGTGGGGCCGTTCGGTGAGCTCGCCCGCGCGGGCGGACCCCTGGATCGCGGCGATCTCGTCGCAGACGGCGTCCAGCGTCGCGGCCAGCAGTTGGTGCACGGTGGTCGGGTCGTCGCCTTCGACCAGGTAGGGCTTGTGCCCGTACCCGGTAAGCAGCGCGGTCAGTTCGTCGTCGGACAGCCGGGCCAGCACCGTCGGGTTGGCGATCTTGTATCCGTTGAGGTGCAGGATCGGCAGGACCGCGCCGTCGCCGACCGGGTCGAGGAACTTGTTGGAGTGCCATGATGCGGCCAGGGGGCCGGTCTCGGCCTCGCCGTCGCCGATGACGCATGCCACGAGCAGGTCGGGGTTGTCGAGTGCGGCGCCGTAGGCGTGGGAGAGGCTGTAGCCGAGTTCGCCTCCTTCGTGGATGGAGCCGGGGGTCTCCGGCGCGACGTGGCTGGGGATGCCGCCGGGGAACGAGAACTGCCGGAACAGCCGGCCCATGCCACGTTCGTCCTGGCTGACGTGCGGGTAGACCTCGCTGTAGGTACCTTCCAGCCAGGTGTTGGCGACCAGGCCGGGGCCGCCGTGGCCGGGCCCGGTGATGTACATGGTCTCCTGGCCGCGTGCGGCGATGATCCGGTTCAGGTGCGTGTACAGCAGGTTCAGGCCGGGGGTGGTGCCCCAGTGGCCGAGCAGCCGCGGTTTGACGTGCTCGGGAAGCAACGGCTGGGTCAGCAGCGGGTTGGCCATCAGGTAGATCTGCCCGACGGACAGGTAGTTGGCGGCTCGCCAGTGCGCGTCGATGCGTGCGAGCTCCTGCGCGCCCAGCGGGGCGCCCTGCGCGATATGCATGTTCATCAGCGTGGCTGCTGTGGCCGGTGGGGTGTAGGGCCTGCCAGCCCGCCCGCTTCGGGACCTTCGGCCCTCTCCACGGCGTTCGGGCTGGCCGAGGCCTGGGCCCGCCGTCGGAGAGGTCACCAGGTCGGGACCTTCGGCCCGGGTATCGTGCCCTAGCGGCCTGTGCGCGGCGGGGCGAGCTGCTCTGTGCCGTAGGGACGGGTTGGCGGGAGCCTTGACGCTATGGCCCTCACCGAGACACCCGCCACGTACGCCGGGCAGAGGCCGGCCGGCCTCACCGCCGGCGAGGCCGCGGCACGGCTGGCGCAGGACGGCCCGAACGCCGTCGCACCCCCGCACCCGCCCCATCTGATCCGGCGGGTATTGGCGCAACTGGCCGACCCGCTCGTGTCGCTGTTGCTGGTCGCCGGGGCGGTGACCAGTCTTCTCGGGGACTGGGCCGACACGGTGATCATCGCCGTGGTCGTGGTCCTCAACACCGCGATCGGCGTCGCGCAGCAGGTACGTGCCGACAAGGCCGTTGCCGCGCTGGACACCCTCTCCGCGCCTACCGCCCGGGTGACCCGTGACGGATCCGAACTCGTCGTGCCCGCCGCCGACCTGGTCTGCGGTGATGCGGTCCGGGTCGAGGCCGGTGACATCGTGCCCGCCGACCTCCTGCTGCACGACGCCCACCGGTGCCAGGCCGACGAAGCGGCCCTGACGGGCGAGTCCGTGCCCGTGGCCCGTGACGCGGGCGACGAACTGTCCGCGGGGACGGTGCTGGTCACCGGCCGCGCCGCGGGCATCGTGGTGCGTACCGGCGCGCGCAGCGCCCTGGGCCGCATCGCCGAACTCGTTGCGACCACCCACGCCGGCCCGACCCCGCTGCAGAAGCGCCTCACCCGCCTGAGCCGCATCCTCGGCGCGCTTGCGGTCGCGTTGTGCCTGGTCGTGTTCGCCGCAGGACTGGCCGCAGGCAGGCCGCTGCTGTTGATGGCGCTGACGGCGGTCAGCCTGGTCGTCGCCGCGGTCCCTGAGTCGCTGCCCGCCGTGGTGACCCTGTCGCTGGCGCTGGGCGCCCGCCGGATGGCCCGCCGAAAGGCGATCCCGCGCAACCTGCACGCGGTCGAGACGATGGGCTCGGTGACCGTCGTCGCGTCCGACAAGACCGGCACCATGACCGAGGGACGGATGACCGTGCGCCGGGCGGTCGCGCCTGGTGCCGACGCCTCGGTCACCGGCATCGGCTACGAACCCGCCGGGCAGATCACCGGCACCGCCGTGCCGCTGCCGCAACCGTTGCTCGACCTGGCCCGCGCCGGGCTGCTCTGCTCCGATGCCGCAGTCCTGCCACCGGCACCCGACCGGCCGGCCTGGACCGCGGTCGGCGACCCGCTCGAAGCCGCACTGGTCACGTTCGCGGCTCGATGCGGCCTGGATCCTGACGTGGTGCGGGCGAACGCGCCCCGTTGGGCTGAACACCCGTTCGACCAGGCCACCCGGCAGATGACCACCGTCCACCGCTACGGCGACAACTACCTGACCATCTGCAAAGGCGCACCCGAAAGCGTCCTTGGCTCGCCCGTCGTCGATCCGGCCGACCCGCACCTGGCCCCCACCCGCCAAGCCGCCGCCGACCTGGCCGCCTCAGGTCTTCGCGTGCTCGCGATCGCAGCAGGCACCACCGCCGAGCCGACCAACCCGATCGCGCCCACCGGACTTAGGCCCCTCGGCGTCATCGGCATCGAGGACCCCCTGCGGCCCTCCGCCGCCACGACCGCCACCGAGTTCACCCAGGCCGGCATCCGGCTCATGCTGATCACCGGCGACCATCCCGGCACCGCCGCGCACATTGCCGCCCAGGTCGGCATCTGGCAGCCCGGCGACGCGATCGCCACCGGCGACCAGCCAGAGCATGCCCACCAGGTGCGGGTGTTCGCCCGCACTCAGCCGGAGCAGAAGCTCGACATCATCGCCGAACTCCAGCACCACGGCCACGTCGTGGCGATGACCGGCGACGGCGTAAACGACGCCCCCGCGCTCAGCCGCGCCGACATCGGCGTGGCCATGGGCGGCGGCACCGAGGTCGCCCGCCAAGCCGCCGACCTCGTCCTGCTCGACGACAACCTCGCCACCGTCAGCCACGCCGTCGCCGAAGGCCGCCGCGTCTACGACAACATCCGCCGCTTCCTGCGCTACGGCCTGGCCGGCGGCACCGCTGAACTCGCCGTCATGCTCGTCGGCCCGCTGCTCGGTCTGGGCGTGCCGCTGCTGCCCGGCCAGATCCTGTGGATCAACCTGCTCACCCACGGGCTTCCCGGCGTCGCCCTGGGCGCCGAACCCGCCGAACCAGACGTGCTGCGCCGGCCGCCACGCCCGCCCGACGAGCAGATCCTCGGCGACGGCCTGCTGCGCGACGTACTCGCCCTCGGCGCGCTGCTGACCGCCGTCACCCTCGGCACCGGCCTGTACGCGGCAGCCGCCGGCTGGCCGTGGCAGAGCATGGTCTTCGTCGTGCTCGGCCTCGCCCAGCTCGGTATCGCCCTGGCATCACGCGCCACCCGACCTGGCGGGACCCGCTGGGCCAACCCCGGCCTGCTCGCCGCCGTCGCCCTGTCCGCGCTCGCCCAGCTTGCCGCAGTCGCGATCCCGGCCCTGCGCGCCCTGCTGGGCACCGCACCGCTCAACGCCACCCAGCTCGCCTTCTGCGCCGCAGCAGGCCTGCTACCCGGAACGGTCGCCCTCATCTGGCGGACAGCCCTCCGGCGCCGCCGCAACCCTCGATAATCCATACAGACAGGAGCCACCCATGGACAGCCACGAGCAGCAAACACGACGCGACATCGTGGTGGGCGTCGACGGATCAGCAGCCGCCCTGTCCGCTGTGCGGCTCGCCGCACATGAGGCAGCCCGCCGCGGCCGCGACCTGCGGATCGTGCACGCGTTCATCTGGCCGCTGATGCACGTCAACGTCGGCGCATCGCAGGCCGTGCCGGAAGGCGGCCTGCGCCACGACGCCGAACGCCTGCTCGCCGAAGCCGCCGCTACCGCCACCGCGGCGCAGCCCGACGTCACCACCGTCACCGAACTCGTCACCGGCGCCCCCGCGTCGGTGCTGCTGTCCGCGGCCCGCGACGCCGAACTGCTGGTCCTCGGCGACCGCGGCCTCGGTGGCTTCACCGGTCTGCTGCTGGGCTCGGTCGCCGTCCAGGTCACCGCGCACAGCACCACACCTGTCCTCGTCGCCCGCGGCGAGCAGCACGCCGGCGGCCCGATCGTCGTCGGCGTCGACGATTCGCCCGCGGGCGCGGCGGCGATCGAGGCCGCGTTCGTCACCGCCGAGCAGCACCAAGCCGAACTGCTGGCCGTGCGCACCTGGACCTACCCGGTGATGGCCACGCTCTACACGCCGCCGGTGCCGGCCGACTGCGGACCGGTCGAGGATGCCGAACGGCTTGTCCTCGCCGACGCCGTGGCGGCAGGTTCGGCGCGTCACCCCAAGGTCGAGGTGCGTGAGCAGCTGGTTTGCGGCGGACCCGGACGCACTCTCGTGCAGCTCAGCGAGCTGGCGCAACTACTGGTCGTCGGTGCCAGAGGACGCGGCGGATTCGCTGGACTGCTTCTGGGCTCGGTCAGCCAGCAGATCCTGCACCACGCTGCCTGCCCCGTCCTGGTGGTTCCGGATCCACGACACGATCGCACGCCGTGACCGCTGTCGTCTGAACACGGGGGAGCAAGCATCATGGCCACGACTTCGGATCCGGCCCGGCCGGCAACCACACCACCGGGCCTGCCGCAACGAGCAGTACGCGAGGTGATGAGCGGTCACCCCGTGCAGGTGACTGCCTCGGCGACCCTGGAAGACGCCCTGGCTGCGATGGCCGGCACCAAGCTGCGCCACCTTGTCGTCGTCGACGGCGCCGGGCGGTGCGCCGGGGTGATCAGTGACCGGGCGATCGTCGCGGCGTGGGCCGCCGAACCCGGGTGCCTGTCCGCACGCCGCGTATCCAGCGTGCTGGACAGCACCCCCGCAGCCGTCGATGTCGACGCCGCGGTGGTCGACGCAGCCCGGCTCATGTGCGGCACCCACGTCGATGCCGTCGCGGTCGTGGACCGCCGCGGCTGCGCCGTCGGCATCATCACCGGCAGCGACCTGGTCACCCTGCTCACCCGCTGACACCGCTGCACACGCGGTGAGCAGCGCGACCAGGGTGCGGCCGCGGCTGCGTCCGGGCCGCGCCGCATCGCGAACCAGGCATGGCCGCACCGCGAGCGGGGCCATAGCATCGTGGCTGTGGAAAACCAGTGGGCGTCGCTCGGCCTGTCACCGCTGTCCCGCGTGCAGCTCGACGAGCTGCTGCAGGAGCTGCTCGACCGGGTGTCGGAGGTCATGGCCAGCCGCGAGCGGCTGCGCAGCCTGCTCGACGCGGTCGTCGGCATCGGCACCGACCTGGACCTGCGGTCCACCCTCGAACGGATCGTGGTCGCCGCGTGCCGGCTGGCCGACGCCAAATACGGTGCGCTGGGCGTGCTGGGCCCCGACGACCGGCTGGTCGAATTCATCACCCACGGCATCTCCCCGCAACAGCATGCGGCAATCGGCGACCTGCCCACCGGGCACGGCGTGCTCGGGCTGCTGATCAGCCACCCGGAGCCGGTACGGGTACCCGACATCTCCACCCACCCGCGCTCGGTCGGGTTCCCGGCCAACCACCCGCCGATGCACAGCTTCCTCGGCGTCCCGATCCGCATCCGAGACCAGGTATTCGGCAACCTGTACCTGGCTGAGAAAGCCAACGCGGCAGAGTTCACCGACGACGACCAGGAGATCACGATCGCGCTGGCCGCCGCAGCGGGCGCCGCGATCGAGAATGCGCGCCTGTACGCAGTGGCGCAACGCCGGCAGCAGTGGCTGGCAGCCACCGCGGAGATCATCAACTCGCTCGGTGAGGACACCTCGACCGCCGAGGCCCTGGAACTGGTCGCCCGCCGCGCCCGCGAGGTAGCCGAAGCCGACCTGGTCGCGGTTCTGTTGCACGACGAGGACAACGCGTCCCTGACCGTCGCCGTCGTCGACGCCGCAGAACCTGTGCCCGGTCTGGAGGGCGCGATCCTGCCGGTGGGACAGACCGGGTTCGCGCCCGTACTTGCCAATCAGCAGGTAGTGACCCTCGACCAGCTCGGCAAGGCAGCGCCATGGCCGGTGGCCGTACCCGACATCCGCGGTATCGCCGCACCGTTCGCCGCCGGTCAGGGCGTGCTGCTGGTGGCCTACACCGGCGCCCCGCGCGCCGACGACGAACTACTGCTGACCGCGTTCGCCGGGCAGGCCGGTCTGGCACTGCTGCGCGCCCGCGCCCGCGAGGACCGCGAGCAGCTACTGGTGCTGTCCGACCGCGAACGCATCGCCCGCGACCTGCACGACGTGGTCATTCAGCGGCTGTTTGCCACCGGCCTGCAACTGCAGACCGTCGCTTCCATGTCGGCCGCCCGTCCGGAACTGGCGGCCCGCATCGGGTCCGCGGTCGACGCGCTGGACAGCACCATCCGCGACATCCGCGGCGCGATCTTCGAACTGCGCAGCCCCGCTGGACAATCACTGCGCGCCGAGCTTCGCACACTCGTCGACGGCGCGGCCGAATCGCTGGGGTTCCGGCCCGACCTGGTCCTCGACGGGCCAGTGGACAGCGCCGTTCCCGACGAACTGCACGCCGACCTGCTTGCCGTCGTCCGTGAGGCGCTGTCCAATGTGGTACGCCACGCGCACGCCGGACGGGTCCTCGTGGCGATCGCGGTCGACGGTGGCCGGCTCAGCGCGACCGTCACCGACAACGGGACCGGCGGTGCCACCCCCCGCGGCGGTCTGCTCAACCTCGCCGAGCGTGCGGTACTGCACGGCGGTCAGCTCACTGTCGAACCCGGCGACCCGGTCGGCACCGTCCTGCGCTGGAGCGTGCCGACCGGCTAACGGGGCGACTGCCCGGTCAGCTTCACCGCGAACACCGCGGCCTGGGTGCGCCGTTCCAGGCCGAGCTTGGTCAGCAGGCTGGACACGTAGTTCTTGACGGTCTTCTCGGCCAGGAACATCTGCGCCGCGATCTGCCGGTTGGTGAGCCCGTCGGCGACATAGCCGAGGATCTTGCGTTCCTGGTCGGTCAGGGACTTGAGCTGATCGGGTTCGTGTTTCGGGTTGCGGATGCGTTCCAGCACCCGTTGCGTGACGGCCGGATCGAGCAGCGACTGCCCCGCAGCGACCCGGCGTATCCCGTCGACGAGTTCGGTTCCCTTGATCTGCTTGAGAACGTAACCCGCGGCACCGGCCATGATCGCGGCGAACAGCGCCTCGTCGTCTTCGTAAGAGGTCAGAATAAGGCCCTTGATCTCCGGGTCGACCGAACGCACGTCACGACACACATCGATGCCGCTGCCGTCGGGCAACCGCCCATCAAGCACCGCAACGTCGGGACGAAGCGCCGGGATGCGCCGCGTGGCCTCGGCAGCAGAACCGGACTCGCCGACCACCTCGATATCACCGGCAGCTTCGAGCAGGTCACGCAGGCCGCGACGAACCACCTCATGGTCGTCGAGCAGAAAGACACGGATCACACCCGCATTGTCCACCCCGGCCCGAGGCGGGGAAGGGACCAAAGACCCGTCGGCAGACAGGACCCCTGCCCCTGCCGGGCCAGGCCCGCCGGCACTGACCCGGCCTTTGCCGCGAGCGGACAGTGAAACCATGACAGCAGACGGGACGAGCCGCGCACCGGCGTTGTACGACGCGGCCCGCACCGCGCTCGCCGCGCCGTCGATCTTCAACACCCAGCCGTGGCGCTGGCAGGCCGACCCCGACGTCCTGCGCCTGTTCGCCGACCGCCGGCGCCAGCTGCTCACCGCCGACCCGCAAGGCCGGCTCCTGACTGTCAGCTGCGGTACGGGCCTGCACCACGCCCGCACCGCCCTGGCAGCCGCCGGCTTCGACACCGACGTCCGCGAACTGCCCGACCCGGCCGACCCGGACCTGCTCGCCGAGATCCGTATCACCGGACCGCGCGAGCCGGCCCTGGCCGAACTGCAGACGTTCACCGCGATCACACGTCGGCACACCGACCGGCGGCCGTTCACCACCCAGCCGGTCACCGACGCCACCTGCCGGGCACTCATCACCGCCGCGGAAAACGAGCACGCCCACGTCCATCTCGTCGGAGACGATCAGGTCGCGGTCCTTGCCCTGGCCGCGGTTCGTGCGGGCGCCCTGCAGCTGTCCGACCCGGAATACCGCGCCGAACTGGCCGACTGGACCCACCGGCCCCCGTGGAGCGGCGAAGGCGTGTCCACCGACACCACCGTGCAGGCAGTCGCGCGGCGGGTCCCGATCCGCGACTACGCACCCTTCGGCGGGCAGACGATGCACCCCGGCCGCGACACCGACGCCGGAGCGCGCTACCTCGTGCTTTTCACCGACGACGACACCGCGGCCGCCTGGCTGCACGCCGGACAGGCACTGTCGGCGGTGTTGCTCACCGCGACGGTGCACGGCCTGGGCAGCGCACCCATCAGCGACGTCACCGAAGTGCCCGGCACCCGCGACGAACTGCGCAGACTGCTGCCCGTGCTCGGTGAGCCGCAAGTCTGCGTACGTGTCGGCTACGCCCAACCCCGCATGCCACCGCCGACCACCAGGCGGCCCTACGAAGAGTCCATCAACCCCGCCACCTGAACAGGAGACCGACATGTCCATCCGGCCGATCCTCGCCGGCGTCGACGGCTCGCCGTCCAGCCTCGCCGCCGCCTCCTACGCCGCCGATCTGGCCGTACGCCGCCGGGCACCCCTGCACCTGGTGCACGGCTACCTCAGCCCCCTGTTCGGCTACGGCACCGCCGGGCTGGCCGAGCCGTACTACGACGACGCCGACACCCGCGACGCGATCGACCGCAGCCTCGCCGACGCCGTCGAAGCCCTGCGCAAGCAGCACCCCGAACTCGGCGAGATCCACGCCCGGCAGATCACCGGCGGTCCCGCGCCGGTCCTGATCGAGCAGTCCCGCACCGCGGCCGTGACCGTCGTCGGCTGCCGCGGCGTCGGCGGATTCGCCGAACTGCTCCTCGGCTCCGTGTCGGCGCAGGTCGCCGCCCACGCCCACTGCCCGGTCATCGTCGTGCGCCCGCCGGTGCCCGACAACTCGATCGAGCCGGGCCCGGAGCAGCCCGAACCCCCCGCCGCCCACCGCCCGGTCGTGGTCGGCGTCGACGGATCCCCCGCCGCGCAAGCAGCCCTGACCTTCGCTGCCGAAGAAGCCGTCAGCCGCGACGTCCCGCTGGTCGTCGCGCACGTGTACTGGCCGCAACCCTGGCTGCAGCTCGTCGCGGACGAGGCCGCCGCGCAGGCCGAAGCCGAACGCGCCGCCGAGGACCGGGCACAGCGACTGCTCGCCGACGCGACGTCCGCGCTGACCACCACACACCCGCAGCTGAAACTCGAAACCCGCGCCATCCGCAGCCTCAACAGCGAATACAGCCTGGTCGAGGCCTCCCGTGGCGCCACGCTGACCGTCGTCGGCTGCCGCGGGAGGGGCGGATTCGCCGGACTGCTACTCGGCTCCGTCAGCGGCGCACTGGTCCACCATGCTCACAGCCCAGTCGCGGTCATCCACCCGTCCGAACTCTGAACCGCACGGCGGGCCGCGACGGCTCGAGCCCGCAGGCCGACGGGGTGGCAAATGGATGTTCTGGCCACCCGTCGGCAGGCGTGCCGCCCGACCTGGACACATCCGTATCCCACCTGGAGGCAGCGTCATGAACACCGCCGCACGGCCGCGACACCACCCGTCAGCCCAGCCGGCCAGCATCGACCCGTCCCTGCGGGCCCAATGGAGCGCACTCACCGCACCCACCGACCCCGCCACGGAGTTCACCGCAGACATGACCGCAGACCTGCCCGCGCCGACCCGCCGCTGGCTCAACCGGGCCATCGCCCCCGGCACACCTTTGCGTCGGGCCGCGATCGTCCGGCAACACGGCCAGATCAGAATCGGAGGCTGGCACGACTACGAAGCCGACTGGGCGCTTTCACCACTGAACGGCTTCATCTGGTCGGCAACCACCCACCTCGGTCCGATCGCGATCAGCGGCTACGACCGCTACACCCGCGGCAGCGGCGAGATGCGCTGGCGGCTGTTCGGACTCCTACCGTTGATGACCGCCTCAGGAGCCGACGTCACCCGCAGCGCCGCAGGCCGGCTCGCCGCGGAGTTCTGCTTCGTACCCGCCACCGCGCTGGCATCCCAGGTGCGCTGGAGCGAGGTAGACCACAGCAAGGCGACCGCGACTATCGACCTCGCCGGCATCAGCCACCCGGTAACCATCACCGTCGCCACCGACGGCACCCTCACCCGCGTCGACGTGCCACGCTGGGGGCAGCCCACCGCAGCCGACTACGCCGAGCACCTGTTCACCGCGCTGCTCGACGGACCCGAAGCAACCTACGACGGCTTCACCATCCGCAGCGCCGCGCGGGCAGGCTGGTGGCAATGTCCCGACCACTGCGCCACCGAGGAGTTCATCCGGTTCGCCATTGACCACGTCGACTATCGCTGAAGCGGACACGGCACACCAGCGGACCGGAACCGCCATTGCCAGACCATTGCCGCGAGATGATGGCCAGGGGAGTCACGGAGGTGCCAGTGCGGTGAAACCGCCGGTAGTGGTGGGCGTTGACGGCTCAGCCGCAGCCCTTTCAGCGGTCCGCCTGGCCACCCGGGAAGCCGCGCAGCGCGGCCGGAGCCTGCGCATCATCCACGCATTCGAGTGGCCCTTGGCCCAGTTCGACATCAGTGCATTTCCGCAGTTCATGTACCAGGCAGCGCGTCGGCACGCCGACCATCTGCTGGCCGAGGCGGCGGCGACCGCAGCCGTATCCGACCGCGCCGTCGCCGTCACCACAGAAATCTTGACCGGTGATCCCGCGGTGGTGCTGCTTGCCGCCGCCCGTGACGCGGATCTGATAGTGCTCGGCAAACGAGGCGTGGGCGGTTTCGCGGGGCTGCTTCTCGGTTCGGTCACCGCGCAGGTCGCCTCTCATACCGAAACGCCCGTCCTGGTCGCGCGGGGCGAGGAGCACCCGGTCGCACCTGTGGTCGTCGGCCTTGACGACCTGCCGGAACCTGGTCCTGTCGTTGAAGCGGCCTTCGCCATGGCCGAGCGACGCGATGCCAACCTGGTCGCCGTGCACGTGCAGGAAGCGGCCGTGGTCGCAGATGCGGGCCCGCCCGTGGCGGGACTGGAGACGGCGCAGTCGAGGTTTCAACGCATACGCACCAGTGCTCTCGCCGACGGCAGGGTCCGCCACCCCGGCGTGTCCGTACGCGCCGAGACCATGTCAGGGCGTCCCGGTCGCATCCTGACCCAACTCAGCGAGATGTCGCAGCTGATAGTCGTCGGTGCACGAGGCTGCGGAGGTTTCACCGGGCTCATGCTCGGTTCCGTCAGCCAGCAGCTGCTCCACCACTCCGCATGCCCGGTGCTGGTGGTACGCCGCTGACAGGCCTCGCAGAGCGAACCCGCGAGGCCTCACCACCAGGAACGTCGCCTTCGACGGGTCGGCGTCAGTCGGGCGAGCGCAGCTGCCGCAGCGACGGATCGGGTTCGGCGCCGACGGTGGCCAGTCGCATCTTCGCGTCCACCGCCAAGACGCCGTCCGGACCCGCCAGGACCGGGTTGAGGTCCAGTTCTGCAATCTCGGGCAGGTCCTCGGCGAGGCGACCGATGCGGGCGATCAGGTCCTCGACCGCGCCGATGTCCACGGCGGGCGCGCCGCGGTAGCCGGTCAGCAGCGGGGCGGTCCGCAGACCCTGCCACATGCGGGCGGTGTCCCGGTCGGTGAGCGGCACCAGCGCGAACGACCGATCGGCGTGCACGTCGGTGTGCACTCCGCCCAGCCCGAACATGACCAGCGACCCGAACAAGGGGTCGTGCACGATGCCCGTCGTCAGCTCGACGTCACCGGGCGCCATCGGCTGGACCAGCACCCCGCAGGAGGGATCTCCGGCGTTGGCGACCGGTGCGAACGCCCTACGGACCTGGGCGTCGTCGCGCAGGTGCAGGCGCACGCCGCCGACGTCGGACTTGTGGACCAGCCGGGGGTCGGCGCTCTTGAGCACGACGGGGTATCCGGCAGCGCGGGCGGCGCTCACGGCGGCGTCGACGTCGAAGACGACGGCTGTGGTCAGCAACCCGATGCCGTAGCAGGCGAGCACCGCGGAGATGACGTCATAGGTCTGCCATCCCTCGCGGGTGTGCAGCGCCGACTCGACCAGTTTCCGTGCGGTCCGGGTGTCGACACCGGCCAAGGCGGGCTGGTGGCCCAGGGGTTCGCGGCGCCAGGCCGCGTAGCGGGCGGCGTGCCCTAACGCGGTGACCGCCCGTTCGGGTAGGTCGAACACCGGCGCGTTGCGGGCGCCGAGCGTCGTCGAGGGCTCGGACATGCCGAGCACGACCACCGCGGCGGGCAGGCCGTGGTGACGGTCGAGGACCGCGGCCAGCGCGGCCAGGGTGCCGGGCACATCGTTGGCGCGGGTCGCGGCGACAACGAGCAGCAGCGCGTCGACCTCCCCGCTGGCAGCGACCGCTTCGACAGCGGCGGCGACGGTGGCGGTGTCGGCGGCGGCTCCCAGGTCCAGCGGGTTGTCGTACCCGGCCGCGCCCGGGGCGCACGCAGTCAGCTTCGCGGTCACCTGCGGGCTGAGGGTCGGGACGGTCAGCTGCCCGTATTCGGCCGCGTCGGCGGCGAGGACGTTGATGCCGCCGGCATTGCCGATGATCGCGAGCCGGTTGCCGCCCGGCAGCGGCTGGTCGGTCAGCATCCGAGCGGCGTCGATGAGCTCACCGAGATGGTCGACGCGGATGACTCCGGCCTGGGCGAACAGGGCGTCGACGCTGACGTCGGGTGACGCCGCGGCGGCGGTGTGCGACGCGCCGGCCCGTCGGCCCGACTGCGAGCGGCCGCTCTTGACCGCCAGCACCGGTTTGCGGCGGGCAAGGGCACGCACGGTACGGGCGAAGCGGCGTGGGTTGCCGAAGGATTCCAGGTACAGCGCGACCGCGGTCGTGGCAGGGTCGTCGTACCAGTAGGCGATCAGGTCGTTGCCGCTGACGTCGGCCTTGTTGCCCAGCGACACGAACGTGGACACACCGCAGCCGTTACGGGCGGCGTGTTCCAGCAACGCGATACCGACCGCGCCTGACTGCGACGCCACCGCCAAGCCGCCGTGTGCCGGGGTCACGGCTGCGAAGCTGGCGTTGAGCGCCACCTCAGGGTCGGTGTTGACCACCCCGAGACAGTTCGGGCCGACCAGCCGGATCCCGTGCTTGCGAGCCAGCCGCACCAGGTCGGACTGCTTGGCTTGTCCGGCCGGGCCGGTCTCACCGAACCCGGAGCTGAGCACCACCACGGCGCCTGCACCAACGTCCGCGGCTTGCTCGACGACCGCGGTGACCGCGTCCGCGGGCACCGCGACGACTACCAGGTCGACCGGGCCCGGCAGGTCCGATAGACAGCGGTAGGCCTCGACCCCGGCGACCTCCGCTGCGTTCGGGTTGACCGCATACAGGTCACCGGTGTAGCCGCCGTCCCGCAGCGCAGCCAGCGTCTCATGGCCGACGCCGCCCGGCCGCCGACCGGCGCCGACCACCGCGACAGCGCGAGGAGCCAGCAGCGGACCCAGCGACGCCCGCTCGGTCGACCGGTCGCGTACGTCCATCGCCAGCAGCGAAGCCTCGCCTGGTGTGGTCGGCACGCTCAGCCCGACGACCTCGTCCACGGTGCCGATCTCGGCGTCGGAGTCGAGGCCGCGGGTGACGCGCCGCATCGCGACGTTGCCCGCCAGCGTCTGCCCGACCAGCCGGGTCACCCCGCAGGCCCGTGCCCACGCGCACAGGTGCTCCAGCAGTAGCGTGCCGATTCCCTCGCCGCGGCTGCGCTCGCCGACGAACACCGCGAAGTCCGCGGTGTCGGTGTCGCGATCGCCGCGCTCCCACGACGCGACCCCGACGATCGTGCCGTCTGACAGCGCGACCAGGCTGCCGTGCGTGCCGGACGGTGGCCGGCACAATCGGTCGACCTCCGCTTTCAGCGTGGCATCGCCTGGGACGACGAAGAAACGCATGCGAAGGCTGTCGACTGAACCGCCGTGGTACAGAGCCTCAAGACCGGCTGCATCGGCAGCCGTCACCGGCCGGATCCGCACGATCTGCCCTTCCGCGGTGAGCGCGTCCGCGGCCGCGACCGTGCCCGCGCGAGCTGTGGTGCCCATGTGTTCCTCCTGCTAGCTGATTCGACAGCAGCAGCCAACATCAACTCCGGCCTGGCGGGCAGGGCCACAGGTCCCTCACCGATGTTCCCAAGGTCACGTAGGGACCTCCCGTCGGCCGTCGCAGGACGCCCGGCCCGGCCTGACGGGACCTGCGGCCCACGCACCCCCGGAGAACGCCATGAACCCGCTCAGGGCCGACTCCGCCGACCGCGCTCGGCAGCAGTCTTCCCGCAACCAGGGCTTTCGGCCCTGCCGAAGACAACGGGTCGGGCGCACAGTGAAGATGAACGACTAGCCGAAGGATGTGATCGACATGGCTACGCGGCAGATCGTCGTCGGAGTCGACGGCTCGCAGGGCGGACGGCGTGCATTCGCGTGGGCGCTGGAGCAGGCGGCTGCCGGCAGCGCTACCGTGCAGGCGGTGCTGTCCTGGCGGCGGGGCGATCCCAGGACGTCATTGGCAGACGCGCGAGCCTGTCAGGAACTGGCGCAGCTGACCCTTGACCGGGAGGTGCAGGCCCAGCCCGCCCGGCACGGGGTGAGCGTGGCTGCGGGGGTCGTCGAGGGCCAGCCCGCCGACGTTCTCGTCGCCGCGGCACGGAACGCGGACCTGCTCGTGCTGGGTAGTCACGGTCATGGCCGAGCCCACCACACCATCCTCGGCTCGGTCAGCGAGGCGTGCATCGCCAACGCACCGTGTCCGGTGGTCGTCATCCCGGTGCCCGGCCCGCCGCGGCCGGTCGCCGCCGCTGTCCCGGCGACCGAGGCGGGGTCGCGATGAAGGCGATCTTCGCAGCGCCGGTACGTGGCGACGACCCGACGCTGCAGTGGGCCCGGCGACCGATCTCACAGGTGATGACCCGCCCTGTGGTCGCGACCGATGTCGATGCCAGCCTCGACCAGGCCATGGCCGCGATGCTGCACGCCGGGGTGCGTCACCTCGCGGTCGTCGACGCAGCCGGTCGGTGCGTCGGCGTACTGGCTGCAAGATCGGTCGCGGCTGCCTGGTCGGCAGATCCTGCCGGCCTCACCGCAGTCACCGTCGGAGCCGTGCTCGACCACGACAGTGCGACCGTCAGCGCCGACGCGCGAGTCCGTGACGCCGCTCGTATGATGCACGCCCGCAGCAGCGACGCCGTCGCAGTCGTCGACGACGACGGCACGCCGATGGGTATGTTCACCAGCAGTGATCTGATCAGACTGCTGGCCCGCTAGCCGAACGACGCAATCGCCACCACGCCAGAGTCACCTGCCTCGGACAGCCTCGCCCCGCTCACGGACTCGTGCCGGTCGACCGCAGCCTTCAAATGCGACCGCAATACGGGCCTGCCACTCGCCGCCGCGTCAGGGTGTTTGGACAATCCTGTGCGATGGCAAGGTCGTAGTGGATGTCGACGCAGAACCGACGGTGAGGATGGGCGAGCAGGCTATCCGGGTGGTCTTACCCCATCGCCCGTCTGCGGGCACCGGTCGAGGTCTGTCATGGCGGGATGCCGCCACGTCGACAGCATGACCAGGAGCGCTGCTTGGGCGAGGATGCCCGGCGCCAGCGGCGGGGCGGCGCCAACGGTCTTGGTGATCGCGTACCACCAGCGGGTGCCGGCGCTGAGCGACTCCCAGCCGGCGGAGTAGACCGCGTCGAGCCATCCGGCGTTCAGGTTGGACTCGAGGTGCTCCCAGATGCCGTACAGCGAGGCGAGCAGCACGAGAGCGGCCAGGACACGCG
Source organism: Catellatospora chokoriensis (assembly GCF_011297315.1). Lineage (NCBI taxonomy): Bacteria > Bacillati > Actinomycetota > Actinomycetes > Micromonosporales > Micromonosporaceae > Catellatospora > Catellatospora chokoriensis. The sequence continues at coordinate 62,829 of NZ_JAAOTI010000032.1, forward strand.
CGGCGCTCAGCGATGCGGGCCGAGGCCGCCACGCCGTCAGCACCCACGACGCGGCGAGTGCGGCCAGCGCGAACCACGGCACCAGTTGCACCACCCCGTTCCAGTGCCGCTCCGTCGCCAGTTCGACCGCCGTGCCGGCTATCGCGACTGCGGCCAGGACGAGCACGCCCGCTCGCAGATTGGTCGCGGTGTCCGTGGTGCGGATGCGGTCGAGGACCGTCACGGCCGCAGCGCCGCCAAGATCTTGTTCATGGTGTCCTCACCGGGGTTGTATTTGGCGAGTTTCTGCCGCAGCCGGTTCAGGGCCGTGTCGCCGGCCTCGTATGGGCGATACTCGACGACCTCCTCGGCCCATCGCTCGGGGCTGGTGACCCCGGCCGCCTTCAGCGCGGCCGCGATCTCGGACTCGGACGCGGTGTTCGCCGAGATCTTCGCGGCGGTCGTCGCCGCCGGAGTCGGGGACGCTGCGGCAGCGACGGCGGGCGTGGTGGCAGAGGCGCCGGATGTTCCGGTGTCGGTGCTGGCGCACCCGGATAGCAGCACCCCTGCCGCCAGCGCGGCCGCGCCGAAGAGGGTCACGGTTTTCGTCACAGCTCATCCTCATCTCAGGTGACGGGTTGGATCCCAAGTTGTTAACGCCGACGAGCGTAGGACGATGCTGTGGGCGCCGGCTCAAGACCGGATGGGGGATCGCTGGAGGTGTCACCGGCTGTCGTGGCGCGCCGGACGCTGCGTGCGGCACCGCTAAGCAAGCGGTAAAGGGACGTTAACAAGCCATAAAGGCAGCTCTTTGATCTTGTCGGTGCCTGAGCTGCTCTGGTAGACCGTTCCGGTGGAACGAACCGGACGGCATCATCCGCAACGGAATTTCCCGGCGGCAGACCAGGCCGTGGTGTCGGTGCCCCAGCAGCGACCGCACGCCCCGCCCAGGCGCGGCGATCCGGCGTTCACCGGGAACCTGCCTGCCTACCGGCCCGACCGCGACCACCATACGGGCAGCTTCGCGGCGGTGCAGACCGGTGCCATGCCACGTATCCAGCGCAGCCGGGTGGTGGAGGCGTCCGAGCGGCCGCGGCGGATGGCGGGGCGAGGGCGGGCTGGACGGCCGATGCTGGTGCTGCTGTTCTGGGCCGGTCTCACGTTCAGCCTGCTGCCCTGGTGGTGGGACACGGCGGCGGGTTCGGTGACCGACGCGGCCGCTGCCTACACGGCGGGGGGCCAGATCACGGGCATGATCGCGGGTTATCTGCTGCTCATCCAGATCCTGCTGATGAGCCGGGTGGGCTGGCTGGAGCGCAGCGTGGGCGCCGCGGAGGTCCTGGGCTGGCACCGTGATCTCGGGGCACTCCTGCTGGTGGTGGTCCTTGCCCACGCCTCGCTGATCACGGTGGGCTACGCCGCGCTGGACGGGGCGACTCTGCTGCACGAGTCCCGGGTGATCCTCGGCTCGTACGAGGACATGATCAGTGCTTATCTCGCCACGGGCATCCTCACCGCGGTCGGGGTGATGGCGATCCGGCGCATCAAGAACGCCATGCCGTACGAGCTTTGGTACTACCTGCACACCACCAGCTACCTGGTGCTGCTGCTCGGCTACGGGCACCAGTTCGCCGGCGGCGCCAATCTGCTGCCCGGCACCTTCGGGCGCTACTACTGGACCGCCCTGAACATCTTCGTTGTGCTGTGCCTTGTCTGGGGTCGGGTCATCCTGCCGCTGCGGCTCAACCTGCGCCACCGGCTGCGGGTCCTGGAGGTCGTGCACGAGGGACCGGACATCTTCTCCATCTACGTGCACGGGCGCCGTCTCAGCGAGCTGCAGGCCCAGGCGGGGCAGTTCTTCCGGTGGCGGTTCATGACCGGCGGCTGCTGGTGGCAGGCACACCCCTTCTCGTTGTCGGCCGCGCCCAACGACCGGTGGCTGCGGGTGACGGTGAAGGCCGTCGGTGACCACACCGAGCAGCTGCGGTGGCTCGACCCAGGCGTGCGGGTGTTCATCGAGGGTCCGTCCGGCGCGTTCACCGCGTCCCGGCGCACCCGCAACCGGGCGCTGCTCATCGCCGCGGGTAGTGGCATCGCCCCGATCCGCGCGCTGCTGGAGGACCTGCCCCGCGGCGCGGTCGTGCTCTACCGGGCCAGTACGGTCGAGGATCTCATTTTCCGCCGCGAGCTGGACTGGCTGGCCGAAGCGCGTGCCGCCGAGGTCTGGTACATCCTGGGCGGCCGCGACGACCCCGCCCCCCGGCGGGCGATGTCACCTCGCGGCATGCGTGAACTCGTGCCGGACGTCGCCGGCCGCGACGTCTACCTGTGCGGGCCCGAGGGCATGGTCAGCGCCGCCGTGGCCACTCTGCGCAAGCTGCGGGTCCCGCGCCGCCAGATCCACCTCGACCCTTTCGAGTTCTGACCACCCGATCCTGCTCAGCGGAACGTCAACCCCACCCGAAGGACAGGACATGCGCCGTCTCATCCTCTGGCTCAGCGGCACCGCGGTCGCCACTGTGCTCCTCATCGGGGCCAAGGGCGGATTGACCGCCAGCGGGGGCCCCTCGCTACTGGCCGACGCCCCGATCGACTCGATCCCAGCAGGGGACACGAGCGGCCAGGGCACCCAGGAGGGCACCACACCCGATCCGTCGGCCACAGCTCCGGTTTCCGGGCCTTCGACGGCTCCCGGTGCGACGCCGAGCGCAACCCCGAAGCAGGGCACCGCCACACCCAAACCCACCGCAACCCCGAAGCCAGCCGCGACGGCGCCCAAGCCCGGCCCGACCACCGCGGCACCGCCCGCCGCCAGGACCATCAACGGCACGGCTGTGCCTGCCAAGGACTTCGGCAACGTCCAGGTCCAGATCATCGTGACCGGACGCCACATCGACGACATCAAGGTCCTGCAGATGTCCAACCGGCCACGAAACTCCGCGACCATACTGCGGCAGGAGGCACTGGCGGCGCAGAGCGCGAACATCGCCAACGTCTCCGGCGCGACCTACACCAGCAACGCCTACAAGCAGTCCCTCCAGGCCGCGATCAACAAGATCTGATGGCCTCGGTTGCGGACCGGCCACGCGGACTGCGCTGCCAAGACGAGGTGATGGGCACGGTCGCGACCGTGCACATCGCCGAGGACTGGCCGCCCGCACGCCTGCGCGAACTCGCCGACCTGGTCTTCACCTGGCTGCACGAGGTCGACCGGCGGTTCAGCACCTACCGCCCGGACAGCGAGGTCAACCGCCTGGACCGGCGCGAACTGGCGACCGCCGACTGCTCGGCGGACCTGCGCCATGTGCTCGACCAGTGCGCCGAGTTCTGGCGGCGCACCGACGGCTACTTCGACGCCTACGCCACCGGCCGGCTGGACCCGTCCGGCTACGTCAAAGGCTGGTCGGTCCAGGTCGCCTCGGAAATGCTGCGCGCCGCCGGCGCGAACAATCACAGCATCGACGCCGGCGGAGACTTCCAGCTCGCGGGACGACCCGCACCGGACGAGCAGTGGCTCGTCGGCATCCGCCATCCGTGGCAGCGGGACCGGGTGGCCTGGGTGGTGACCGGCACCGACCTGGCGGTGGCGACCTCGGGCACGTATGAGCGTGGCGCGCACGTGACCAACCCCCACGACGGCCGGCCCGCCCGCGACCTCGTGTCGGTGACCGTGGCCGGACCCCGGCTCGCCGAAGCCGACGCCTACGCGACCGCGGCGCTGGCGATGGGCCTGCCCGCTTTACGTTGGCTCGCCACGCTCGACGGATACGAGTCGGCCGTCATCACCTCGGCAGGAGACGCCTACCGATCGGATGGGCTACCGGTTGCTGCGTGCTGGCCGGGCCGAACTCCACCATGATCGAGGCGCCACCGCCCGGCGCCGTCCCGAACCAGACACCGCCGCCGGAGTTCTCCGCAGTACGCCGCACGATGTCCAGCCCCAGCCCGGTGGATCCGGCACCACTGCCGCCACGCCGCCAGGACGAGGTCGCCAACCCAGGCCCCTCGTCGTCGATGGCCAGAACGGCCCCGCCCTCGGGCAGAGCCCGCAGGCGGACCTCGAAGCCGCGGCCCTCCGGGGTGTGAGCGAAGACGTTGTCCAGCAGCGCGTCGACGCACGCGCCGAGATCGTCGGCGGTCACCCGCACCGGCAGCGGGCCCGCCGGCAGATGTCCGCCCACGATGCGGTTCTCCTCGTCGGCCAGCGCGGACCAGAACGTCACCCGCTCGGCGACGACCGCCGCGGCGTCGCACGAGGCGCCCACACCTTCGCGGATCGGGCGCCGCGCCGCTCGGATCACCTCGTTGACGGTGCGCTCGACGGCGTCCAGATCAGCCATGATCTGGTTGCGGTCGCGGCCGTCGCGCAGCGACTCGGCGTCGATGCGCAGGGCCGTCAACGGTGTACGCAGGCGATGCGACAGGTCCGCCACCGCCTCCCGCTCATCGGCGAGCAGCTCGCCGATCCGTGACGCCAGCAGGTTGAGCCCGGCGCTGACCTGCCGAACCTCGGCAGGGCCCGTCTCGCCTGCCCGTGCCGAGAGGTCACCGGCCGCGAGCCGGTGTGAGACGTCGGCGAGTTCGGAGATGGGCCGGGTCAGCGTGCCGGCGAGCCGCCCGGCGACCAGCAGACTCACTGCGAGCAGGCCCAGGCCGAGCAGGCACAGCAGCAGCCACGCGCGGTAGACCCCACTGGTCCACGTGGCGTCGGGCACCAGGCAGCGGACTGCTGCGGGGCCTGAGGGCAGGCCTGCCACCGACACCAGCACCTCGCGACCATCCGGCACTCGTGCGGTCAGGCTGCTGCCGGCCAGGGCCGCCTCGACCGCAGCGGAGTGCTGCGCCGGGTAGCCCAGCACGGTGCCGTCGGAAAGGAACAGGGTAAGGCGTCCGTCGGTGGCCCCGTTCGCGTCGCTGAGCAACACCTCGAGACGGGCCGGCTCAGCAGTGGGCAGCAGGCCTGCCAGCGCCTGCGCCTGCATGACGGCGGAGTTGACCGCCCGGGTCGAGGCAGCGTTGCGCACCGCCAGCGCCAGCGGCACGAGGAACGCCACCAGCAGCAGCGAACTGGTGGCCGCGACCAGCCAGACGAGCCGTGACCGCAACGGCCTCAGCGCTCCGCGGGCGCGTTCAGCCGCACGCCCACGCCGCGTACCGTGTGCAGGTAACGCGGCTGCTGCGCGCTCTCGCCGAGCTTGCGGCGCAGCCACGACAGGTGCACGTCCACGGTCTTGTCGGCACCCCCGGCCGGCTGACGCCACACATTGACCAGTAGTTCGCGCTTCGTCACCACCGTTCCGACCCGCACAGCGAGGTAGCTCAACAGGTCGAACTCCCGCGGCGTGAGGTCCAGCAGCCTTCCGTCGAGGGTCGCCTCCCTGGCACCCGGACTGATGCACAGGGTTCCGACGCCCAGTACGGCCGCCGCGGCCGACTCCGCGCCCGCCCTCCTCAGCACTGCCCGGATGCGGGCGTCGAGCTGAGTCACGCTGAACGGCTTGACCACGTAGTCGTCCGCACCCCGGTCCAGCACCTCGACCAGGGTCGCTTCATCGTCTCGGGCCGTCGCGACCACGACGGGCACCTTGCTGACGGCCCGAAGCATCAATAGCAGCTCACGCCCGTCGAGATCCGGCAGGCCCAGATCGAGCACGACAAGATCGGGAGTCTGCCCGATGACGTGCTGCATCGCTGCGATGGAGGTCGACGCGCTGGCGACCACGTGGCCACGCTCGCTCAGCGCGCGGATCAGCGCACGACGGATCTCCGCGTCGTCCTCGACCAGGAGCAGTTGTGCCACGGGGCCAACGTACCGGCAACGATGCCGCATCGGCATCCTCGCCGGGTGCTGAGCACGACTTTGAGGCTGCCTTAGCCGTCCCTTAACCCGAGGCTGTGTCATGGTGTCCGTGTGGTCGCAACCCTTCGCCGGCTGTTGCCGAGCCTGCTCGCCTGGTGCGCAGGCGCGGCTGTCGCACTGATGGTCGGGCAGTACGCGCTCAGCCTGGTGGGCGACGACGCCGGAGACGCCGCGACCGCCCCGATCACGCTGCCACACATACCCGTAGCCGCCGGATCACCGACCCCGGTCGCGTCCAGCCCCGGCCAGGGCCGAATCCCTCACAGCCAGAGCACCTACGTGGGCCAGACCCTGTCCGGCCATGGTGGCACCATCGTCGTCGGCTGCTCTGACAAGCTCGCCTACCTGCTGTCCTGGAGCCCGGCGCAGGGATTCCATGCCGAGCACGCCCGCAGAGGGCCCGCAGAACGGGTATCGGTGCGCTTCGAGGAGGCGGGGCGTGAATACACCGCCGCAGCCCGCTGCGTGGACGGCATAGCCCAACTGCTGGAGCAGCAAGAGCACTGATATATGCCGCGTCCACTGGGCCGTTCGCCTCAGCCGGAGGCGTCTGCTTTACCACTGCTGAACCAGCGGTGGCGCGGCTACTGTGATGATGATGAACGATCCCGGCGCCGAGCAGACACCCGATGCCACGCATCCGGGTGAGCCGCACCGCACCGGCCTGGCCGGTCGGCTCAACTGGTTGCGCGCCGGTGTGCTCGGCGCCAACGACGGCATCGTGTCGACGGCCGGCCTCGTGGTGGGTGTCGCCGGGGCGACCAGCGCGACCTCGGCGATCTTCACCGCCGGTGTGGCCGGCCTGGCGGCCGGCGCGGTGTCGATGGCGCTCGGCGAGTACGTCTCGGTCAGCAGCCAACGTGACACCGAACGTGCGCTGCTGCGCAAGGAACGGGACGAGCTGGACCGGTTCCCCCAGACGGAACTCGACGAACTCGCCGGGATCTACCGGAACAAAGGGCTGTCGGAGGCCACCGCGCGCCAGGTGGCCATCGAGCTGACCGCCAATGACGCATTCGCCGCACACGCCGACGCCGAACTCGGCATCGACCCGCACGCGCTCACCAATCCGTGGCACGCGGCCGGAGCATCGGCACTGGCGTTCACCCTCGGTTCCCTGCTGCCGCTGGCCGCGATCCTGCTCCCGCCCGCCTCGACACGCGTCCCGATCACCTTCGTCGTCGTGCTGCTGGCGCTGGCGCTGACCGGCGCGGTCAGCGCCTACCTGGGCGCCGCCGGCGTCACCCGGGCGGTGGTGAGGTTAGTGGCCGGTGGTGCTCTCGCCATGGCTGTCACATTCGGCATCGGCCAGCTGGTGGGCGTCGCCGTAGCCTGAAACGCGCAGCTGGCGGCGTGATTGCTGAGCGGCCACCAGCCACAACCTCTGCGCCGGCGCTGACAAGAACGGTACTACCGGCAGGCGCGGGCGTGGTGGCGACCGGCCGCCCACCCGTGCCTCCCGCCTGAGGCCTGTGTCCGTTCCAACAACCTTCATCCGACGCCGGTGTGGGGCGAGCAGGGGAGTCGGTCTCGGCGTGGGCAGGCACTTGTACCCGTTTCAGCGGGTCGTCGTATCCTGCCCACGCCGATCACACAGGGTCCAGTCGGAGGAGGTGTTCACCGACCTCGCAGCCGCGCCCAGAACCCGCGGCTGGGCTGGTTCTGTGATGTGGCACAGCTGCACCGTTGCGATTCCGGCACACCGGCGAGGACCTGCTCGATGTGCTGCCCGCATCCCTGATACGTGGCCTTGCCGCATCTGCGGCACACGGCTCGCTGGCACATGCTGTGTTCCTTTCATCTCTTGTCGCCGTTCACAATACCCCCGGGGGTATTGCGCGCGCGGATTGCTGTTATCGGAAATGATTTGGCAGGCCTCGATGCGCTCCGATGCACCGGCAATCCGGAGACGGCTGTCGCCGTTGGCTATCCGGCGAGCTGGCCGGCGAGGACTCCGACGCCCATGACGACGACGAACCAGCCGAACCCTCGGCGCAGCAGGCCGGGGTCTATTCGCCCGGCCAGGCGGCCTCCGGCGAGGCTGCCCAGAACGGCGACGGCGGTGACGGCGGCGGTCAGCCGCCAGTCGATGGTGACGCTGTGCAGGTACCCGCCCAGGCCGGCGAACGACTTCATCGCGATGACGAGCAGCGAGGTGCCGACGGCGACGGGCATCGGCAGCCCGCCGAGCAGGACCAACGCCGGCACCACCAAGAATCCGCCGCCCGCGCCGACCAGGCCGGTGACCAGGCCGACGACAACGCCCTCGGCCAGGATCTTCACCACTGGCAGCGGCGCATTCCGGCACTCAGCGGGCGCGGTTGTGCCGCGCCGCGAGCGCAGCATCGCTATCGCGGTGATCAGCATCATCAGCGCAAAGGCGATCAGCAGTACGGTGCCGGGAATGTACTGGGCGACCCGGCCGCCTGCGTAGGCGCCGGCCATGCCGGCAGCGCCGAACAGCGCTCCGGTACGCCACTGCACCCGGCCTGCCCGGGCGTGGGTGATCAGCGCGACGGCGCTGGTCACACCCACCACGACCAGCGACATCGCGATCGCGGACTTGGGTTCGACTCCGGCGAGGTAGACCAGCACCGGGACGGTGAGGATGGAGCCGCCCCCGCCGAGCAGCCCCAGCGTCAGGCCGATGGCGACTGACGCGGCCAGGGTGAGGGCGAGCCAGGCGGTCATCGGTCGTTCCTGTCACGCAGCCCGGAGAGTGCCTGCCGTACGTCGGTGCTGTTCGCTGATCGGTTGTAGGGCAGTTTGGAGAGCATCATGCCCATCGCGCAGGTGTCGGTGAGAGCGGCGAACGTGAGTCCGGCGCCGATGAATCCGGCCAGGTACCGTGCCGCGGGAAACCAGATGCTGACCAGGATCGACGTGAGCACGATGCCGCCGGCCGCCAGGCGCACCTGCCGCTCGAGCGACCAGCGTTGCCTCCCGCGTATCACGGGGCCGTCTTCGGCGAGCCAGGCGTTCATGCCGCCGGTCATGACGGCCGTGTCGGTCAGGCCGGCGGCGGCGAGTTTGGTCTGGCATTGTCCGGCCCGGTTGCCGGACTGGCAGACGACCACCATGGTGGTCCCGGCTGCGGCGACGATGTACTGCAGGTGGCTGTCGACCTGGTCAAGGGGCAGGTTGATGGATCCGGCGATGTGGGCGGTTTCGTACTCACCGGGCGTGCGCACGTCGACAAGGAGCACGTCGGGGTCGAAAGCGATCAAAGCCCGGGTAGCGGTGACGCTGATGGTGGCGGATGCGGTCGTGGTCATGGCGATTCCTTTCTCGGGATATGGGTGCTTGGTCAGGCAGACAGCGCGGCGACGACGTCGGGCACGCCCGCGCCGGTGAGCGCGACGGGCTGGTAGCCCGCGCGCAGCAGCAGGGTCGCCGCGATGGCGGCGCGGCGGCCGGAGCCGCAGGCGACCAGGACCGGGCGGCCGCGGTGCAGTTCGGCGGGGATGCCTTCGGTGACCAGGTCGGGCAGGAACCGCCGCACCGCGCCGTTGAGGGGGACTGCGCCCTGCTCGCTGGGCATGCGGACGTCGAGCACCTGTGCTCCGTCGGCCCTGATCCGGTCGGTGAACGCCGATAGGTCGAGCAGCTCGAAGTTCGCCAGTGCGGTGCCGCCGAGTTCGTATACGACTCCGCGGACGCTGTCGACGCCGATCCGTGCCAGCTGGGTGACTGCCTCGGTCACGTTCTGGCCGCGCTGTGCCACCAGCACGATCGGTTCTTGGTAGGGCAGCAGCCATCCGGCCCAGGAGCCGAAGTCGATGCCCAGCTCGATGCCGATCGCGCCTGGCAGGTGCCCCGCCGCGAGGGCGGCCCGCGGCCGGAGGTCGACCACGTGCGCGCCGGCGGGCACGTCGCCGAGGGCGATCTCGGCGACTGTCACCGCGGGCATGGGCGGTACGCCGAGCGTGTTGGCCGGTCCCATGTGCTGGTAGAAGGCCGGGATCGGCATCGGCTCGGCCATCAGCCGCTGGGCGAAGGCCTCGGCGTCGCCGACTGCCAGCAGCGGGTTGGTGTCGACCTCCGCGCCGATGGTCGAGGTGTAGCGGCCCGCGCCCGACGAGGTGCAGAACGAGCCCTCACCGTGGGTGGGCAGCAGTTCGACGTCGCGGGGCAGGCCTGCCAGGCGATGCAGCGAGCCGTACTGCAACTTCGCGAGGGTGTGGGCACGCGGTACGCCGAGCAGGTCGGGGCGTCCGGCGGAGGCCACCAGCAGGCTGCCGCCGGAGAACACGGCCACCGGCTCTCCGTCGATGAGCACGAGGTAGCTGGTGTGCTCCGGGGTGTGGCCAGGGGTGTGGATCGGGCGCAGGCTCAGCCCTCGTCCGCCCTTGATGTCCTCGAGGTGGAAGGCGGGGGTGTGCGGGTAGGCGGACGCCGCGGCTGCGGGCAGGACCAGCTCAGCGCCGGTGCGCAGGGCAGCCTGCTCGCCGCCGGAGACGTAGTCGTTGTGCAGGTGGGTCTCTAGCACGAACCGCAGCTGCACGTCGCGCTCGGCGCTCGCGGCCAGGAACCGGTCGATGTCGCGCTGCGGGTCCACAAGGACGCCTTGGCCCTCGTGCGTGAGCAGGTAGGTCTGGTCGCCCAGTCCGGGCGTCCGGAACGAAACGATCTCCATTGGGTCCTCCTGAACTGTATACCCCGGGGGGTATGCGAATGGTAGATTGCGGCCACGGCGAGATACCCCCGGGGGTATCTGTCGGATCGAAAGAAGCCGACACCAAGCACGGTGTCGGCTAGTGGATCAGGCGAGAGCCAGGAACAGCTTCTCCAGCTCGTCCTCGTTCATCGGCGGCTGCTCGCCGCGCTCGCGGGCACGCTGGCAGTGCCGTAGGCCGGAGGCGACCAGCTTGAACCCCGCCCGGTCCAGCGCCTTCGATACCGCGGCGAGCTGGGTTAGCACCTTCTCGCACTCCTCACCCTCCTCGATCATTGAGATCACGCTGGCCAACTGGCCCTGGGCGCGCTTGAGTCGATTGAGGGCGTCGCCCGCGAGTGCTTCGTTCAGCTGCATAGTCCGACCATACCCCCAGGGGTATGAGGTACCAACACTCCTGTGAACCACGCCGCACGGAACCCAAGCACGACGCCACTCTCGGTACGCAATCCGACTAGTGTCCCGCGCCTAAAGTTCGCTTCCTTACCGGGTGATCAGGCAGCCGCAACGGCTTAGCTCACCTGTCCGAGGCCGCCTGAAGCATGGTCATCGAGGACAGCCCTGGACAGTCCGCCGGCGAAGGCGGCCGGGTCCTGCCGGAGCCCGGCGGTGAAGCAGCGTGCAGGCCGAAGTCGCGAGACGACACCGGATGTTCGAGCTGAAGTGGTCGCAATAAACGGGCTGCACCGCGGTGCTCGCCCGTTTCGAGCAGTTCACGCTGTAGCCGCTGAGTGGTGAGGTCGGAGCTGCGGTGGGCACCACCCCCTCAGTCAGTTGCCGACATCATGTCGATAAGATGCCGACATGATGTCAGTAAAGTGTGCTGGGCGGTGCCTGTGTTCCTAGCCGTCCGCGAGCTCCGCTTCGCCCGTGCCCGTTTCGCGCTGATGGGCGCGGTCATCGCACTCATCGCCGTGCTCATGGTCCTACTCTCCGGCCTGTCCCAGGGCCTGGTCCGCGACGGCGTGTCCGGGCTGCAGCAACTGCCGGTCACCTCGCTCGCCTTCAGCCACGGCGTCGCACGCGACGCGGCCTTCACCCGCAGCGTCATCAGCCTGGACACGGTTGACAGCTGGTCGGGGCAGCCCGGAGTCGACGAAGCCGCCCCCTTCGGCAGCGCCCTCATCAACGCCCGAAGCAGCTCCGGCGTCGAGATCGACCTCGCGCTGTTCGGGGTTGAGCCCGGCTCATTCCTCGCGCCGAAGGTCGCCACCGGGTCACCGCTGGCAGCCCCGGACGGCATCGTCGTCAGCAGCACCGCGGCCGACGCGGGCCTGCGGCTCGGCGACACCGTCACCGTGGACCGGCTCGGCACCCGGCTCACCGTCGTCGGTGTGCTGGCCGAACAGCACACCTTCGGCCACGTCGATGTCGCGTACCTGCCGCTGGCCGCGTGGCAGGCGATCCACGCGGGCGCCGGACCGGGCGAACCCGTCCCCGACCGCGCCCGCCAGGAGATCACCGCCGTTGCGGTCCGGGGCACCGCCGTCGACCTCGCCACGGGCGACGCCGCCGCGGGCACCGAAAGCATGACCCTGCCCGAGTCGTACGGCGCCTCGCCCGGCTACACCGCCGAAACGTCGACGCTCACCCTCATCCAGGTGTTCCTGTACCTGATCTGCGCACTGGTGGCGGGCGCGTTCTTCACCGTCTGGACCATCCAGCGCAAGCACGAGCTCGCCGTGCTGCGCGCCCTGGGCGCGCCCACCGGCTACCTGCTGCGCGATGGGCTGGCGCAGGCTCTGGTGCTGCTGCTGGCCGCGGCCGCCGTCGGCATCGGCGTCGGCATCGGGCTGGGCTCCCTGGTCGGCGGCGGCGTCCCGTTCGCGCTGGACGTTCAAGCCGTGGCGTTGGCCGCCGCACTGCTGGTGGGCTTGGGCCTGACCGGAGCAGCGGTGGCCATCGCCCGCATCGTCGCCGTCGACCCGGCGACCGCACTGGGAGGAAACCGATGAACGCACACCCCGAGACCACCCGGCACGCCGCCGCCGAGAGCGATTACGGCCCCGCGCAGCAGGACGGCCTCGCCATGCGGGACGTGACCATGCTGCTCGGCGACGGCGACGACACCGTACGCGCACTGGATGGCGTGCACCTCACCGTGGCCGCAGGCGAGTTCGCGGCCATCGTCGGCCCCTCGGGATCCGGCAAGTCCAGCCTGCTGGCGGTAGCCGGTGGGCTGGCCGTGCCGGACTCCGGGACGGTGACCATCGCCGGGCGGCCGATGACGGCGGCTTCCCGCCGGGCTCGCACTGCGCTGCGGCGGGATCTGGTGGGCTTCGTCTTCCAGTCCGGCAACCTGCTGCCTGCGCTGACGGCCCTCGACCAGCTGCGCCTGCTGACCCGGTTCGCGTCAGCGGGAGCAGTCCATCGTGATCCGATGGAGCTGCTGACCGAGGTCGGCATGGCGGGCAAAGCAGATCGGCGGCCCCACGAGCTCTCCGGCGGCGAGCGCCAACGGGTCGGGATCGCCCGCGCGCTGGTCACCGGTCCGCGGCTGCTGCTGGTCGACGAGCCGACCGCTGCCCTCGACCAGGCGCGCAGCCGCGACATCGTGCAGATGCTCGCCCGGGAGACCCGCCGCCACGGCGTCGCCACGGTGATGGTCACCCACGACACCGAGGTGCTGCAGTACTGCGACTCCGTCTACGGAATGATGGACGGCGCACTGACCAGATTATGACCGCGGGGAGGGCGCGTGCCGAAGATTCAGGCGGCCACGGTAGCCGAGCACCGCGCGCTACAGCACCGGGCTTTGCTGGACGCTGCCCGTGAACTCCTGGCCTCGGGCGCGCCCGACGCGCCGAGCCTGTCCGCCGTCGCGCAGCGGGCAGGCTTGGCGCGTTCCAGCGTCTACCAGTACTTCAGATCACGAGAGGACCTGCTCGAAGCCGTCATCGCCGACATGTTTCCCCGCTGGTCCAACTTCGTCGCCCAGCGCATGGACAGCGCGCCGACCGCGGCCGAGCAGGTCCTGGCATATGCCGACGCCAACCTGGAGCTGGTCGCTCAAGGCGAACACGCCGTCATGCGCGGCCTGGCCATGGCGGCACCCGGAGCCACCCTCGCCGAATCCAGCAGCGTTCTCCACGAGCAGTTGCGCGTGCCGCTCATCGACGCGCTCGCCCGGTCGGGAGCGACGGAGCCACAGCACATGGCGGAGCTGATCCAGGCAGTGGTGCGGACTGGATCCCAGATGATCGAGAACGGGGTCCCGCCGGACGGCGTTCGAAACCTCGTCGACGAACTGCTCGCGCCATACCTGTACGCCGCGGGCAAGCCACGGCCCGGGGAGTAACGGTGCGGGATATCAACGCCACACTTCTTCTTCTGGGACCAGTCACTGCGCTGCGGTGACGAAAGCGGCGCCCGTGCGGTGCGTACTGCGCAGTTGCGTTCGTTGCGCCGGGCGGGCACTTGGCTAAAGCCGCAATTTGTCGACGGGTGTGAGTGTTCGGATAAGCCACCGGACCGACAACCGGCGGCGGGGCGGGCCCGCCATTCTCGGGGTCCGGGGCCGTCGCACCGTTGCTGGGCTCGGGCTGGCTGGTTAGTCGTCCGAGCGCATCGGTAGCGCCGCTGCCTCGATAGCTACCTGGACACGGGAGGACATGCCGAGTTTGGCGAGGATGCTGGACACGTGGGTCTGGATGGTGCGCCGGGACAGGTACATTCGGGCGGCGATATCGGCGTTTGACAAGCCCTTCGCCACCTGGAGCGCCACCTGCTGCTCCGTGGCGGTTAGCGCGTTCCAGCCATGCTTGGGCCGCTGGCGGCGACCACGGACGCCGACGCGGATGCCGTACTCCCGCATGCGGGAGGTGACGCGCGCGATGTCCCAGGTCGCCTCTAGCCGGTCGAAGATTTCGAGGGCGTCGCGGAGCGCTTCCCGAGCCTTTGGGACATGTCCGCCGCGGGCGAGGGCAACAGCGGTCTCCTCAAGTGCCTGTGCCTCGAACAGCGGCCATCCTGCCTGGCGAAAGGATTGTGCCGCGGCGGCCAGAAGTTCCGGGTTGTCGTTGGCGAGGCCGCGGCAGAACGAACTCACGCCCGTCACGGAATCCGGCTGTCTGCCGCCGGCTAAGGATTCAAGATCGTCGGCCAGGCGTCGTGCCAGTTCGTGCCGACTTGCGTCGATTGCCATACGGGCGAGGTCTGGGCAGAGGCTGTAAACCAGGCCGGCGGGCGTCAGGCCGCCGGCCCGCTGCCACACCGGATGAAGTGTCGTGAGCGCGCGACGTGGTCCTGCCTGCCTCTCGAGGTGAAGGGCCTGGGTCCAGCGCATGGGGAAGTCGAAGTTTCCGGGGCCGGCGTCGCCTGGGTCCAACAGTTGCTGTACAGCTTCAGTCTCGCGTCCGCGGTGGAGGTCGATGAGGGCGGCCAGGCCTTGTAGGCCGGTCGTCTGGTTCAGCGGGTCCCTCGCGTCTGCGGCGGCGCGGAGTTCGGCCAGGGCGTCGTCCCAGCGGCCGTCGTGATAGCGCAGTGTCGCCCGGATGAAGTAGATGTAGGTGAGGTAGACGCCTCCTGCCTGCTGGCTCTGCAGTACCGCGTCCTCGAGCGCCTTGTCTGCTTCGGCGAAACGTCCCAGTGCCGCGAGGATGAGGCTCTGCACGGCGTAGGTCGCCATCGGCAGGTCGGGGCGGCTGCCCTGGAATGCGGCGGCAGCACGGTTGATCAGCTGCAGGGCGTCCTCGGGTTCATTGTCCATGTAACGCAACGTGGCCAGGCATTCGTATCCGTATCCGACGGCGATCTCGTCCCAGCTGCCCTCCCCGCCGGCGACGGCCTTCTCCGCGGCGGCACGGCAGGGGTCCGCCTGGCCGCCGAACATGTGGCACAGCGCGGAGAAACCGTGGAATCGAGCCTTCTGCGCGTCCGTCAGGTGTGGTGACGCCAGTGCTTCATCCGCCACGTGGATCGCGTCCGGAAGGCGGCCCTGGCGGTAGATCGCGTCCATGAGGTGCCAGCGGAGCGGGCCTTCGTCCACTGGATCATGGTCGGTGGCGAGGGCCCCGCGGGCTATGTGTTCTGCGTGCTCCCAGCAGCCCTCCCAAAGCAGCACCTGGACCAGTTGCCGGCGCAGCGGACGCTGGGTCTCGGGATCGGCGGCCACGAGCGCCTTCTCGATCAGATTCCTGGTGCGCTTCGGCGAGCGCGTTATCAGTGCGTCAGCTTCCCGGGTGAGCCATCGCGCCGTCATCGCGTCGGTGAAGTCGCCCGACAGGAGGTGCTCTGCCACGCGGTCGGCGTCCGCGTCGGCTGCGATCAGCAGCTGCGCGGCCCGCCGGTGCAGTGAGACGCGCAGCGCCGGTGGAACCTTTTCCCTGAGGGCGAGTCGGACCACTTCGTGCCGGAATCGAAGCCTGGGCCCGGTGCTGAGCAGCCAGTGGCAATCCACGGCCTGAAGAACGATCTGTGACAGCGTCGACATCGGCAGTTCGAGGACGAGCGCGAGCTCTTCGACGTCGACGGACTGGCCCAGGACAGCGGCGATCTGCAGAGCGTGGCGTGATTCCGCCGGCAGGCTGGTGAAGTGGCGGGTGATTGCCTCGGCCAGCGACGGCGGCATGTGGTGACCGGTGGGGTCGACCAGTTCCGCGAGCCCTGCGACGGCGATCTGGCCGTGCTGTGCCAGGTCGGTGAGGACTTCGGTCACGAACAGCGGGTTTCCGCCGGCGTGCTCCAGTAGCAGTCTGAGCCCAGGGCCGGGGGGTGCGCCGAGGATGTTGGTGGCCAAGATCCCAACGTCCTCAGGAGTCAGCGGGCTCAGTGGGATCCGCAAGCTGGCGTCGGCTCTCAACGCAGTTGCCGTGGCTGCTCCATGATCGTCGATGGTTTGGGTCGCGCCGAACATCATCATTAGTGGCAGGTGAGAGATGCCACGCATGAGGCGCTGCAGCGCTGCCGCCGATGCGGCGTCGATCCACTGGGCATCATCCACGATGAGCGCGACCGCGCCTTGCGAGCACCAGGTCTCGAACATGTCGAGGACGGCTTCGCTGACCACGAAGCCGTAGTGCTCTGCCGACACGTGCTTGTCGGAGTCCTTCGTGTCAAGCAGCAGTCCGAGCCTCGTCGCCTCGGGCGTGTTCGCCGTCTGCTGGCGCAGGCAGGTTCCCAGCGTCGTGAACAGCATCTCCTTCGCCAACTGGTTGCCGTGACCGGTGACCACACGCAGACCTCGCTGACCGAGTTCTGCCGCCAACGCTTCCAGCAGCGCGGTTTTGCCGATGCCCGGCTCGCCTTCCAGCCACACGGCCGCGCCGTGACCCCCTACTGCCCGTTCGGCCAGTTTGAGAAGTATGTCCATTTCATTCTGTCGACCGGTCGGCGGGGCGTACTCGTTGCCCACTACGTCAGCGTAGGCCCGCGCTCGTGCGGCTGGTCGTACCGGCTTGCTCTCGTCGGCAGTCCCTTATGCAACGTTTGTTGACTACGTCTGATTTCACTTCTTCTGGGGCTTTCTACGGCTCGGTGCCCTGACCGATGTTTCAGGGTGCCAACTCGCGAATCCTTGGCGCTACGGGTGGTGCGGCCGTCGTTCCCCTGGATGAATTGGAGTTGATCGTGAACATAGGTGATGGCATGACAAACGTCGTGCTCGTTCACGGCGGGTTCGCCGACGGGTCGGGTTGGCAGGGTGTCTACCACCTGCTGAAGGCCGACGGGTACAACGTCAGTGTCGTGCAGAACCCGACGCTGTCGCTGGAAGGCGACGTCGCGGCGACGCGACAGATCCTCGACCAGCAGCAGGGCCCGGTGGTCCTGGTCGGCCACTCCTACGGTGGAGTGGTCATCACGGAAGCGGGCATGCACGAGAACGTGGCCGCACTCGTCTACATCGCGGCCTTCGCACCGGACAAGGGCGAGTCGGTGAGCACGCTCATCGCAGACCCGCCGCCCGGCACCCCGGTCCCGCCGATCCTGCCGCCCCAGGACGGATACCTGTTCCTCGAGCGGGAGAAGTTCGCGGCGTCGTTCGCGGCCGACCTCCCTGCAGGGCAGGCCTCTTTCATGGCCGATTCCCAGGTGCCGTGGGGTGTAGCCGCGCTCACGGGCACGGTCAGCGAGCCCGCGTGGCGAGTCAAGCCGAGCTGGTACCTGGTGGCCGCCGACGACAAGATGATCCCGCCGCCGGCGCAGCGGGCGATGTCCGAGCGCGCCGGTGCGACCGTGTCCGAGGTCGGCGGGAGCCACGCGGTGTACGTGTCGAATCCGGCCGCGGTCGCGGCCCTCGTCAAGCGCGCCGCAGCCGGCCGGTGACCATCGGGGCACTCGGCTTCTCCGACTCCGGGGATACAGGGCCGTCAGCCCGGACTCGCTGTCGGGCGCATGCGGCATCGACACGTCCGGCCGCCTAGCAACATCAAGTCAGATGCAGCGCGGCAACGACCTCGTTGTCGCCACGTAATAATTCTCAAGGAGAACAAAGTGAACATACGAAACCTGCTGAGACCCACCCCGATCCTGGCCGCCGCCGGCGTCACCGCCGTGACCCTCGGCATCCTCCTGACCTCGACGGTGTCCGCGACCGCCTCCACCACCGTTGACGACATGAAGACGACGCTGGACAGCCGCATCGCCGGTGCCAAGCCGACGGTGGTTCTCGTGCACGGCGGTTTCGCCGACGCCAGTGCCAGCTGGAACCCCGTGATCAAACGCCTGCAGAAGAACGGCTACCCCGTCGTGGCGCCCGCCAACCCGCTGCGCGGTCTGCCCACCGATGTGGCATATCTCAAGAGCGTGCTCGACAGCGTCAAGGGCCCGATCGTGCTGGTAGGTCACTCCTACGGCGGCGCGGTCATCACCAACGCGGCCGCCGGAGACTCCGATGTCAAAGCACTGGTCTACATCGCGGCGTTCATGCCGGACAAGGGAGAGAGGCTCGGTGAGCTGATCGGCAAGTTCCCCGGCAGTGAGATCCAAGCGGCATTGAACCCAGTGCAGTTCCCGAACCCGGACGGCACCACCGGCACAGAACTGTACCTGCAGCCCGACAAGCTGCGCGCGGTCTTCGCAGCGGATCTGCCGGAGTCGACGACCATGCTGATGGCCTCGACCCAGCGTCCGTTCAGCGCCTCCTCGTTCGAGGACGTGACCCAGGAGGCAGCGTGGCACACGATTCCGTCCTGGGCGCTGATCGCGCGACAGGACAAGGCGATTCCGGCCGAACTTGAGCGGTACGAGGCCAAACGTGCGAACTCCAAGACCGTGGAGGTCGATGGGTCGCACGTAGCGATGGTCAGCAGGCCGGACGTGACCACCAACCTCATCATCGCCGCCGCCACGGCGACGGCATGAGGTGAGTCCCCAGCCTCTAACTCCCTGACCAGATCCCTCGGGGTCGGCGAGGACGAGGCTGGGGACCAGGGCACGATATCTCCAACTGCTACCGACCGACGTAGGCTTCGTTGACATAGGCGAACACGCCGCTGTAGCGCACCGGCACGGCGGCTGCATCTCGGCACCGGGCCCCCGCCGCGCTCGCCATCGCGGCCGCCGTCGTCCTGCACAGCCGGGCCTGGCGCAGGCGCTGCCGTGGCGGCGATTGAGCAGACTCGCCGCGCGGCCCGAATACGTCACCGAGGTGGGGAGGTCACCGATATTCGCGCGATGCTGCGCGGGCTAACCAGCCGCATCCTCGACTTCCAGCCCGACTCCTGGACCAACCATGTTTCCGGGCATCCCACCCGGTGCCCCGCTCGTGTTCGCCTGTCTCGACCGCATCGGCCTCGGCGGAGGCGGGGCGACCGGATCGCCTGCATCCTCGTCGGCGCGCTGGCGACCCGGCAATTCGGCGATCGAGGCTACTTCAGATTGTCCATTTTGTCACGCGGCGATCAGCTATCCTGAATGCAGTATGTCCGTGAGCTGGGTGAACGTGATGCTGGAATGGTGCAATCACAGACACCTTGACTAGGGTACTTTATGCTTCCAGTGACCTCGGCAAACGTTGCCTAGTACACCGCTGGCCCTTGATATACCTGGGGGTCAAGGGGTCGTCGGTTCGAATCCGGCCAGCCCGACGGTGTGTAAGACCTGGTAGAAGCCCGCTTCCGGAGTTCCGGAAGCGGGCTTTGATGTTACGTGAGGATCAACGGCACGGCCCGCGGCACCGCGTACGGCTACTCGCTGTTCGAGTTCGAGGTCTACAGCTGACCGCGTAGGCCGGCACGGCATGAGGCGCGGGGGACCACTCAGGTCCTCCGCGCCTGCCAGCGGGTCACCCTTCGATGTCAGGCATCAGGCGCGGCAGAAGTCCGCTCAGCCGGTCGACCTCGTCGGCGGTGAGACCTGGGTGCCAGACGTCCCAGATGAGCACGACCCGCGGCCGGTCGGCGTCGTTCCAGGCGCGGTGCAGCCAGCTGTCGTCGAAGGCGAGGATGGCACCCTCGGTCCACGTCCGGTTCTGGCCGGCCACGCAGATGCCGGCACCCGGCGGGACGTCCAGCGGCAGATGGCAGGTGACGACCAGGTTGCAGCCGCTGCTGTGCGGCAGGATCCGCTGGCCTGGCCCCAACACCGAGAACATCGCCTCCCCGGTGGCGATGGGTGAGCGCACGAGCGTCGCGCGGGTGGCGGGGAAAAGGTCGGCATTGCGCTTCACCCAGGTGCCGTGGCGCTGCAGGAAGACGACGTCCCATCCGCCGCTGCCGCCGGTGGCCGGCCGTCCGGGCGCGTGCCGGTCGGCGTCGAACGGCTGCCGGTACTCCTGTGTCACGGCCTGCGCCGCCATCGTCTCGAACTCGTGTCGGATTTCCGGCCAGGCGTCCTCGACGGATGCCGCCCACTGCCATGCCGACGGGTCGAACCAGGGGCCTCCGTCGAGTTCCGGCAGGTAGGCGGCGCCCCGGTAGCGCATCGGCCCGGCTGCCGTGAGCTCGGCCCCCGCGGCGTCGACGAGTCCGTCGAGCCGGTCGTGCTGGATGGTGGTGCTGCTGTCTGGGTGGGTGCTCACGTCGCGCTGTCCCTTCTGGTGGGCATGGGAAGAAGGACCGGTGTGGGCGCTCGGCCGGGCGCCGGGGCCACGGGCAACGAGAAGTCGGGGTCGCCGAGCGGAGTCACCCCGAGTTCTGTCAGGCGGGCCTCGTGCCGCAACAGCTGGCGGCCGAAGTGGTATCGCTCGAGGGCGGGCTTGGTGCAGAAACGGGTGGCGGTGGACATGCCTCGCACGGCGGACTCGTAGCTGCACCCGCCGGCGCATACCGGAAGGTAGGCGCACTTCTCCGAGACGCAGTCCGTGACCTTCTTGCGGACGTTCATCGCGGCGTCGTACCGGTCCGTGTCCCAGTCACCGGCGAGGACGTTGCCGACCTCGTGTTCCGGGCGCCCCACCAGGCTGATGCACTTCGAGATGCCCCCGTCGGGCCCGATGATCACACCCCACTGCGACGTGTACATGCACGGCGTGGTGTGCGCGGTGTCGGGTGTGACGCGCAGCCCTCGGCGGCGGGCCGCCTGGGTGAGACCGAGGTAGGTGTCGGCCATCTCCGGGGTCTCGGGTGGGATCACATAACTGCTCGGGTGGCAGGCCTTCGATCCGGGGAACTGGTGCGCAATCGCCTCGAGCTTCACCGTCAGCCGCTCGGCGGTGCCGCGGGCGGCCAACTCGTCGAAGAGGTCCGGTACCGCGGCCGCGTTGTGTCGATCAAAGTTGACCTTGACGGTGACGTCCGGGATCCAACGGCAGGCATGCTCGATCCCGCGCAGCGCCTGGGCGAAGGTCGACTGGCCGCGGTGGCCCACCCGCCTCTGGTCGTGCACGGCCGGGGGGCCGTCGAGGGAGATCTGGATCTGGCGCAGCCGCAGCTGGGCCAGGACGCGTGCTAGCTCCTCGGTCAGCAGCATCCCGTTGGAGGACATGGCGTAGGCGACGGTCGCCGAGTGCGCATCGCCCATGGCGTTGACCCGGGTCATGAAGTCGGTCAGCAGCCGCCGGTGCAGCAGCGGTTCGCCGCCGAAAAGGTTGGGGACGACCTCGATGACTCCGTCGAGCACGATCCGCCGCTCCAGCCACCGTACCGTGGCCGCCACCACCGGCTCGGTCATCGTGGTGGCGCGGACACCTTCTTCGTAGCAGTAGGTGCAGGCGATATTGCAATCGGTGGTGAAAGCGATGATCGGGTTGATGCGCGCCGGAGCCAGCCGACGGCGGTCGAAGCCGTCGAGGAAACCCGCGTTCTCGTCCAAGGCCTCTGCCACCAGGTATCCGGCGTCGGCGAGCGCCGCGATGACCGTTCTCGTGGACGGCTCCGCCGAGTCGGGGCACGCTGCCGAGCCGGCAGCGGCCGCCCAGGTCGGCTCCGCGACGACCATGCTGCGCTGCGTGGCTGTGTTCAGCACGAGCAGCAGACCGGGGCGTCCGCGGCAGGCGAGGTCATGGACGACGGTGAACTGGCTGATCTTCCACACTGCCGACTCCTTCTCAAGCATCGATCGGTTGGCGGACCGCCGGCGGGTTGGTGCCCCCGTCGCGCCAGTGCACGCGGAACTGGCCAGGACTGTCCTGAATCGAGACGGCGAGCTCGATCCGCTCGCCCGCGGCCACCGGCCGCACCGTCACCGGTAGGAATGCCTGGCCCCAGTGGTTCTCCGGGTCGTTTCCCCAGTTGCTCAGGCGCACCGAGGGCGAGAGGGCCGCATCGAACCACATCGCGAAGCCGCCGAGTTCGGCATCCCGGGTCGCCCGGAATGACAGTGTCGACGTCAGCGTCTCGTCGGCTTCCATGGTGTGGCAGTCGAGCAGCCAGGCCGTCTTCGCGGGCGCCAGCAGGTCACTGGCGTCGAGGTGAACACGACGGTGGACGGCCCGCACCAGATCCCCGAACGGCGCGAAGTCAAGGCCCACCAGCGAGTCGAGTTGGTCCAGCCTGGCCCGACCGGCGCCGTGGCGTACGGGGGCGACGTGGACGGTGACGTCGGCGGGCAGCAGCCGGCCGCCGGGACGCAGGAGCCGGTGGCGAGCGTCGGCCATGGTCGCCCGGAAGCCTTCGTCGAGGCACGCCATGCCGAGCGTCTCGCACAGCACAACGTCGACGCGAGCGGGCGGCGCGAACTCCGTGAGGTCGGTGTGCACGAGCTGCACGACGTCGTCGAGCCCGTTGCGGGCCAGCAGCGCCCGCGCGACCGCGGCTATCGGCGCACGCTCGATCGCGTAAACCTGGGCGGCCCCGGCTCGGGCGGCGAGCATGGCGAGGATGCCCGTCCCCGCGCCCACATCGGCGACGACGTCGCCGGGGCGCACGACCTCCTCGATCGCCGCCGCGAGCGCCCGGTTACGGCCGTTGTCCAGCAGCATCTCGCCGTGCACGACGAGGCTCATCAGGCCCATGTCACCGCACCGCCATCGGCAGTGTGCGCACAGGCGGGACGGGCGACCCGAGTGTCCCGAGGAAGTCGTTGGTCAGTGCGGGCTCTTCGGCGACCGCCGCCGCGTCCCGCGCCGCGGTCACCGGGTCGACGGCCTTCGGCAGCCGCCCGGCGAAGTGCTCCGCCCAGAAGGGGTCCCAGCGCGTCGCCACTTTCAGCAGGCGGCGCCGTTCGGCGTCCGCGCGCTGCCGGGTCCAGTGCATCCGGTCGTACGCCTCGCGGTCGATGTACTCGAAGAAGAACTCGACGCCGGTGCGCAGCGACGCGATGACGTGGGCCCGCTTGATGTCGCGCGCTGGATACTGCGGCGTGTCGTAGTAGGGCATGGTGCTCAGCGAGTTGACCAGGTTGTCGCCGACCGGTGCCCGCAGCAGCCGCCCGTTGGTCTTGACCCATTCGTACAGCGCCGTCCCGTAGTAGGGGATCGACATCCAGAACTGGCACTTGTCGAGGTGCTCGGTCGCCCAGGCGATCGATCTCATGTCCGACTCGAAGGAGCTCTCCGGCAGGCCCACGATCAGGAACCCGCCCACCTTGAGTCCGTTCCTGCGGGCGATCGTCACGGCCCGCTCGATGCGGGACATCTTGGAACCCTTCCGGACCGCCTTCAGTACACCGTTCTCGGAGCTCTCGATCCCGAAGAACACCCACCGGCAGCCCGATCGGCGCAGCAGCGCCGCGAAGGCGTCGGTCATCATGTCGGCGCGTACCCCCTCGAAAGCTGTCCAAGGCAGATTGAGGTCCGCCTCGATCAGGGCCGTGCAGAACTCGTACGCGCGCTCCTTGCGTACGGCGAAGTTCTCGTCAACGATGAGGAATCCGCGGACTCCATACCGCTCCTTCGCGTAGGCCAGCTCCACCACGCAGCTCTGTGGCGTGCGCGAGCGGAACCGGCCGTGCGAGATGTTCCCTACCGTGCAGTAGGTGCACTTGAAGGGGCAGTCCCGGGAGGTGACGAGCGGGTACAGCGGGAAGTGGTGGATGCCCGCCAGGCGGTAGTCGGGGAAGGGCAGGGCATCGAGGTCGTTGGACTCCGTGGTGTTGACGTTGCGCCGGGTGCGTCCGTTCTCGCGCCAGACGAGGCCGGACACTCTGGCGAACTCGCGGCGACCTTCCAGCGCTTCGACCAGCTGCCAGGTCGGCTCCTCGCCGTCGCCCACGATGCCGAAGTCGACCTCCGGAAACTCGAGGATCGCCTCCTTGATCAGCGAGACGTGCAGGCCACCGAGCAAGGTCGTGTGACCGTGCTGCTTGGCAAGCCGCGCGATCCGCCGACCACGGTCGATCGTGCGGGAGTCCACGCCGATGGCGACCAGCGTGGGCGGCAGTGTCGCCAGCGCGCGCCCGGGGTCCTCCTTGGTGAACTGGCTGTCGACGATCTTGACCTGCAGTCCCTTCGCCGCGAGATAGGTGCCGATGTATCCGAGCCCCACGCAGGGCATCGACCTCGGATTGATGATCTCCGGCGCGATCAGCAGGATGACACGGTCACGCAGATTCATGAGGCATCCTCCAGCTCGCGGCCCAGAACGGTCGCCGGGCGCAACGTTCGAAACAACAGGTGGTCCGGGTCCGCGACGACCACCGCCGGTCGGGCCCTGAGCGAGAACACGGCCACCGCGGGTGCGACGTCGAGCAGCACCCGCTGCCGCTCGCGAGCCCCGTGGACGTCGGTGACCTCGATGGTGACCGCGCTGCCCGGCACCGCGGGAGTCGTGCAGCGCGCTTGGACGGCCAGCTCCCATCCGGCACCGGACCCGGTCAGCCGGATCGGGTCGAGCCGGATGTCGAGGAGACCGGGCCGTTCCAGCCACTGCTGCAGCACCCAGTCCACCGAGCCGCCATACGCCGCGCCGACGATCGCCGCGAAAGCGAACGTGTCGAGAACATGGGTGCGGCCCAGCCTCAGGAAGTGGCGCAGCGCTTCGGTCATGACGTCGGCACCCACGATGTTCTCGAGCATCGCGATGACGAACCCGCCCTTGGCGCGCAGCAGATGGCGACCGGCAGGGTCGGTGCGTCGGGCCAGGGTTTCCAGCGCCGCCTCCGAGCCGGCGGCGTCGAGCCGGGCCACCGCCTCCAGGGTTTTCCGCCGGTAGCCGCCGGCGAGCATGCCGGACCGGTCGGCCAGATGGAGGGTGTATTCGGCGAGGGCTTCGCAGAGCCACGTGCCGGCCGGTGCGAACGGGGCTCGTATGCCCCACCACAGATGGCCGACCTCGTGTCCGAGCAGAACCTCGGCGATCCCGCGGTCAACGGCGCCAGACGCGACGCGGATGACGCCGGCACGTGTGTAGCAGAAGGTGGATGACGGCGCGTCCACGAGGACCACTCGCGGGTGCCGTGGAGGCTCCCGGCCCAGCAGGCTGGTCAGCAGGTCGGTGTAGGCCGTGGCCGTGGTCGCCAGCGTGCGCAAGGCCGACCGGTGGGCGTGGCCCACGGCGCTCGCGCCGGCAGGGAGGCTGAACGTCTCGGGATGCCGCAGGCGGCACCAGCCCAGGCCGCCGCGTCGGTCCCCGCTGAGCGGGATGTCGACGGCGCCTTCGTCCGGGACCGCGACCGGCGTCCAGCGGATGTCAGGTCCGGGCTCGAACGTCGGCAGCCACCAGGACGCCTCGCCGAGTTCGACGCGGCGCGCGTCGAACCGCGTGCACGGTCCGCTGGGCGTCCCGCTGGCCTGTATGCGCAGCCGCCGGGCACCGTCGAGCAGATCCCAGCAGCTGTCGTCCAGCGTGATACTGCCGGCGGCGGCTTCCTGATCGCCGACCTGGACGCGGCCGTAGCCCTCGTTGATGCGCAGCACGCTGGGGCGATGAGCCGCCCAGACCTGATCATCGAGCGTGATCACGGCAGCCAGCCGCACGCCGCGGCCGATCGCCAGCTCGACCCTGCCGTCCGCCCAGTACTGCGGCTCCGGGCGAGCGGCCCCGGTCGTGGCGTGGCGGCTGGGTGTGGCGCGCAGGGCCGACCGCTGCCGGGCGAGCTCGACCTCGTCGGCCAGCTGTTCGCGGGCCGCCAGGACGGACCAGACGCGGTGGGCGTCGGGACGCTGGGGAGCCAGTGCCGCCGCGCGGTTGAGCAGTTCCTGGGCCTCGCGGACGGGGATGCGCGGCCCCGCGACCACGAGGTTGACGAGCGCGCACGGATCAGGGGGAGAGGCGTCAGCCGCCTTCCGTACGAGCGCCAGACCGTCCTCGCGGTGACCGGTGCGGCAGAGCAGCATGCCCAGGGCGTTGGCCGCCCGCCCCGGTGACGGCTCCTCCTGCGCGGCCTGCGCCATGAGCGACAGCGCGCGGTCGACGGAGCCGGCGTGCCAGAGCGCCTGCGCCCTGACGTAGGAGACGTCGTATGGCGGCGCACCCGCGGTGCGGGCGACGTCGAGCAACCGAGTGCCGCATCGGGTGTCCCCGGCCGCCAATCGGCTGATCGCCGCCTTCAAGGCCGACACCCCGGTGCGATGTCCGGCCTGTGCCAAACTGGTGAACTCGGCCGCGGCCTCGTCGAAACGGCCGGCGAGGTGCAGTGCCTCGGCCACGGCCGCCTTGAAGTCCGGTGCGGTGTCGGCCGCGGCCGGTGTCCGGATGGTCACCCCCATCGCAGTCTGCTAGCGAAGGTCAATCCGGCACCGCTTCGCTGCCGACAGCGAGGCGGTGCCGGATGCGGTCCGGCCCGTGACGCAGGCGAGGAGTGGCCGGTTCACTGCTCGCCTCGGCGGGCGCGGCGATCCTCGATGGTCTTGCCGCGCTCGTCCTTGTCCTTCTCGGTGAACTCACCCCGGGCGACCCGGTCGGCGAGCTCGTGCACCTTGTCGTGCGGGATACGGCCCTCGTCGATCAGGGCGCCCACCATGGACACCAGGTCGTCCTCGTTGAGCGCGTACATGCGGACGAGGTCGTAGATGGAGAACTCGAGCTTTCCGGCCGGCGCGAGCCTGCACCCGCACGCCATGAGATCTACGTCGAACTCGTCCTCCCCGGTCGAGAGTTCCTCGAGGAGGCTGCTGTCGTCCCTGTCCTGGGTGGTCATACCGGTTCCTGTCTGTCGGGTTGACTGGTCTGTCGGTCAGCTGGATACATCTGTTTCGTCGCGCAGGTCGGCCGGCTCGTCGAAGGAGCCGGTGAGATACCGCCGCTCGGGGACCGCAGGTGGCGCGCCCGCAGCGGTCATCGTGCTGTCGAGGACGTCGACTCGGCCGCGCCAGCGAGCCAGCCGCTCACCGGCTGGTTCGGTCCCGTGGTGGGCCGCGACATCCTCCAGGTGGCCCAGGCGAAGGCGGTAGAGGACGGTCCGGGCGCGCGCCGCCGCCTCGTCGCCCCTGGACAGTCGGCGCTCGAGCGCGAGCGTCCCCTTGCAGAACGACATCGCCTCCTCGTAGACCACGCGGGTCTGCGGGCAGGCGAAGTTGAAGCGGTAGTCCCAGAACGGCCCGCGCACCTGAGCGCGGTAACGTTCGAGCAGGTCGGTCCCCTCGTACAAGTTCAAGATCGATAATGGGTTCCGCGGGTAGTACTCCGCCCACCGGAGAAACGCGATGTTCTGCAGAACGGCGTCCGGCGTGGTCTCGGGATTGAACATGATCATGGAAAGGGTCTTCCGGAGTTCGTAGCGCTCCAGGATCTCGACTGCCGCCCAGTTCTTCGCCGCCCGCACGCCCTTGCGGTAGGCCAGCAGGTCCTCGGCCGTCACCGACTCCACACCGACGAACACCGAGCGCAGGCCCGCGTCGTGCAGCGCCGCGATCACCTCCTCGTCCACGTCGACCGCCCGGCAGTCGATGTGGAACGTCATGGGGATCCCGGCCGCCTTGTAGGCCGCGGCGAACTCGATCGCGCGCTGCCTGCCCGCTTTGCCGGGACCGATGAAGTTGTCGTCGACGAACATGAAATGGGAGAGCCGGAAGCGGTCATGCAGCTCCGCCAGCTCGGCCAGCACGTGCGGAATCGATCGTGGCCGCCAGCCCGCCGCCACCCCGCCCGCCCGGTAGAAGTTCGGCACGCTGCAGAACGCGCAGCGCGCATAGCACCCTCGCGAGGACGTGACGCTCGCCTGAGCTCCTCGCCTGAGCGCCAGGCTGAGCAGGTCCCGCGCCGGGTTCGGCAGCTCGTCGAGGTCGTACCCGGAGCGGCCGGTGCGGCGAGCCTTCTCGCCCCGTTCGCAGACGTCGTCCAGGCACTCGACAGCGCCCCGCAGTACGTTGCGGCAGTAGTGGAGGAACGGGCGCTCCCCTTCGCCGAGCACGATGGCGTCGAACACATCGGTGTGCGCGTGGATCTTGTCGGCCGCGAACGTCGCGAAGTGCCCGCCCGCCACGATCCGCGTACCAGGGTGCGCCTGGCGGACGCGCTCGAGGAACGAGACCGTCTGCGGATAGCCGTGCGAGATCAGGGTCACCCCGAGCACGCCGATGTCCCGCCGGCCCAACTCGTCGAGCAGCTGATCGGTGGTCAGCTCACCCAGCAGACCGTCGATGATGTCCACACTGAACCCGTCGGCTCGCAACGCCGCGGCCAGATAGGCGAGACCCAGGTGTTCGAACGGGTCGTACGCCCACACGATGTTCGGCTGGACCAGGACGACGTCCACCGATCTTCTGGCCGCTCCGGCCGACGGGCTGTCGCCGATCAAGGCTCCCCCTCGCATCAACGGACGCTGCCGCCCACCGGTCGAGGGTTCGCTTTACGACCAATCAATGCGGCAAAAGCTACTATAGCGATACAGGCCATCTGAACTGCGATATGTCATGAAACAGGCACTAACGTGTGAATGAGAGGGGTGCGGCGTCCGCGCGGCGGCGCGGGATTCGGATCGGCTCAACGTGGTCGAGGCGCTTGTGTCCGAAGCCGGGGTCGCACACCTGGATGTCGGCGAACTTGACCCAGCAGTTCCCGCCGGCGGCGAGGGTGTCGCGGCACGACTCGGTTCTCGTCGGGAGGCAGGGTTGTCGACGTGTTGAACCGCTGGTCACGGCGGCGGCACTAAAGTCGGAGGCATGGTGCCATCGCTATCGGCCACCGGATTCACCGTGGTCGAGCAGTTCATAGATCCACCACTGGCGCGCACGCTTTACGCGATGCTGCTGCTCCGCCGGGCCCGTGGAGAATACAAGCGTGATGATCAGGTCGCCGACGCGCTCAGCTTCTGGGGCGACTCGACACTCGACGCACTGCTGCTCGGGCTGCTGCCCGAAGTCGAGCACGCCTCCGGCTGCAGCCTGCTGCCCACCTATTCGTACGCGCGCCTCTATCTGCCCGGCAACGAGCTGAAGCGGCACAGCGATCGGGATGCCTGCGAGATCGCCGTGACGATCCATCTCGGGCGGCAGGGGATCGCGCCGCCACCGATATGCTTTGCTCCCGGGGTCGCCGTCACGCAGCATCCCGGCGACGCGGTGGTCTACTTCGGCACCCAGGTCGAGCACTGGCGCGACACGTTCCACGGCGACAACTTCGGCCAGGTGTTCCTGAACTACGTGCGCGCGGATGGCTCCTCCCGGCGCCACATGTTCGACGGCCGGCAGGACGCGTACCCGCCTGAGATCGTGCAGCCGCTGCTCGTGCGCGCCGGCGCCCTGGGGGATGCGCAGGTGCCTGCATGAAGGTGACGCTGCAGGCGCCGGGGCTCGTGGTGGCCGACCACGTGCTGCCCGCCGAGACGTTCGAGGCCGTGGCCGACGAGGTCGACGCTGGGGAGTACCACTCTGTGCATGCCCGGCGCTGGGACAAGGCATGGCGGTTGTCGGATGGCCAGCCGCTGCGCGGGCCCTCGGTCCGCTTCGACCCGGCGGGGCTGCTCGACCAGGGGCAGGTCAGCTATCCCACCGGCACCTCGGTCGACGCGCTGGTCGATGCCGCCCGCGAGCTTGCCGACCGGTTCCCCGACGTCGCGGGGACGCAGGGCGCCGACTGGCGGGCGATGTTCGTCGCGCCCTGGCTGTATCCCGTGGGTAGCGCGTTGTCCCTGCACCTGGACGGCGGGAAGTACACCGGGGCCTTCACCTTCTTCGCACACCGGTCCTGGAGCCTGCACTGGGGCGGTGAGCTGTTCGTGTTCCACGACGCGGATCCGGTCGCGCCTTCTCGGGGCTACGACCAGGACGAGGACTCTTCCGGCATTGCCACCTGCATCGTGCCGTATCCGAACCGGCTCGTGCTGCTCGGGCCAGATCGCCCGCACATGATCCGCCGTGTCGACACCAATGCCGGAACGCACGTCCGGGCTAGCTTGGCGGGGTTCTTCCTGCGGGTCTGAACGCTGATGCTCGCTCGTTCGTCCACGGGGGCGATCTCCGACACACGGCCGAATAGCCCTATTGCGTCGTATTTAGCCTGATAGCGTCGTCGTGGGTGACCGGATCAGCGGTCGCCCACCAACACGTGACCACGGGCCAGCGCCCGCGCCGAGGGGAGTACTCGTATGACGGTCGAACTCAGACTCAAGCGACGGGTCGACGCCTTGTTCAAGGCCATGTCGTCGGATTTCCTGCTGCGCGAGCAGTTCGTCACCGATCCTGCCCAGGTGTTTTACGAGTACGTCGACGGCGAACGACCGTCAGCCGAGGTGACCCAGGCTGCCAACCAGCTCACCTACGCGGTGCTGTCCCACCCGCCGCTGTTGCAGTGGCTGCGCGACTACGCTTCCGGCCATCCCGACATGCCGCCGGAGGACGTGTTCGCCAAGGACTTCTCGCGTGCCGTCGCCCGGCACGGCGATGATGAAGTCGTGCTCGCGCTCGTTCGTGGCGGGGGTCAGCGCGAGGACACGTTCCGAGCCCAGTCCGCACTTCTCAAAGCGATCATCAGCGCGGTCGGCTCCGGTCGTGGTGTTTTCGCGGGGACGGAGATGAGTCCGGGTGGTGGGACGGAGATGAGTCCGGGCACCGGCGGGACGGAGATGAGCCCGGGGGTCTTGGCTGCGGGTGGTGGTGTTTTCGCGGGGACGGAGATGAGTCCGGGTGGTGGGACGGAGATGAGTCCGGGCACCGGCGGGACGGAGATGAGCCCGGGGGTCTTGGCTGCGGGTGGTGGTGTTTTCGCGGGGACGGAGATGAGTCCGGGTGGTGGGACGGAGATGAGCCCGGGCACCGGCGGGACCGAGATGAGCCCGGGCGTCGCCCGCATGGTCAGCCCCGACGTGCAGGTGACGCTCGACGCGCTGACGCAGTTCGCCAAGCAGATGCGGGCCAGCGGCGCGCTGCGGGTCTCCGGTCTCGGCTGATCCAGGTACATCGATGGATCGAGTGAGTACGGACCGTGAATCCCGCGATGCCGGGTTCGACTCGGTCCGAGCGGGATACGAATCTGCGCTGCGCAGCGCGATGAACCCGGGCCGGACACGCCGTCTGCTGGCTGAGCACCTGGTGAGGGTCGGCCGGATCGCCGACAGCCGTGACATATGGCACGCAGAAGTGCAGTCCGGGGAGGACGGCACGCGATGGATGAACGACGCCATAGTCGACGCGATGGCGACCGGCGACCTCGCCGTCGCTGGTGAGCTGGCGGGCATCTTCGCCGCATCGCGATGGGCCAGTCGGTGGCGGCCGCCGCGCGACTCGGCCGGCCGGGAGCTGCCGCTGCCCACACGCACGCCGAACACGTATCTGTCGGTGCCGAAGCTGGACCACGACATGGCGCAGTTCGGGTTGCTGCGCCAGCGTGGAGTGCTCGGCGCGGAGTTCGATGCCATCATCGCCGACTACGCGAAGATCGCAGACCGGCTGCGACCGCTGGGCACCAACAGCAGGTCACCGATGGAGGCTGACGACGAGCGGCGCATCGGCCACGTGTACAGCCGCATAGTGCACGTCAGCGAGGCGGGCCGCCTTGACCACGCTTTGTCGAAGAGCTGGGATCGGGCAGCGGTGCAGCGGCAATACCTCCAAGAGTCACCGGGGCTCGTGGTCATCGACGATTTCCTGTCCCCGCAGGCGCTGCAGGCCCTGCGTCGGTTCTGTGAAGAGTCGACCGTGTGGTCGGGCAACCGGTACGCCGACGGGCGTCTGGGCGCCTTCTTCTTCGCGGGGTTCAACTGCCCGCTGCTGCTTCAGATCGCCGACGAGCTCCGTGTGCAGTTGCCGGAGGTGATCGGCCGTCGTCACCCGCTGCGCCAGCTGTGGGGTTTCAAGAACTCGCCGAACCTGCCGGCGGACTCGACCGTCCATGCCGACTTCGCTGCGGTGAACGCCAACTTCTGGATCACCCCCGAGTCGGCGAACCTGGACCCCGATTCGGGTGGGCTGGTCGTCTACGACGTGGCGGCGCCCCTGTCGTGGGACTTCGGCACCTACAACGAGAGTCTGGAATACATTCGGCGCTACCTGCACGAGCGGCAGGCGCGGGCGGTGACGATCCCGTATCGACAGAATCGTGCCATCATCTTCAACTCCGACCTGTTCCACGCGACAGCGCAGATCCGATTCCGCCCGGAGTACGAGAACCGGCGCGTCAACATCACCATGCTCTACGGCGACCGGGAGCAGGATGAGCACCATCCGAGCCCCCTGCGCCAGCCGGAGCCGGAGGCGGCGGCACCGTACGCGTGGCGGTCGAGGGCTTTCCGACGTGGGCGGTGACGGCGCCCGCGCGATGCCGTCCAGCCACTCTTACCAGGGGCAGGACCTGTTCGTCCTAGCCCAGCTGGGTGGCTTGCGTGGTGGCTTCTTCCTGGACTCCGGTGCCTCGGACGGCGTCCGCGGTAGCAATACGAAGCTGCTGGAGTCCCAGTTCGGCTGGTCGGGGATATGCATAGAGCCGAACGGCACGATGTTCGCCGAACTGGTGCGCAACCGCAGCTGCATCTGCCTCGACTGCTGTCTCTACGACCAGGACGTCGACGTCGACTTCCTTTCCGCCGCGAGCGTCTACGGCGGGATCGTCGACGAATACGATCCCGAACACCTGCGCTTCGCGCGTGCCTTCGCCCGGCAGGCGCTCGCCGGCACGGAACCCGAGCGCAAGCGGGCCCGGACGCTGCGTTCCGTGCTGGTCGAATGCGGCGCGCCGCCGGTGATCGATTATTGGAGCCTGGACACCGAGGGTTCCGAGCTGTCGATCCTGCGGTCGTTCCCGTTCGGGCAGTACGCGTTCCGGGTGCTCACCGTGGAACACAACTACACGTCGGCCCGCGAACAGATCCGGATACTGCTGGAGTCTCACGGATACCGCAGGGCGGCGTCACTGGGCATCGACGACTGCTACGTACCGGTCGGGTTCGGAATGACCGCATGGCGCAGCAGTGCGTGGTCCTGGACGAAAGCTGCGGGACGGCGCTGATCTGCGCACCTGCGATGTGAGCCGGGACCGGACGGTAGGAGTCCGCGCCGCGCTAGGGTCCTGCACCAACTGTCCAGAAAGCGCACTTTAAGTGTATCGGCCTGCCTACGATCAGGGCGCGAGGGAACCCTGCGCTTGGTCATGGGAGTGTCTGCATGATGATCCGCCGGTTTTGTGTGCCGCTGGCTATCGCGATGCTCCTGGCAGCGTCGGGTTGCACAGACACCGATCCCGGCGCGCCTGCAGCGCCGGCCGGCACCGGCGCAGCCATGCCGACCGCCGCCGCCACTCCGGCCCGACAGGGGGTCGCGCCGACCAGAAAGCGCAACATCATCGCCTGGCTCAGACGGCTGGGACTGGGCACACCGCGCGGTCCGCAATCGGACCTGACCGAGGCCTATGACCTGCTGGGGCAGCGGAAGTGCGCGGATGTCATTCCCCTCACCGAAAATATGGAGCCTGCGACCGGCCGCCTGTTCGCCGGAGCAGCACAGGCCTGTTTGGCGGCCTTCGACGGCCGCACCGAGCTGTGGCCGTCGGCCGAGTCCGCCTTGGAACAGGCCGGCGGACCGGATTCGGTCCACTGCCTGAACGTCCCGGTCTACGACCTGCTGGATCAGCTCGTCAAGGCCCACCGCGCGGACCCGAAGGCGACCTTCGAAGTCGGTGAGGCCGGTCCGGGCGGCGAACCTCCGTGTCCGACCATCACGCGCCTTCAGCCCGACCACGGCCTCTCCGGCGACAAGGTGACGATCGTCGGCGACAACCTCGACAAGGTCCACAGCGTATTCGTGGAATTCAACGGCGAGGTCAACGACTCCGCCCTCTTCGAACGGAACGCGGGACCCGACGGGCTCCAGCCGGTGGCGGGCGGTCTGCAGTTCATCATGCCGCCCGCACCCGAGTCCGCGACAGCTGCGTGTGTCCGCGTGCAGGCGGAAGTGAGCTGGTCCACCGATGAGGAACTGTTCACCCTGGATCGGCCGGGGCCCAGCGCGAGTTCTTCGGTGGGTCCGCCGCCCTCGCCCTCCGCCTCGGCGTCGCAGCCTGCCGTGTCACCTGCACCGCCTGACACCGGCGAATCGCCGGCGGCAGGCGGAGCCGGACGATCCCGCATCGGGTCGCACCGGGCACCCTGCCCCGCCCGATGACATGACCCAGCCCTCGGCCGGGGAGCCGCCGGTAGCCCCCACCTCGGACCGGCTGTTGCCCCTGCTCAAGGTCGCCACCGAAGTCGGCTCGCTGGCGGCGCTGCTCACCGCGCTGCTCTACTACTTCGGCTGGGCACGCAGTGAGGCACAGGCCCGCGCCTTCGGTGCTGACGCCAGCGTCTTCGACATGTCCACCGCCGACTACCTGCTACGCAGCATCGACGCCCTGTTCATTCCGGTATTCCTGCTGCTCGTCGCGTCGTATCTCGGCATCCGCGTGCACCGCCGGCTGACCGGGTCCCACCGTGTCGGCTCCGTCCGCGAGGGCGGTCCCGAGCCGGTGCCCAGCACACCACCACGATCGGCCATCCGCTGGGCGCGTTGGCTCAGGCTCTCCTGGTTGATCCCGGTCGCGATCGGCATACCACTGACCATGATCGTCCCGGTGTTCGGCCACATCACGTTTCCGTTGTGGGTGGCGGTCGGGATCGTGGGCACCGCTTACGGTGCCACCCTGCACCGTGTGTTCCAGGGTCGGCCGCTGCCCTCCCTGACCACGGTCGCGCTCGTCGCCGCGCTGCTGGCCGTCACGCTGTTCTGGACCGCCGAGCGTTACGCCACATTCGTCGGCGGCGAGATGGCCGTCGGCATCAAAGCGGCACCCGCCGACGAGCTGGCACCGGTTGCGGTGTACAGCGTGCGGCGCCTGAACCTGTCCACCGACCGGGTCCGGGAGACGATCACGCCTGGCCCGGAGCCAGGGTACGGATACCGCTATGACGGCCTGTTCCTCCTCCAGCGCTCCGGCGACAAGTACTTCCTGCTCAGTGACGGCTGGAACGACGGGCTGGGCCGGCTCATCGTGCTGCCGGACAACGACTCGATCCGGTTGGAGTTCGGGGGATGACGGCTGAGCGGCTTGGGTCACGGGTGGGCCGCGATGCGGGAACCACCGGGCATGCTCGACCGGCGACGACCGCGAGCTGGACCTGCTGACGAATCGTTCGGGATCGAGTCGTGCGGTCGTGCCCGATATGCCGCAAGGGGCTGTCGGCGGCGCATCACCGGCACACCGTAGGCGGCCCTTCTCAGTCAGAGATGACCTGTAGGAACGGTGGTCGGACGGGGTTGCGACGGCTGTTGATCACGGTGGCCAAGCCCGCTGAGCTCTGGTAGATGGCGACGGCGGCGGTGGCGCCGCTGATGTATGCCGAGGTGATGAGTGAGGTGACGTCGAGCGGTATCCAGTCGGTGACGTCGCACAGTGGCGCAGTGGCCTCCACCGTGCCCAGCGCGGGTGAGGTGTTCCAGGTGATGTCGTTCTCCGTCCAGCCGCTGCCCGTGGTGTACGCGGAGATGGTGGTGTGGGTGCCCGCGCTGTCGGCGGTGTGGCCGCTGACCCACAGCACCGCGCGCCTGGGTGCGCCGGTCAGCGCGGTCAGGTCGAACTTGAGATAGGCGCGGCGGGCCCATCCGGCGCTCGCGTTCTTGATGATCATGTACTGGTCGTTGCCGAAGTTGGTTGTTGCGTACGAGCCGTCGCGGACATAGGCGTCCGCGACGGGTGCCAGGGTCAGGTGCTGACCGCCGGTGACCGCGGATCCGGTGCCGAGGGTCAGCGAGCGGCCGGCGCCGAGGCTGCCGCCGACCTCGACCACGAGCGTGATCGGATCGACATTGGTGATGCTGACCTGCGGATCGCAGGCCGCTGTGGCGTAGCCGCTGCGGGCGAGGGTGACGGTGACGGTGGTGGCGGCGCGGGTGGGGTCGGCGACGGTGACTTTCAGCTGCCCGCCGTGTTCATGGATGAGCACGGAGCACGGGGCGCTTACGGTGACCGGCCCGGCAGTGCCGGCGGTGAAGAAGTTCGCGGCGGTCACACCGGTGGCGCTGTCGGTGATCGCTTGAGCGGTGGTGGTGTTGGACAGGGCTGTGACGGTGGGGTTTGCCGCACGGGCAGCCGTGGTGCCGGCGTCGGCTCCAGGAAGCAGCAGGTAGTGGTAGGACGCGCCGGCGGGGTCGACGCCGTGGTCGAGCCAGAGGGTCAGGTAATCGCGGCTGATCGGAGCAGTCGATCCCGATGCGCTGATCTGCGACCAGCTGCCGGTGCGGCTCTCACTCAGCACCCGGACGTCGGCACCGCCGGGGAAAATGTAGCCGGCGGCTCCGTCGAGCTGGGCCCAGCCCGCGTCGGGGAAGGTCGCGCTCCAGCCGGTCGCGGCCGGCCGACCGACCCCGTCGACAGTCAGGCTGCCGGTGAGGGGACCGCCGCCGAGGCCGCGATTGTCGATGGTGGTCTCGACGGCGGTGCCGTCGGTGGCGGTGATGCCGGCGCCAAGGCAGGTGATGGTGTCGCCGACGAAGAACCAGGACTTTTTCGCCTTCAGCGAGGAGTCGGGACCGCGGGTGTCCTGGCCGAGGGCGGCGTGGGCGCCGTCGCAGGCACCGCCGGCCCAGACCGTGTCAGGGCGGGGCAGCCCGAAAGCGCCGCCCCAGGCGTCGGCGAGCGTCTTGCGGGAGGCCGTGATGCCGGGCAGTCGGTAGGGGTCGACGGTGGGCCAGTAGGAGTCGGAGTACTGGCCGCCGCCCCAGGTGTCACCCCAGTAGTGGTACGCGCCGTTGGACGTGTGCCAGCCCTTGAGGTTCTCGCCGTTGGTGGTCTCGTAGAAGGCGGTGCGACCGGAGCAGAGGCTCAGCACGGCCGCCCATCCGGGGCGGCGGTGGACGGCGCGGTCCATCGAAGCGAACAGCCGGTGCCCGACCGGTTCAGGGCTGGGGGTGACGGCAGGGTCGTCTCGTACCGCCAGCACGGCCGCCAGCGCCGGGATGCCGAGCTTGGGATCGACGGTGATGTTCGCCCAGCGCTCACGCTGCGTCCAGCCCTTGACCATGGCCTTCCAGACAGCGGCCTCGGCGGGCGGTGCCGAGGCGGCCAGCTGCAGTATGCCGGCGCTGACGGCGTGCCCGCGCTGGTGATCGGACTGGTTACGGGCGATGGCGCGACCGCTGACAGCGTCCATGACAAGACCGTTGTGGATGAACGGGGCGTAGGTCGTTGCGACCGCGTCGAACAGGACCCGCCGGTGGGAGGAGGTGACCGCCCAGGGCGATTCGGCGAGCCAGGCGAGCATCGCGGCCAGGCCGGAGAGCAGGACCTCGCCGTAGGTGCCGGTGTAGGGCACGCGGCGGTGCTGAATGAAGGACCCGTCGGCGTAGAAGCCGTCGCCCGCGCGTACCTGGACCAGCACGGGGGACAGGCCGTCGCGTGCGGCGGCGAGTTTGGCCGCGCTCCTGCCGAGCATGCCCCTGCGCGCCAGCACGGCGCAGACGTCGACTCGGTTGGCCCCGGTGGCGGGGCCGACATGCAGCAGCTGGTCGGCGCTGGGCACGAAGTGGTCGATCGCCGCGAGCCAGCTGCCGAGCTGCGTCGAGGACAAGGCGTCGTGGACGAGCGTCATGGTGTCGGTGAGAGCCAGCGGGGCACCGATGTTCCAGTCCCACCAGTTGCCGTAGAAGGTGGTCGACGCGTGGTAGGCGTGGCCGTGCAGATGGTCCAAGCCGGCGACCACATCGTCGCGCAGCGAGGCGTCGCCGGTCAGGCCCGTGCCGGCTTGCGCGTAGGCCAATGCCATCACCCGCAGCCGGGCGTAGCCGCCGGTGACCGAGTCGGAGGAAGCCAGTGGCTGGTCGGGCCACAGAGACTCGCCGGCAGGAGCCATGGTGCCGCGAAAGCCCGCCGCTGTGGCCCCGAGCGCCGCGAGCCTGCTCGCGTACGGTTCAGCGGCGGGGTCGAACCCCGAGCCGATGAGCGCCCGGCGCCAGCGGAGGCGAAGGGCGTCAAAGGCGTCTGCGGCGCCGCACGGAACTCGTGATCCGGCCGCGGCATGGGGCCGCGGTGTGCGCGGGTCATGGCCGGATGTGTGCACGTCTGCTCCAACTCGGTGTCGATGGCCGACCTGTGGCCGTTCGGCGCTCACGCGGATCGTGTCCGGCGGGCGCCGTGCCGGCTGCGCCTGCATCCAGGATGGCCTTCCGGGCGCGTCGAGGTCCACGTGTCCGGCCGTGACGGCGTGTCATCAGATCCCTTCCGTGGATACTCCGGCCTTCAGGCCGGAGAGGAAACGGAACCCCTGCGGAGCAGGACAGGCATAGCCGATCCGCCGTCGAGGCGGACCGGCGTCCACCCATGGACCAAGGCTCTGCAGTGTCCGTTTAGGATTGCGGGCGTGTCCAGGACCGTGAAGCGGGCGTTCAAGTACCGCTTCTACCCGACCGACGCCCAGGCCGCGCAGTTGTCGCGGACGTTCGGGTGCGTCCGGCTGGTTTACAACATGGCCCTGCAGGCCCGTACCGAGGCGTGGACGCAGCGGCAGGAGCGGATCGACTACAACGTCACCTCGGCCCTGCTCACCGCGTGGAAGAAGACCGACGACCTGGCGTTTCTCAGCGAGGTGTCCAGCGTGCCGTTGCAGCAGGCGCTGCGGCACCTGCAGACCGCGTACACCAACTTCTGGGCAAAACGAGCCAAGCACCCGACATTCAAGTCCAAGAAGCGCTCGCGCCGGTCGGCGGAATACACCACCAGCGCGTTCCGCTGGCGCGACGACACGCTGACCCTGGCCAAGATGACCGAACCCCTCGACGTCGTGTGGTCGCGGCCGCTGCCTGACGGTGCGTCGCCGTCGACGGTGACCGTGTCGTGTGACGCCGCCGGACGTTGGTTCGTGTCCCTGCTCTGCGACGACGTCATCGCCCAGACCCCCGCCACGGGCCGGGTCGGGATCGACGCTGGGCTCGACAGCGTGCTCGCCCTGTCCACCGGCGAGAAGATCACCAATCCTCGGCACGAGAGCGCCGACCGGCAGCGGCTGGCCCGCGCGCAACAGAACCTGGCCCGTAAGCAGAAGGGCTCGGCGAACCGGGCCAAGGCCCGGGTCACCCTCGCCCGTATCCACGCCCGGATCGCCGATCGCAGGCGCGACCACCTGCACAAGCTGACCACTCGGCTCGTTCGTGAGAACCAAGCGATCGTGATCGAGGACCTGGCCGTCCGTAACATGGTCAAGAACCACCGTCTGGCCCGCGCCATCTCGGACGCCGCCTGGCGGCAGTTGCGCACCATGCTGGAGTACAAGGCCGCCTGGCACGGCCGGGACCTGGTCGTCGTGGACCGCTGGTTCCCTTCGACCCGGCTGTGCTCGGCCTGCGGCGCACTCGCGCAGAAGATGCCGCTGAGCGTACGGGAGTGGACGTGCCCATGCGGTGCCGTCCACGACCGCGACGTCAACGCCGCGCGTAACATTCTGGCCGCCGGACTGGCGGTGACAGCCTGCGGAGACGGTGTAAGACCTCAACGAGAGTCCTCTCGGACGGGGCGATCGTCGGTGAAACAGGAAAACCTGAGGGCGACCAAGGGAATCCCCGTCCTTTAGGGCGGGGAGGATGTCAATCAAGCGAATCGGCAGACATCACCCAGACCGGTACGCGAACCTGATGGCATGTACGCGAACTCCGTAGACCACGGCGTGCAACGTCTGGACATGCCGCCGAAACCTCTGCCGGCGCCGCCGGGGCCCCCGGCCGAGGTGGCCGGGCTCATGGATGAGCTCTTCCCGAACACCTTCACCTTCGACGACGGCGCGATGACCGTGTTGACGCCATTGGGGCTACCTGCTCTGCAGGTCCTTTATGACGCGACCAAACGGGTCCACGCCCAGTTCAGCCGCGTCACCCAGACGATCGCGCCGCTGCCCGAAGACCACAACGGCCAACTCACGGTGTTCCTCTTCGGCAGCAATCAGCAATACATCGACCACGCCAAGGAGCTCTTCGACATCGACACGGACAACGGAGGCATTTACATCGAGCCGCGGGGCACCTTCTACACTTTCGACCGAGTGGGCCAGACGTACACCCTCGAGGAGTTGTTCCGTCACGAATACGCCCACTACCTTGCCGGCCGATATCTCATCGGCGGGATGTGGGCCAACACCCCGATCTATCACACCGGCCGCATGCAGTGGTTCGACGAAGGATTCGCCGAATTTCTCACCGGCGCCACCGCCACCGGCGGTGTCACGGTGAGAAAGACACTCGTCGGGCGCATCAAGAATGACGGTGTGAACCGCATGACCGTCGCCGACATTCTGCGATCCACCTACGAGTCCGATGCCAAGTACTACCGATATTCCGCATTGCTGTTCAATTATTGGTACGCCAACGACCCTCTCACGCTGCTCGACATCGTCGAGTTGGTTCGAGCCGGCGAACCCGAAGCGTTCCTGGAGCGCATCGAAGGGCTGGCCGTCGACCCCGGACTGGAATCGAACTACCAGGCTTACCTCGACGGTCAGATCGCCCTCCAGGAAACCCTCACGAATCCCTCCACACCGCAATCTTCGCCCGTGCTGGACCTGTCCGACGTGAACGAGCTGGAAAACCGCATCCGCGAACACCGCTTCGGCACGCACGTCGAGTGCTCCGTGGCCGCGGTCGAGGTCAATACGCGTTTCTCCGCCCGCGGCTGCCTCACCGGCGTGCGCCGTCCGACCAAGGACATGCTCTTGGCATGGCGTACCTTCAACAAGGATCTGGACGAACTGCTCGCCGACCTGCAGGCCAGGCCCGAGAACAACTTCGACCAGGCCGTCGGGCGTTTCGGGCGAATACACTTCAACGGTGATGACGGATTGGGATACTATCCGCTCGCGAACTTTCAGATCGAAGGTCCGTTGGGACCCAACGGTCACGAGTTGCTGCCGCCCTTGGCGCAGGTGGTGGCCGACTTCAAAGGCACGAGACTGGGC
This sequence comes from Catellatospora chokoriensis, assembly GCF_011297315.1. Classification (NCBI taxonomy): domain Bacteria; kingdom Bacillati; phylum Actinomycetota; class Actinomycetes; order Micromonosporales; family Micromonosporaceae; genus Catellatospora; species Catellatospora chokoriensis. The sequence continues at coordinate 103,937 of NZ_JAAOTI010000032.1, forward strand.
ATCAACGCCTCAGGCACGCTCCTGGATGACCGTACCGTCCAGGTCAATCTGGCGCTGACCACCGTAGCAAGAGCCGCCGGCACCGCCGACGCCGTCTTTCAGGACGAGCTCACCGACGACCTGTTCGAACTGCGCGATGATGTCTATGCGATCCGCCCCACCTACTACCGCGCCTTTGAATGCGGGTGGGACGGGGATCTGCAGATCATCGACGTCGGAGTGCAGCAGTACGGGCTACGACCGATCTCCTGCGTGGTGTCACTCGAATGACCGCCTGGGCGAGCTCCTCGGCGTACAGGCCGCCGGGGTCGCCCAGCGCGGTGGCCGGGGTGCGGCCGTCAGCGGGACAGGGCGAGCGCTATGGCATGGGCGATGGGCTGACCGGTGTTCGCTTCGTAGAAGCTGAACGCGGGGCCGGGGTTCACTTCGAAGCAGTAGGTGCCGCCGTCGTCGGCCAGGAGCAGGTCGATCCCGGCCAGTTCAAGCCCGAGCCGTGCGGCCAGGTGCACGCAGCGCTGGGCGAGTTCGTCAGGCAGGGCCCATGGTGTGAGGTCGGTCCGTCCTCCGTAGCGTCGGGCGTACCGGTAGTCGACGCCGTCGGTCGTGATCCGGGTGGCGAACACCTCCCCGGACACGACGTGCACGCGGACGTTCGTGCCACGGAGGTAGCGCTGGAACTGCACCGGGCACCAGCGGATCCGGGCCAGGCGGCTGAGGGCGTCGTCGTCGAGCAAGCGGACGATGGAGCGTACGCCGCTGATGGATTTGTAGATGACCTGACCGTGTTGTGACTTGAACGCACGAACCTCGTCAGGCACGTTGGTGATCAGCGTCGGCGGGGTCAGGAACCCGGTCTGCGTGATCAGCTGTGCCTGATACGGCTTGGACTGGTTGGATGCGGTGGCGGCGGCACGGTTCATGACCCGCCCCGGGTGGATTTCGATCCAGGTGGAGATGACCTCGTGCCACTGGCGGGCGTGCGCGGCCACGTCGTCACCGCCGCCGACCACCTCGGGCAGCTGCCTCCAGTCCATGAGCCGGGTGTAGACGCCGGTGACGCCGGCGCAGGACAGGCTGGTGCCGTCGACGGTCAGGCGTCCGGCGAGCTGACCGTCGACGACTTCGAGGTCGATGCGGGTGTGTGCGAAGCGCCGCTGGTGCAGCATGACGTACGCCAGCCCGAGGCGGTCCAGTTCCGCACACACCATGGCGATCGGCGGCTCGCTGGCGATTCCGCATACGACGATCATGACGGGCTCCATGGCAGGTTCAGGAGGTGATCGTGCAACCGGCCGATGAGTGCCTGCCCGCCCAGGCGCAGGTCGGGTAGGGGATCGGCATGTGCGAACCGCCAGGTGCCGTCCGGCTCGACGTGGAAGCCGACGCTGAGCAGGTCGAGCTCGGCGGCATCGGCCAGCTGGACGCAGGCCCGCATGACGGCCTCGGGCGCGGGAGCGCCGTAGGCGGTGCCCGCGGCGACGACGACCACCCGGGCCGGCGCCAGCGGTCGCGGATGGAGACCGGGGCTGTACAGCGGCACCGCCGACACGGCAAGGCCCGCCTGAGCCGCGAGGACGGCCCACTGGGCAGCCGGCCGCCACGCTCCGGGCAGGCCACGAGGGCTGGGCCGGTTGACCATGACCGGGCTGATGCAGGACAGCCAGCTCAGAGCGAGGGCGCTCAGTTCCTCCGCGGCGTAACGGCTGTCCACGTCATCGGCGGGGCCGAGGTGTGCTACGGGTAGCGAGCTCATGCGGTTGAGCACGCCGCGGATCTGTTTGCTGGCGAGCGTGCTGCCGTCGGCGAGGCTCAGCTCGAAGCGGGCGCCGTGCGCGTCGATGCGGTGGACGACGTGGGTGGCGCAGGCCAGCGCCTGCGGGCAGACGAGGCGCAGGGGTGCCAGGCCACGCGCCTTCAGCGCGGTGTATGCCCACAGCGCGGCATGGTCGTCCGGGTGGCACAGCACCAGCCACATACGCCCTTGCCGCCCTTCACCGCTCGGGGAACTTCTCGAGGTCCTTGCAGTCCTTGGCGTTCTTCGCCTCGTCGGCCTGCCGGCGGAGCTCGGCGCTGAGAACCCGGACGTCGGGTAGGGCCGGCTGTTCGTGTACCAGCGCGCTGGAGGTCAGGTCCGGTCGCAGATCGGGCCCGATGAAGTGGGTGAGCTGGGCGACCACCTGCTCGAGCCCGGCCAGCCGGTCGGCGATGTTCTTGTCCGCGCCCGTCTGCGGCATGCCGAGGTGCGGGACGGGTGCGGCGTCCTCGGGCGCGTCCTTCCCCTCCTTCTCCTCCTTCAGCTCCTTCAGGTCCTTGCCGACTGCCTTCTCCGGGGATGACTTGTCCGCGCTCACCGCCTTCTCCGAGCTCTCGCTCTTCTCCTTGCCGTCCTTGTGCTCCTTGACGGCCTCTTTCGCGTCCTTGGTCTCCTTGGCCTCCTTCTCGGTCTTCTCCAGCGTGCTCTCCTTGGCGTCCTTGTCCGGCTGGGGCTTCGCACCGTGCGGGACGGCTGTCAGTTGCGCCACGTCGGGCCTGTTGCCGATGCGCTGGCTGCTCGGGCGGCCCGGAGCGTCCTGCTGGGACGAGCCTGTCTCGCGCAGGGCACGGCGGGCCTCGGCGGCATGGAACGGAGCGAGGCCGGCGGCGCGAATGCTGCCCTGGATGCAGGCCAGCACGCCGGCGATCATCGGCGAGGCGCTGGAGGTGCCGTTGAACTGGTCCGTATACCACAGGTCCTCGTTGCTGCCGCCCTGCAGGTCGCCATAGCCGCAGGTGCTCACCTCGAGACCCCATCCCTGCACGTCGACGGCCGAGCCGAAGTTCGAGTGGGCCAGCCGGGAGCGGTCCGGGCCGTGGTCGCGTCCGTGTGTTCCGGGCGGGGGAGCGCCGGAGCCGACCAGGATCGCGCCGCTGTCGCGGCTGCCACGCCGGAACGGGTTGGCCCAGTCGGCGGGGAATCCGGGCGCCGGTATGTCGTAGAGCTGGTCGTCGAGGTCCTCACCGCCGTTGCCGCCGGCCTCCACCACGATGATTCCGCGATCGGTGGCGAACCGGATCGCGTCGAAGTCGTCCGGCCACCACTCGACCGGAATTCTGCCCTGCTGGCCGCCTGAGGTCGCGAAATCGTGGCGCGGCCCGGTGCGGTGCAGCTCGATCAGGAGGATGTCGCCGAAGGACAGCCGCAGCGCGGCGTTGCGAATCGCGGCGGCCGAGTTGGTGTCGTCGACGTCGCGTTCGAAGATCGATATCGTGGTCAGCGTGGCGTCAGGGCAGATGCCCCTGATGCCGATCGTGTTGTCGTCGCCGCTGAGCAAGCCGGCGACCGCGGTGCCGTGGTTGCGCCACACGAGATCGGGACTCTGCAAGCCACCGACGAGACCGCCCTGGTGCCCGCTCAGATCCTCGTGAGTGAACCGCCAGGCGGCCTCGATGTCGATGATCCGCACGCCGGCTCCCTTGCCGCCGGGTAGGTGCCAGATGTGCTGCGGGCCGAGGCCGCCGGGGGCCGGTCCGAGGTAGCCCTGCCGGTCGCTGAAGTCGGGTGTGGCCGCGGGTGCCTCCTCCGCACGCGGGGGCAGGTCCAGCAGCAGATGGGGCGGCTCGGGAGGCGGCTTGACGTAGGCGGCTTGGACCAGCGGTTGCTGGCGCAGCTGCGCGGCGATGGTGTGCAGTTGGTCCGCCGGCGCGTCGACGCCGTAGTACACCGAAAGGTCGGGCGCGGTGGCCGCTGCGGGGGCACGGGTCGCCTCCCGCCGTAGCCGCTCCTCGCCGACACCGAACAGCGGGCGCATCGTTCCGCCGTAGCGGGCGCAGACCTCGCCCAGGGAGCCGGTGTCGGCGCCGGTGACCGAGGTGAGACCGGCGGGGCTCACTCGCAGCCCCGCCTCGGGCCTGGCCTTGACGATCAGTTCCGAGTGTGGTTGCACGGTGCTCATGCCGCGATCCTTCCGTGATCGGCGCGCCGCGACGTGCGCGTGCACAGCGTCAGCTTGGCCGTTCGAAGTCCCTGGTGTCCTTGGTGTCTTTGGCCTGTTGTGCCTGGTGGCGCAGTAGTTCGCCGGGGGCGCCGTTCGTGCCGCCCGGCTCTTCGGTCAGCGCGCTGCTGGACAGGTCGGGTCTCAGTTCGGGTCCGATGAAG
>NZ_JAAOTI010000033.1:0-102480 GCF_011297315.1 Catellatospora chokoriensis
GCCCCTCCCCGCGCCGCCCCACCACCCCGAAAGAAGGAAGGGCACCTTCTTATCGCTCCAGGTAGCGGAAGGGCACCTTCCTAACGCCCCAGGTGCCGCGAGCAGGGCAGGAGAGGCGCGGGTCAGCGGACCGGTGTCGGGGTGGAGCACTGGGCGAACTCCAGGGCCGGCGGTCCCGCGGCCGGGCCGGTGCACAGCTCCCGCATGACGCCGCGATGCCCGAAGGCGTCCTCACGGGTGTCGGTGAGCACCTCGACCCGCCCGTCCTGCTGCACGGTGTACGTGAAACGGATCGGGTCGCCCTCGATGGTCAGCCGGGTCACCCGCAGCACCGCGGGACGGTGCGCGCTGACGGCGTCGAGCAGGCAGGACAGCGAAGCGGGCGGCAGCTCGCTCCGGTGGCCCAGGTCATGGGTTCCGCAGTCGGCGGCGAGCATGGCGCCGGCCGTGGGCGAGGCCGACCCGGCGGGGCTGCCCGCAGGTGTTCCCGGTGCGCCCGCGGTCGTCCGGTCGGAGGTGCAGGCAGCCGCGGACAGCAGCAACAGCAGAGCGGGCAGGGCCTTCCAGCGCATCATGATCCTCCGTCGACGTCGTCGGCGGTTCGACCCGGCGCAGCGCCCAGCGGTTCCGCTGCACGGGCACCCGGCGGCCCGCCCCGATCGCCAGTCGGTGCGCACCTGGGCCAGACCGCCCCGGAGGTTGCTCAGCGGACCAGGGGAAGCAGGCCGCCGAGCGGGGATTCACGACTCATGCGGCGTTAACACCGGGCCGCATAGCCTTGCCGCCCATGAGGTACGTACGCGCAGTGCAGACGGCGATGTGGCTGCTCGCCCTGGTCGTCGGCGCACCGCTGCTGGCGCTGGGCCTGGAACGGACCCAGGCGATCTTCGGTGGCTGGTCGGACTGGCCGGAGTGGTGGGCGCGGGACATGTGGGCGCTGGCCGTCGGCCTGACCGTGTGGCTCGGCGCGCTGGCGGCGGGAGTGGCGTTCTCGGCGGTGCACCGCCGGTGGTCGGCGGTGGCGACCTTCGGGCTGGTGCTGGTGATGTCGCTGACCGCGGTCGGGTTCGTGTACGCGGCCCATCCGGAGCGTTTCGCGGACGTGTGGGAGCAGGTCGCCAGCGGCGAGCTGCCGCGGCTCTGACCGGCCGGTACAGGGACGGACGACTCGGCCTGTACGCCGGATGGAGTGTGCTATAGGCCGACTGAACTGCGGAAATTCACCGTCAACACCACCGTGGGCCGTCGTCGGGCCGGATGCGAGCGGAACAGGTTGTCAATGGCAGCCCGAGACCGTGTTCAGATCGAGATGCCCGTTCACCGCTTCAAGCCGGCAGGGTCGGCTAGCTCGGAAGTTCGACGGTTTGCTCGACCTGGAAGTCCTTCTTCGGAGGCGGCACCGTCGGCCAGGTGAAAACGTTGACGGTACGCGGGCCGAGCCAGCGCAGACTCCGCCCGATCTGCGCGAAGGCGTCGCTCTCGCACGGCGACTCCCACGCCTCACCCTCGTAGACCGGTGCGCCGCTGCGATCCTCCACGTGCAAGGTCGTCCGTCCGTCACCGTTGCCGTCAATCGTGTACGCAACGAACGCCTTCAACCGCCGATCTGGACTGGCCTTCGGCTTGGAAACAAGATGCAGTACGAGGTCGTCTGCCACACATGCGCGGTAAGCGGCTTCCAATGGTGCGGTCGCCCAGCCCTCGCTGGCAGCCATCCGCATCAAGTGGTACTGGACCACGTCAAGCGTGGCCAGCCTTCGCCTCCGATCGGGCAAGTCCAGGATCGCGGCGGCGAGGCCGAAGCCGCCCGGCGCGTTCAGCTTCGGCTCACAAGGAAAGCCGGCCGGAAGGCCGTCCAAAGGTTCACTGAACCGAACCCACCACGTATCCGACATGATCGGATCCCCGGCTGCGAGGTGGCGTGAGTACAGCTCCGTGACAGCCGCGGATTGCTTGCTGAATTTCGCTGGGGCACCACCTGCGGTGTAGCGACTGGGGAAGAGCGACGGCCAACAGTCGACATATCGCAAGCGGGTACTTCTCGGCATAGACCAAGCATCTCAAGCCGCGCCGACGCAGCTCCAGCGCCGACGCTCACCGACCGTGTGATCTCCGTGCCGCAATTGATCACCGCACCCAACCGGGCAGCACGCCACCCGCCATCAGTGTCTAGTCCCAGTACCCGCTTGGCCGATCCATCCCACCAGCTGCTTGACCCATCACCTAGATTTCTCTCGTGGACCAGGCGGGAAGCTTCAGTGAGGAGACGCGCGGGATCCTGCTCGAGTACGGATGGCATCCCGGCCGCAGCGTCGACATAGCGGGGTGGGAGGCCGAACTCGCCACAGCCGGATTCCCGCCCCTGCACCAGGCGGCGCGACAGTTCCTGATCGAGTACGGCGGGCTCAAGTTCCTGGACGGCGGGTCAGGCGTCACACGCGCCCGAGAGCCGTTCAGGCTGGTGCCGACCGCGTGCTCGGGCGAAGCCGACCGGTTCATCGACTGGGGCGAGCACATCAACCGCGACATCTCACCGATTGGTGAGCTGGCAGCCGGAACCTGTGCATGGGCCTACTTGGGCATGGATGAGCGCGGAGAGGTCTACGTCGTGATTGATCGTCTAGCATCCTTCGGCCGCCTGCCGCTGGCTTTGGACCGCCTCGTTCTCGGGCACATGCCACGTGAAGTCGAGTGATCTGGCACTTCTCGGCGCGTCAAGCAGCTACTGGAACGTCGATGTAAAGCATCTACGGGGGACAGCACACATGTTGGTGGCGGGCATGTTGGTGGCGGGCAAAGGGCCCGAACTTTCCCTACGAGGTCAAGGCGGCCGCAAGCGGCCGCGCCAGGGTCCCAGGGGCCACGGGTCGACACGCCAGCCTTCGGCGCGCGCCGACCCGGACCCCGGACCCCGGCAGCCAATCAGCGGACGCCTGTACCTCGACTGAGCAGATCGACTTTGCCGAAGGCGAAGAGTTGCCGCAGGTCAGCGCTCTGATCAATGCGGCTGGTGATCGATTGGCCGACGCTGCGGCCGTGGCTAGCGACGACGTACGTCAGAGCGTGCCGGAAGTGATCAAGCTGAGGATGGCCGCTCAGCGTGAGGAGATGATCTTTTGTCGACAGGGTGATCACAACGACGAAGATCATTTATTGTTTGATTCATGATCATTTCTTCGCACGTCAGCCGGACTAGCTGACCGCCGCTCCCGCCGCCGTCACATCCGTGCCACCTGATGTCTTTCAGGGTCAAAGTCAACCCCTCAACCTCGGGTTCCGGGGAGTCGCACCCCGCCCACCATCGACCCGGGCAAAGCCTTCATGATCTCCGGCCGTGGTCAAGACCGTTCCTCCAGTGGGGAGCTCCGTCTTGACCACGGCCGGAGATCATGACCACGGGGTGCGAGCCGACGGCAGACGGGGAGCCAGGTGGGACAACATCGTGCAAGCGTGTGCACCAGGATGTATCTGATGAACATGAACTGGCACGGCGTGCCGCAAGAATGGGATGTGCCCTGGGGAGATGTGTTCGAGGCGTCCGAGGAGGGTTCTCGGTTGGCCGCGCCATGTCCTGTGTGTGGCTCACATGCACTGCGCAGGTGGTTCGATCTACACGACCCGACGCCCCGACTGTCTGCCGGGATCCGCTGGGCGGGCAGGGGAAGCCAGTGGCAGTGGTGTGGTGATTGCCGAAGCTATCTGCACACCAGCGGTCTGGTACCCATGTGGTGGCACACCGACCTGGTGGTAGATCCCGAGACGCTGATGCACGATCCCGGTCCCATCCACGCAGTGATGGACGCATCGGAGCCAGGCGGGACAAGATCATGAGCGCTACGGCGTTCCCGCTATGTTCCCGTAGCCCTGCCCCGCACGGCTGGCGACCTCGGCCATCAGATCATTCCGCGAGATAGTCACGGCCACACAGTAACGGCGATAGCCCCATTCGCTAGGCCGCCAGGTAGTCACTGTCGCCTGCCCGTCAGGCCGCCTCCAGGCCGTCGAGCATGACTCCGGGCCGTCCTCAGGCCGTCAAACGGCGACCAACAACGACCGGCGTTGGCTGACAACACGAAGTTGAACAGCAGCTCAGAAGGCACGCCGGTGGCGCGACCATGAGGACGACGGACGAGTCGGCCTGTACGCCGGATTCTGTGCCGCGCTCGCGCGCGGCGGCGGCCATCCATCTAGGCCTGCCGTCGCCGGCAGGATCGAGCAACCTACCCGCGGACATCGGGCGGGCCACCCTCGAACGTCCGCGCGGCCACCCGCCCGCCGAAGCGGATCGAGCGGCCTTTCTTGGTCTTGCTCCGGGTGGGGTTTACCTAGCCACCCCGGTCACCCGGGGTGCTGGTGAGCTCTTACCTCACCGTTTCACCCTTACCCGCTGCCCCGGGGGGCGGCGGGCGGTCTGTTCTCTGTGGCACTGTCCCGCGGGTCGCCCCGGGTTGCCGTTAACAACCACCCTGCCCTGTGGAGTCCGGACGTTCCTCGGCATCGCCGGGCCGGAGCCCGTGATGACGCGACCGCCCGGCCGACTCGTCCGTCGCGTTGACCATGATACGTCCCCTGCCGCCGCCCGCGTCCGGGCCGCCGTCCGGGCAGTCCGGTGGATAACCTCGGGGGCGATGGATCTCGGTGCGCTGTTGCTGCTCGGTGCTGTCGGCGTCGCCGCCGGGAGCGTGAACGCCGTGGCCGGGGGCGGTTCACTGATCATGCTGCCGGTGCTGCTGGCGTTCGGGGTGCCGCCGGTCCAGGCGACGGTCACCAACTCGGTCTCGGTGACCGGCGGCTACTCCGCGAGCGTGCTGGGCACCCGGCCGGACCTGCGCGGCCAGGGCGCGCGGCTGCGGCTGCTGGCGCCCACGGTGCTGCTCGGCGCGCTCACCGGCTGCGTGCTGCTGCTGCACACGCCGCCGGGCGTGTTCGCCAAGCTGATGCCGCTGCTGGTGCTGGCCGCGTCGTTGCTGCTGGCGTTCCAGGAGCGGGTGGGCCGCCTGGTGGGCGAGCCGCACGCGCAGCCGGTCTGGTTGCGGTTCGTGCTGCTCTTTCTCGTCGGGGTGTACGGCGGTTACTTCAACTCGGTGCTCGGCGTCATCCTGATCGCGGTGCTGAGCGTGGTCGTGGTCGAGTCGATGAACCGCATCGTGGCCCTGAAGAACATCCTCCAGCTCGTCGTCGGCGTGGTCGCCACCACGATGTACTCGCTGTTCGGGCCGGTGTACTGGCCGGCGGTGGCGGTGCTGGTGCCGGCGACGCTGCTGGGCGGGTTCGCGGGCGCACGGGCGGGGCGGCGGCTGCCGGCGCGGACGCTGCGGGCGGTCATCGTGGCCTTCGGGGTGACCGTGGCAGGTGTGCTGTTCGTGCGAGCCATGTCATAGCGCGATGAACGCCCGTTCAGTGCGAAGATCGGGTATGGCATTGGACCTGGCTTCCCTTCCCGACGTCAGCGCGCTGACGGTAGGCATCCTCGGCGGCACCGGCGATCAGGGCCGCGGGCTGGCATACCGGCTCGCCCTGGCGGGGCAGGCGGTGCTGATCGGCTCCCGCAGCGCGGACCGGGCGGCGGCCTCGGCGGCCGAGCTGGCGGAGCTGTCCGGTGGGAACGTGGCCGGCGGCGACAACGCCGACGTGGCGGCGCGTTCGGACGTGCTGATCGTCGCGGTGCCCTACGCCGGGCACGCCGAGACGCTGGCCGGACTGGTCGAGCAGCTGGTCGGCAAGATCGTGGTGGACTGTGTGAACCCGCTCGGCTTCGACAAGCAGGGGCCGTACGCGCTGCGGGTCGACGAGGGCAGCGCCGCGCAGCAGGCGGCGGCGATCCTGCCCGAGGCCCGGGTGACCGCGGCGTTCCACCACGTCAGCGCGGAACTGCTGGCCGACCCGGCAGTGACCCGCATGGACCTGGACATCCTGGTCCTCGGCGACGACCGCGAAGCGGTGGCCGTGGTCCAGGCGCTGGCGGGCCGCATCCCCGGCATGCGCGGCATCCACGCCGGCCGCCTGCGCAACGCCGCCCAGGTCGAAGCCCTCACCGCCAACCTCATCGCCATGAACAAGCGCTACAAGGCCCACTCCGGCATCCGCATCACCGACGTCTGACCCACCCCGGCCCAACCCCCTGGCAAGGCCGGGGCGGCCCGGTCGGTCAGAAGGTGTGGTCGGCGGTGGGGAAGGCGCCGTCGTGGACGTCGGCGGCGAATTCGGCGGCCGCGCGGGCGAGGACGCTGTGCAGGTCGGCGTACTTCTTGACGAAGCGGGGGGTCGGGCCGGCGGAGGCGGGGCGCAGGCCGGCCATGTCCTGCCAGACGAGGACCTGGGCATCGGTGTCGGGGCCCGCGCCGATGCCGACGGTGGGCACGCCGATCTCGGCGGTGACCTGCTTGGCCACGTCGCCGGGCACCATTTCGAGAACGACCGCGAACGCGCCCGCCGCGACGACCTCGCGGGCCTGGCGCAGCAGCGTCGCGGCCGCGTCGTCACCGCGGCCCTGCACTCGGTAGCCGCCGAGCTGGTGCTCGGACTGGGGGGTGAAGCCCAGGTGGGCCATGACGGGGATGCCCGCGCCGGTGATCATCTCGATCTGGGCGGGGCGGAAGCCCTCCAGCTTGACCGCGTGGCAGCGGGCTTCCTTCATGAAGCGCACCGCGGTGCGCAGCGCGACCTCGGGGGACTCCTCGTACGTGCCGAACGGCAGGTCGCCGACGACCAGTGCCCGCTTGGTGGCGCCGACCACGGCGCGGACCAGGGGGAGCATCTCCTCGACGGTCACCGGCAGGGTCGACTCGTAGCCGAACACGTTGTTGGCGGCCGAGTCGCCGACGAGCAGCACCGCGATGCCGGCCTCGTCGAAGATCTGGGCGGTGTACTGGTCGTACGAGGTGAGCATGGCCCACTTCTCGCCGCGCTCCTTGGCCAGCTGCAGGTGGCGGGTGCGCACCCGCGAGCCGGCCGGCCCGCCGTAGAGGGAGGGCACACTGTCGGACATCGCTGTCTCCTCTCGCCTCGAGGCCGCGTTCACGGTCCCCGGGTCTCGAGGAGAATGTTTCCACCTGTTGAACACCCGATGTCAGGGTTCAGTGCACTAATTCACTGAGACATGCCCGCCGGCTACCGCGGGCGGCGATCAGCTCTCTCGCCACCGGTTCGTGATGGGCAGGCGGCGGTCGCGGCCGAACGCCTTGAACGAGATCTTGGTGCCGGGCGCGGACTGGCGGCGCTTGTACTCCGCCCCGTCGACCAGGCGCAGGATCCGGTCCACCAGCGCCGGATCGTGCCCCTCGGCGACCAGCTCGTCGCGGCCCTGGTCGCCGTCGACGTAACCGGCCAGGATCGCGTCCAGCTGGTCGTACGGCGGCAGCGAGTCGGTGTCCAGCTGACCCGGGCGCAGCTCGGCGCTCGGCGGCTTGGTGATGGAGCTCTCCGGGATCACCTCGCCGACCGTGTTGCGCCAGTGCGCGAGCTTCCACACCAGCGTCTTCGGCACGTCCTTGAGCGGGTTGAACGCGCCGACCGAGTCGCCGTAGAGGGTGGAGTAGCCCACCGCCAGCTCGCTCTTGTTGCCGGTGGTGAGCACCAGGTGCCCCTCCTGGTTGGACAGCGCCATCAGGATCACCGCGCGCACCCGTGCCTGCAGGTTCTCCACCGCCAGGCCGGACAGGTTCAGGTTGGACAGGAACGCGTCCACCATGTGCTGGATCGGCTCGACCCGGTAGTCCAGGCCGGTCAGTCGGGCCATCTCGGCGGCGTCGTCGCGGGAGTGCTGCGAGGAGTGCCCGCTGGGCATCGAGACGCCGACGACGTGCTCGGCCCCGAGCGCGTCGACCGCGATCGCGGCGACGACCGAGGAGTCGATGCCGCCGGACAGGCCGAGCAGGACCGACTTCGCGCCGTTCTTGCGCACGTAGTCGCGCAGGCCCATCACCAGGGCGTTCCACACCTCGGCCTCGTCGCCGAGGCGGTCGGCGATGCCCGCGTCGGCGGCCGGACCCTCGGGCGTGGCCCAGGAGGTGGTCAGCGGGATCCGGGCGACCCGCATGGTGCCCAGGTGCCCGACGGGCGCGTCCGGGTCCGCCTCGGGCAGGTGCAGGTCGTGCACCAGCAGCGCCTGGTGGAACTGCGGACCGCGGGCCAGCAGCGTGCCGTCCGCCGCCACGATCATCGAGTCGCCGTCGAAGGTCAGCTCGTCCTGGCCGCCGATCATGTTGACGTACGCCACGGCCGCCCCGGCCTCGGCGGCCCGGCGCTGCACCAGCGGCAGCCGCACGTCGTCCTTGTTCAGCTCGTACGGCGAGCCGTTGATGTTGATGACGAGCCCGACCCGGGCCGACGCGGCCACCGCGAACGGGCCGCCCGCCTGCCAGATGTCCTCGCAGATGGTCAGCGCGACGTCGGCCTGGCTGCCGTCGGCCCACTGCGCCCGCACCACGGTCAGCGTGTCGCCGGGCACGAAGTAGCGGTCCTCGTCGAAGACGCCGTAGTTGGGCAGGTGGTGCTTGTGGTAGTGGGCGGCGACCACGCCGCGGTGCAGCAGCGCCAGCGAGTCGCGGGGGCCGACCGGCGAGGTCGAGTCCGCGCCCAGCCGCGCCGGGCCGTCCGCGTCGAGGAAGCCGACGATCACCGCCAGGTCGCCCAGCCCGTCGGCGGCCAGGTCGGCGGCCAGCCGCACCAGCGCCTGCTGGGAGGCCTCGACGAAGGACTGCCGGAACACGAGGTCCTCGACCGGATACCCGGTCAGCATCATCTCGGGGAAGGCGACGATGTGCGCGCCGGCCTCGGCGGCGCGGGCGGACCACTCGCGCACCATGGCGGCGTTGCCGGCGAGGTCGCCGACCGTCGGGTTGACCTGGGCGAGAGCGAGACGCAGCGTGGCGGTCATACCCAACATCTTCGCGCACACCCCACCCGCCGCGCGTTTCCCACCAGGCGTGTGCCCTGCCACAGTCCGGCAGGGCGCCGCCCGCTCCAAGGTCATCCGACTTGCCTGGCACCCGTGCGTATCTTGCGACCGCATTCGCCCACCTGCCAGGCAAGTCGAATGATCAAGGCGAGGCGCGGGTGCGGCGGTCGAGGAGGTGGTTGGCGGTGTAGTGGGTGAGGTTGGTGACCAGGATGGCCGGGGCGACGACGGCGACCACGCCCGCGAACTGGGCCTCCAGGCGCAGCGCGAGGATGATCGCGGTGATGCCGTTCTGCTGGGCGAAGGCCAGGTGCAGCCGGTCAGCCGGGGGCATGTTGCGGGTGAGCAGCCAGCCGACCAGGATCTGCGCCGCGAACGCGGCCACGCCCAGGCTGATGCCCTGCGGCAGCGCGATCCCGCCGATGAGCAGCAGCCCCAGCAGCACCGTCGCGGCGTACAGCGCGCCCTGGGTGATCCGGGGCAGCAGCCGCTCCAGCCAGGCGGGCCGCAGGAACAGGCCGACCAGCGCGAGGCCGAGCATCAGGAACTGCCACACCGCCACCGCCGCCGCGAGGGCGAGCAGGGCGGTGGCCCGGCGCGGCCGGTCCCGCACCCCGAAGCGCCACACCAGCCACACCAGACCCGCGAAGAGCAGGTTCAATCCCAGATCGACGGCGTACGCCGCCAGCCCGTCCGCGACGTGCACGCCCTGCTCGCCCCGGTGGTCCAGACCGAGCGCGTCGGTCGCGACGGCGGCCGCGTAGACGGTGAGCACCACGGTGATCGGGTCGTCGAACGAGGACCACGCGGCCAGCACGGTGCGCGCCCGGGGAGAGAGCCGGTCGTCGCCCAGCAGCGCGGCGACCGACAGCGGGTCGATCTGGGCCACCACGATGCCCAGCAGCAGGAACAGCGGGTCCTGCCAGGCCAGCGCCAGCGCCACCCCGATGACGGCGGCCTTGACGACCACGCCGACGGTGACCGCGGTGACGATGAGCCGCCGGTCCTGCCGCGCCCCCGCGGTGTCGATGCCGTACGTGCTGCCGTACAGGCCGATCGCCAGCAGGGCCGCGGTGGCCAGCAGGTAGGGGGTGGAGTCGGTGGCGTCGGCGATCCGGACACCGGTGACGGCGGCCGCGCCGAGGCCGATCAGGACGGCGAGAGCCAGCCAGGCGAGACGGCGCATCGAGCCATCCTAAGCGGACGGCTCCACGGCACTCGATGTCCGTTCAGCCCAGCGGGGTCGGCCGTACACCGCCGAGGGTGATGGGCAGCAGCTTCTTGGCGGCCTGCTCCAGCAGCCCGGTGAACCGGCCCAGATCGGCGACGGCGCCGCCCTGGCGCTCCCCGGAGTCCATCTCGCGCAGCATCGACAGCACCCCACCCACCCGGCCCAGCGCCAGGTAGCCGGTCATGGTCCGGTCCTTGCCGGTGAGCGTGAAGCGCAGCGCGTACGCGTCGCCCTCCAGCTTCAGCAGGTCGGCGGGCAGCCGGTCGCGCGGCACGTCCTCGACGCGCACCCGCACCGCGGTGCCGTCCTCGAGCACCGCGTTGAAGTCCCGGCAGCGCTGGCCCATCCGGCGCAGCTCGTTGAGGGTGCCGAGCGCGCCGTCGCCGGTGAAGGTGCTGAGCACCTGCGTGATCAGCGTCGGCCCGCGGTGCCCGGAGACGGCCTGAGCGCTGGGCTGCGTGCGGGCCTTCGGGTGGGTGGCCACGGTCGCCGCGGCCGTGCGGATCAGCTCGTCGGGCGCACCGAGCAGGGCCGCGCAGCGCTCCGGCCGGGGCGTGCGCACGCGGGGCGACGGGCTGGGCGGCTGCGGGGCGTAGCTGGCGGGCAGGTCGACGTCGGCCAGCAGCGCAGCCTGTAGCTCAGGCTGGGTCGCGGTGATCGGCAGCGTCTTGCGGGCCTCGGTCGCCTGGGCCTGCTGCTGGCGGTGGGTCGCGCCGAGCACCCCGGCCAGGGTGAGCGCGCCGATCAGCAGCCCACCGAGGGCGATACCGCCCGCGATGGTGCGGTGGCGCACCGGGAAGAGGGTGTCCAGGCGGTTCATGGGCGCTCCTTGCGCATCGAGGGGAGCTCCGATTCACTGACCGGTCCAACGGGGTGAAGGGCGTCGAAGTTGCGGCATCACGGTGCCCCGGCGTACAGCTGGGGCATGGCGTAACGTGCCCGTAATGAGGCCGCGCCAGACTGGCCCGGAGATCTCGTCTGAGAGAGGCATGCCGTGGATCGTCAGCAGGAGTTCGTGCTGCGTACGCTTGAGGAGCGCGACATCCGCTTCGTGCGCCTCTGGTTCACCGACGTGCTCGGCACCCTGAAGTCGGTCAGCGTCGCGCCGGCGGAGCTGGAGTCGGCCTTCGAGGAGGGCATCGGCTTCGACGGCTCCGCGATCGAGGGCTTCGCCCGGGTGTACGAGTCCGACATGATCGCCATGCCGGACCCGACCACGTTCCAGGTGTTCCCGTTCGAGGGCGGCGGCTCCGGCGAGAGCGCCCGGATGTTCTGCGACATCCTCATGCCCGACGGCACGCCCAGCTGGGCCGACCCGCGCCACGTGCTGCGCCGGGCGCTGTCGAAGGCGGCCGACAAGGGCTTCACCTTCTACACCCACCCCGAGGTCGAGTTCTTCCTGCTCGCCGACGCGCCCGCGGACGGCGGCGTGCCGACCCCGGTCGACGCGGGCGGCTACTTCGACCACACCACGCACGCCATCGCGCGCGACTTCCGCCGCCAGGCGGTGCTGGCGCTGGAGCGCATCGGCATCTCCGTGGAGTTCAGCCACCACGAGGTCGCCCCCGGCCAGCAGGAGATCGACCTGCGGTACGCGGACGCGCTGACCACCGCCGACAACATCATGACCTTCCGGCACGTGATGCGGGAGGTGGCGCTGTCGCACGGGGTGCGGGCCACCTTCATGCCCAAGCCGTTCACCGACCAGCCCGGCAGCGGCATGCACACGCACCTGTCGCTGTTCGAGGGCGAGCGCAACGCCTTCCACGACCCGGCCGACCCGCACAAGCTGAGCAAGACCGCCAAGGCGTTCATCGCGGGCGTGCTCACCCACGCGCGGGAGTTCACCGCGGTCACCAACCAGTGGGTGAACTCGTACAAGCGGCTGTTCCCGCAGATGATCCCGGACCGGATCAGCGAGGCCCCGGCGTACGTCTGCTGGGGCCACCTGAACCGTTCCGCCCTGGTGCGCGTGCCCGCGTACGGCAAGCCGAACTCGGCCCGGGTCGAGGTGCGCTCGATGGACTCGGCCTGCAACCCCTACCTGGCCTTCGCGGTGCTGCTCGGCGCCGGCATGAAGGGCATCGAGGAGGGCTACGAGCTGCCTCCGGGCGCCGAGGACGACGTGTGGGCGCTGTCGAACGCCGAGCGCCGCGCGATGGGCTACTCGGCGCTGCCGGAGAACCTGTCCGAGGCGATCGACGTCATGGCCGGCTCCGAGCTGGTCGCCGACGTGCTCGGCGAGCACGTGTTCGACTTCTTCCTGCGCAACAAGCGCGCGGAGTGGGAGGAGTACCGGCGCGAGGTGACCCCGTTCGAGCGGATCCGTTACCTGGGTGCGCTCTAGCAGCCCAGGTATCGGTGGCTCAGCCTGGGTGCGCTGTAGATAACCTGCTCAGCCCCGTGCGGACGCCCGTGTTGCGGGCGTCCGCTAGCCTCCCGAGCGACATTCGGATGCAGTGGAGGCATAGATGGTGCAGGACCTGGTCACGGGTGCGTGGCAGAGCGTGGTGTTCGGGGTGGCCGGCATCTGTCTGATGGCGGTCGGATTCATCGTGGTGGACCTGCTGACGCCGGGCCGCCTGCGGGAGCTGATCTGGCACCAGCGCAGCAGCAACGCGGCGCTGCTGCTGGCGGCCAACCAGCTGGGCATCGCGCTCATCGTGTTCACCGCGATCTTCACCAGCTACGAGGACTTCGGCAAGGGCCTGGCCTCCACGGTGATCTTCGGTCTGCTCGGCGTCGGCCTGATGGCGCTGGCCTTCCTGGCGCTGGACTGGCTGACCCCCGGCCGCCTCGGCGAGATGATCGCCGAGATCGAGCCGCACCCCGCCGCCAAGGTCACCGCCGCCACCCACTTCGGCGCGGCCCTCATCGTCTGCGCCTGCATCGCCTGACCCACCCGGCCACCGACCCTCCGCGACGTGTTGCGCCGGTGGGTGCAGAGCAAGCTTTCGGGTGCAGAGCAAAGTCTGCGCCATCGATCACCGCCCGGCCCGCGCGCCCGGCGGTGATCGCCGTTTGCGGTCAGAAAGTGCGGTCGAACCGCAGATCTTGAAACGAAACGGCGATCATGCCGGGGTCAGGGTGTCGGCGAGGAGTCGGTCGCAGGCGGCGAGCAGGGCGGCGCGGAGCGGTGCGGCGCGGTCGGCGAAGGAGCGCTGGGCGGCGGCGTATTCGGCGCGGCCCTCGGGGGTCTCGATGCGGACCGGGGGGAAGCCCAGGTCGGCGAGGTCGTAGGGACTGGCGCGCATGTCGAGTTCGCGGATCTCGCGGGACAGCGCGAAGCAGGCGGTGACCAGCTCGCTCGGGACCAGCGGGGACAGCTTGTAGGCCCACTTGTAGAGGTCCATGTTCGCGTGCAGGCAGCCGGGCTGCTCCAGGGCGGGCTGCAGCTCGCGGGTCGGCTGGTGGACGTTGAGCGGGCGCGCCGGGGCGGTGAAGAAGCGGAACGCGTCGAAGTGGGTGCAGCGTACGCCCCGGTCCTGGACAACCTCGGCCGTCGCGGCGGGCGACAGGCGCAGCGGCCAGGAGTTGTGCCGGACCTGGTCCTGGGTCTGGCGGTAGACCATGGCCCACTCGTGCATCCCGAAGCAGCCCAGCTGGGCCGGGCGGGACGCGGTCGCGGCCAGCAGGTCGCGGATCCAGCGCACCGCGTCGGCCCGCCTGGCCAGCAGGGCAGGGTCGAGCACGACACCGCCGTCGACGGCGAGGTAGTCGCGGTCCGGCGCGCCGTCGCGCAGCACGACGCCGTGGCCGGGGTGCCAGCGGCGCAGCTGCGCCGGGCGCAGCGAGTAGTACGTGAACAGGAAGTCGTGCACGGGGTGCTTGACCCCGTCACGGCGGCGCGCCAGGTGCTGCGCCAGCCAGCCGTCCACCAGCTCCTCGTGCGCCTGCCGGCGGGCACGCCAGACGTCGGCGTCCAGAACCTCGGTGGCGGCGGTTTCCACCAGGCCAGGGTACCGGCGCTCGCGGACTAGGTAGCGACACCAACTAGCTTGCTGTGCTACCGTCTCGCGCCATGGAGCTGGAGCGGCGCAGCCAATGGCTGCGGGGAGTGCTCGACCTGTGCGTGCTCGGCGTGCTCGCCCACCGCGAGTCCTACGGCTACGAGCTGATCCAGTCGCTGCACGCGGCGGGGCTGGACGGCATCCAGGGCGGCACCCTCTACCCGGTGCTGCTGCGGCTGCAGCGCGGCGGCCAGGTCGCCGCGCACTGGCGCGAGGGCGGGTCCGGCCCGGCCCGCAAGTACTACCGGATCACCCCGGCGGGCGCCGAGACGCTGCGGCGCTCCGCCGCCGACTGGGAGGCCTTCGCGGGTGGGGTGAGCGCGATTCTGCGAGAGGTGGCCGCACGGTGAGACACGACACCTGGCTCGATGCCCTCGCCGGCGAGCTGCGCCGGCACGGGGTGGCCGAACCGACGGCGGGCAACGTGCTCGCCGAGACGGCGGCCCACCTGTGGGAGAGCGGGGACGACCCGCTGCGGGCCTTCGGGCCGCCGCAGGCGTACGCCGCGACGGTCGCCGAGAGCGTGCGCCTGGAGCCGCCACGGCGTGTGCCGGGCGGGCCGGTGCTGCTGGAGGTCGCCGGGATCACCAAGCGGTACGGCCGCCGCACCGTGCTGCGCGAGGTGAGCCTGGCGGTGCGCGCGGGCGAGGTCGCCGCCGTGGTCGGCGCGAACGGCTCCGGCAAGAGCACGTTCCTCGGGATCTGCGCGGGCCTGGTCAGCCCCGACCGGGGCGAGGTGCGGGTGCACGGCAGCCTCGGCTACTGCCCGCAGGGCGGCGGCACCAGCGACTTCCTCGTGCCCGACGAGCACTTCCTGCTGGTGGGCGCGGGCCGCGGGCTGCCACGGGCGCAGGCGCGCGACACCGGCCGGGCGGGCGCCGCCGCGCTGGACTGGGATCCGCGGGGCGCCACGCAGGCCCGCCACCTGTCCGGCGGCACCCGGCAGAAGCTCAACCTGGTGCTGGCGGGCCTGGGTGACCCCGACGTGCTGCTGCTGGACGAGCCCTACCAAGGCTTCGACCAGGGCTCGTATCTGGATTTCTGGCAGCAGGTGCGGCGCTGGCGCGACGCGGGCAAGGCGATCGTGGTGGTCACCCACCTGCTGAACACCCGCGACGGCGTCGACACGGTGCTGGACCTGACACCGCGGGAGGAGCGGGCATGAACAAGACCTTCGTGGTCGCGGAGATGGCGCTGCGGGAGATCGCCCGTCGCCGCGGCGTGCTGGCCATCCTGCTGATCTTCCCGCTGGCGTTCTATCTCAGCCGCCGCGACTCCCACGCGGGGCAGTCGATCCGGTTCGTGTGCCTGGGGATCGGCTGGGCGATGAGCACCGCGGCGCTGTTCGCGGGCAGCGCGGCGCGGGCCGTCGAACCGCGGCTGCGGCTGTCCGGATACCGCAGCAGCCACCTGTACCTGGGCCGGCTGGCCGCGCTGTGGACGGTCGGCCTGCTGCTGTCGGCGCCCTACTACGTGCTGATCCGGATCGACCAGGAGCACATCCGGTACGGGGCGATCGCGCTCATCATGCTGCTGACCGTGGCGGTCGCCGCACCGTTCGGGCTGGCCCTCAGCGCCGCCCTGCCGCGGGAGCTGGAAGGCATGCTGGTGCTGCTCATCGTGGTGGGGCTGCAGATGATGATGGACCCGGCCGGCTCGGCCTCCCGGCTGCTGCCGTTCTGGTTCAGCCGCGAGATCGGCACCTACGCCGTGGACCACACCGACGGCGGCTACCTGACCCGGGGCCTGATCCACGCGGTGGCATGCCTGGCGGCACTGCTGGCCGTGGTGGCGGTGGCGTCCGGCTGGCGGCTGCGACAGCGGTCACACCTGCGCTTCGTGGCCCGGCGCTGAGGCGGCCGCCGCATCCGTCCCGGGTGGAGCGAGCGAGGTCACACCGGGCCCACGGCGTAAGTTGGAGCTGAAATCCGATAAAAGATCTTCAGCTGGGGGCTGTGGTGCGCATCGCACGCTTTGTTCATCCGGGTGGCATGTCGTTCGGGGTGGTGGAGGGTGATCCCGACGCCGGCGCCCAGGCGCTGACGGTACGGGCGATCAACGGCCACCCCTTCGGTGAGCTCGACCTCACCGAGCAGCGCTACGCGCTGGCCGACGTACGCCTGCTCTCGCCGATCCTGCCCAGCAAGGTGATCGGGGTCGGGCGCAACTACGCCGACCACGCCGCCGAGCACGGGGCGGAGGTGCCCAAGGAGCCGCTGCTGTTCCTCAAGCCGTCCACATCGGTGATCGGACCGCACGACATCATCCGGCTGCCCGAGCAGTCGCACCAGGTCGAGCACGAGGCCGAGCTGGCTGTGGTGATCGGCGCCACCGGCGCGCGCCGGGTGGACCGGGCCGGGGCCGAGAAGGCGATCTTCGGGTACACCATCGCCAACGACGTCACCGCACGCGACCTGCAGAAGAGCGACGGCCAGTGGACCCGGGCCAAGGGATTCGACTCGTTCTGCCCGCTCGGCCCGTGGATCGACACCGCCGTCGACGTCTCCGACGCCGAGGTGCGCTGCGAGGTCAACGACGAGGTCCGCCAGCTCGGCCGCACCTCGCAGATGGTCTTCGACGTGCCCACCCTGGTGTCGTACGTGTCCCACGTCATGACGCTGCTGCCCGGCGACGTCATCCTCACCGGCACGCCCGCGGGGGTGTCGCCGCTGGTGGCGAAGGACGTGGTGGCCGTGCGGATCCAGGGTCTGGGGGAGCTGCGCAACCCGGTCGCCGCGCGATAGGGATACCGATTTGGCGCTGCCGGGGAGGTCAGGTAAAGTTCATCCCCGGCAGCGGAAACGGTGCCAATGGGGTATGGGGTAATTGGCAGCCCAACTGATTCTGGTTCAGTTAGTCTAGGTTCGAGTCCTGGTACCCCAGCAACCAAGCAAGATCGGGTGAGAGCCTGATTCGCGCGAGGCTGCTGGACCTGCTAAAGTTCAGCGGGCCGCCAAGCTGAGAGATCAGCGAGGCGGTCGAAAACTGAAGAAGATGTTCTCCGGAACATCGACCTGGCCCCGTCGTCTAGCGGCCTAGGACGCCGCCCTCTCAAGGCGGTAGCGAGGGTTCGAATCCCTTCGGGGCTACCAGGTTTTCAAGAAGCTCACGAGCGATGCTCGTGGGCTTCTTTCGTTCACACGGGTCGGTCGGGGCGGCGTTCCCGGATTCCGCGAACAGCCCGATGGCGACGGGCCCCGCGCCGCGCCGTCATGGCGCGGGGCGGGGCCCGTCGCGTTCGCTCAGAGGCCGGAGAGCCGCTGGCCGGCGCGTACGACGGCCATGGCGTGCCGGTCGCCTGGGCGGCGGCCGAGACGCTCGATGGGGCCGGAGACGCTGATCGCGGCGATGACGCGGCCGGTGCGGTCGCGCACGGGGGCGCTGACCGAGGCCACGCCCGCCTCGCGCTCGGCCACCGACTGCGCCCAGCCACGGCGGCGCACCTCGGCCAGCGTGCGGCCGGTGAACTTGCAGCGGGGGAGCAGGGGCATGACCGCCTCGGGGGGTTCCCAGGCGAGCAGGATCTGGGCCGCCGAGCCCGCCGTCATCGGCAGGATCGCGCCGACCGGCACGGTGTCGCGCAGGCCGCTGGCCCGTTCCGCGGCGGCGACGCAGAGCCGCTCGTCGGCCCTGCGCAGGTAAAGTTGTGCGCTCTCGCCGGTGGCGTCCCGCAATGCGGACAGCAGCGGCTCTGCGGCTGTCAGCAGGACGTCGGGGGCGGCGTTCGCGAGTTCTCCAAGGCGGGGACCGGGACGCCAACGTCCCTGCGTGTCCCGTACCAGCATCCGATGAATCTCCAGCGCCTGCGCCAGCCGGTGCGCCGTTGCTCTCGGCAGCTTGGTGCGATCGACGAGTTCGGCGAGGCTGGCGCCGTCGACACACGCGGCAAGGATCACTACCGCCTTGTCAAGGACGCCCACGCCAGACATACTGTGTCCCACAGACCGAAACATACCTCCCAAGATGCGGGATGTCCAGATGGTGGGAGCAACCCAGTGAGCAGGACCCTTGCCCAGAAGGTCTGGGACGCACACGTGGTACGCCGCGCTGACGGTGAACCGGACCTCCTCTATATCGATCTTCATCTGCTGCATGAGGTGACCAGCCCGCAGGCCTTCGACGGCCTCCGGCTGGCCGGGCGCAAGGTCCGCCGGACCGATCTGACGATCGCGACCGAGGACCACAACACGCCCACCGACAACCTGCTGACGATCGCCGACCCGGTGTCGCGTACGCAGATCGAGACGCTGCGCGCCAACTGCGCCGAATTCGGCGTGAAACTGCACCCGCTCGGCGACCCGCAGCAGGGCGTCGTCCACGTCATGGGCCCGCAGCAGGGCCTGACCCAGCCGGGCATGACGATCGTCTGCGGCGATTCGCACACCTCGACGCACGGCGCGTTCGGCGCGCTGGCCTTCGGCATCGGCACCTCCGAGGTGGAGCACGTGCTGGCCACGCAGACGCTGCCGCAGGCCCTGCCGAAGCAGATGGCGGTCACCGTCACCGGCGAGCTGCCCCCGGGTGTCTCGGCCAAGGACCTGATCCTGGCCCTGATCGCCCAGGAGGGCACCGGCGGTGGCCGGGGTTACGTGGTGGAGTACCGCGGCCCCGCGATCGAGAAGCTGAGCATGGAGGGGCGGATGACCGTCTCCAACATGTCCATCGAGTGGGGCGCCAAGGCCGGCCTGATCGCGCCGGACGAGACCACGTTCGCCTGGCTTAAGGGCCGCAACTTCGCGCCCAAGGGTTCCGACTGGGACGACGCGGTGGCCTACTGGCGCAGCCTGCCCACGGACGAGGGCGCGGTGTTCGACAAGGAGGTGTTCCTCGACGCGAGCGCGCTGACGCCGTTCGTCACCTGGGGCACCAACCCGGGTCAGGGCGCCTCGCTGGACGCGGTGATCCCGGACCCCGAGTCGTTCGCGTCCGAGTCGGAGCGCGCCGCGGCCCGCCGGGCGGTGGAGTACATGGACCTCACCCCGGGCACGCCGCTGCGCGACCTGGCCGTGGACGTGGTCTTCGTCGGCTCCTGCACCAACGGGCGGCTGGAGGACCTGCGCACCGCCGCGGACGTGCTGCGCGGGCGCAAGGTGGCCGACGGCGTGCGGATGCTGGTGGTGCCGGGTTCGGCCGCGGTGCGGGCGCAGGCCGAGGAGGAGGGCCTGCACGAGGTCTTCACCGAGGCGGGCGCCGAGTGGCGGTTCGCCGGGTGCTCGATGTGCCTGGGCATGAACCCGGACACCCTGAAGCCGGGCCAGCGCTCGGCGTCGACGTCCAACCGCAACTTCGAGGGGCGGCAGGGCAAGGGCGGCCGTACCCACCTGGTGTCCCCGGCGGTGGCCGCGGCGACCGCCGTGACCGGCCACCTGTCCGCTCCCGCCGACCTGGACGCCGTCGGCGCCCGCTGAACCGAGGTAGATCGAAATGGAGAAGTTCACCGTTCACACCGGCACCGCGGTGCCGCTGCGGCGTTCCAACGTGGACACCGACCAGATCATCCCGGCGGTGTACCTCAAGCGGGTCACCCGCACGGGCTTCGAGGACGGCCTGTTCAGCGCCTGGCGGGAGGACCCGTCGTTCGTGCTGAACAACCCGGCCTACGCCGGGGCCAGCGTGCTGGTCGCCGGGCCGGAGTTCGGCACGGGATCCTCGCGCGAGCACGCGGTCTGGGCCCTGAACGACTACGGCTTCCGGGTGGTCATCTCCCCCCGGTACGGCGACATCTTCCGGGGCAACTCGCTCAAGCAGGGTCTGCTGACGGTCGAGCTGCCGCAGGCGGCCGTGGAGACGTTGTGGGACCTGGTGGAGGCCGATCCGGCTGCCCCGATCGAGGTCGACCTGGTCGCCCGCGAGGTGCGCGCCGGTGGTCAGAGCTGGGCTTTCGACCTCGATGACTTCCTGCGCTGGCGGCTGATGGAAGGCTTGGACGACATCGGTTTGACGCTGCGCCACGAAGAGGCGATCACCGCGTTCGAGGGCCACCGCCCGGCTTTCGGGGTACTTGTCGGATAGGTGCTGAACCGCGACAGCAACGTTATTGCCCCCGTCCTGTTATCAGGATGGGGGCAATTTTCTTTGCGACACATAGGTGGTTTTTAACCCTCCTGTTGGCATATTGCTGACGTTGGGCCTACTGTGCGCACAGAATGACTGTTATGAGTCCAGTAGCACCATACGGGAGGAATCCGTGAACAAGACTGAGCTGATCGACGCGATCGCCGCTCACCCGACCGTGGTCGACAAGAAGACCGCCGCGGCCGTGCTGGAGGCCACGCTCACCGAGATCCAGAACGCGGTCACCAAGGGCGACAAGGTTTCGCTGACCGGCTTCGGTGTCTTCGAGAAGCGGGCCCGGGCCGCTCGCATGGCGCGCAACCCGCGCACCGGCGAGGCGGTCAAGGTGAAGAAGACGTCGGTGCCGGCCTTCCGGCCCGGCGCGGGCTTCAAGGACACGGTGGCCGTCGGCAAGGTCGCCGCCCCGGCGAAGAAGGCGACGAAGTCCGCCGCCAAGAAGACCGCCGGCGCCAGCACCCGCCCGGCCGCGAGCAAGGCCACCGCCGCGTCGAAGACGGCCCCGGCCAAGAAGACCGCGACCAAGAGCACCGCCAAGGCGACCACGGCCAAGGCCACCACGGCGAAGGCGACCGCGGCCAAGGCCACCACCGCCAAGAAGACCACGGCGGCGAAGACGGCCCCGGCCAAGAAGACCGTGACCGCGAAGGCGACCACCGCGGCGAAGAAGACGACCGCCAAGGCGACCACGGCCAAGAAGGCCCCCGCCAAGAAGGCCGCCAAACGCTGACCGGTCCCGATATCCCTTTCCGAACAAAGCCGCACCCGCGCCGAGTTGAGACGGCGCGGGTGCGGCTTTTCCGGCTCCGGTGCGGCGGCGGCAGGGCCGAACACGGCTCGGCGGCCCGGCACGCGGTAGGCGGGCCGCTCAGCGTTGCGGCGGCTGGGAGCGCCCCTGGCAGCCCGAGATGCGCAGCATGGCTCGCACCGTCTGGCGCGGGGTCGGGGCCGCGGGCAGGGGTTCGGCGTCGCCGCCGGTCCGGAACGCCTGCAGCAGGTAGCCGACCAGCCGCCGCCACGCGTTCGGCGCCGCCTGGGCGGTCCCGCGCAGCACCCCCGCGTTGGCCATCAGCATGAGCGGCAGATCCTCGGGCACGTAGTCCTCGCGCAGCGAACCCTCGGCCTTGGCCCGCTCCACCAGGCCCACGAAACCGTGGTAGAGCGTGACACGGCGGGCCTCGAACTCCCGCGCGCCCGGAAACGACATGGTGAGCACGTCGGCGAGCCCGCCGTCGGACGCCTGCATACGGCACACCTCCTGCACGTAACCGGCGAAGCCGGTCCAGCCGTCGGGGGCCTGCTCGGCCGTGTGCAGCGCGTGCTCGTACTGGTCGAACTTGCGGGAGGCGGCCGCGACCATCAGGTCGTCACGGGCGGGGAAGCGCCGGTAGAGCGTGGCGATGCCGACCCCGGCCCGGGCCGCGATCTCCTCCAGCGGCACGTCGAAGCCGCGCTCGGCGAAGGCGTCGCAGGCGGCGTCGACAATGCGCTCGCGGTTGCGGGCGGCGTCGGCGCGAAGCGGTGGTTCCACCATGATCACCAGGGTAGCAGGACTGGAGGTGAGCCTCCGGTTAGTGCTACCGTCGCGGCACAAACGGAGGAGATCCACCACTTAGCCTCTCGTTCGACAAGGAGATTCTCGTGAACATCGCCCTTTGGGTCGTGCAGATCCTGCTCGGCGCGGCCTTCCTCGGCGCAGGCGTGATGAAGTCCACCAAGAGCAAGGAGGACCTGGCCCCGAAGATGCCGTGGGTGAACGACTTCTCGCTCGGCACGCTGCGGCTGATCGGCGTCACCGAGCTGCTGGCGGGCATCGGCCTGATCCTGCCCTGGGCGACCGGCATCGCCCCGATCCTCACCCCGCTGGCCGCGTCCGGCCTGGTCGTCATCATGGTGCTGGCGGCCGTGGTGCACGCCCGGCGCAAGGAGTACCCCGGCATCGTCGCCAACGTCGTGCTCGGCGCGCTGGCGCTGTTCGTGGCGCTCGGCCGCTTCTGATCAGCGCGTTCACGGGGTGAGGGTTAAGAAGGGCACCTTCTTATACGTGGAGCGACAAGAAGGTGCCCTTCCTTTGGGTTTTGCCCCAGCGGGCGGGGTAGGCGCGGCGGGCGATGGTGGCTTGGGCGCGTTCGTGGTCGGCGAGGCGGGTCAGGGTGGTGGCCAGGTCGGGGTGGGACTCGGCCAGGGTGAGCCAGGTGGCGGCGGCCAGGGCGGCGTCGGTGTGCTCGCCGAGGGCGTCCTGCAGGCGGGCGAGGGATTTGGCCAGCCGGGCGGTCGGCCGGTCGCCGGCGGCTGCGGCCGCCTCGGCGGCGTACCGGGCGCGCTTGACGTGGATGCGCACCTGGTGCCAGTCCACATCGGGCGCGGAGCGCTTCAGCGAGCCGGCGCCGGGCACGCCCTTGGTGCCGTGGACCAGGCGACCCCAGGGACGGGCCAGCAGCCCGGGCAGCGCCTGCGCGGCAGGCGCCGTGGCCGCGGGTGACAGCGGGACGTGCCGGGTGGCCGCGGTGAGCCGTTCCATCAGGGCCAGGTAGCGGCGGGTGCGCAGGGCGGCCAGCAGGTCCGCGTACGCCTGCTCGCGCCGTGCCGCCAGGATCGTGTCCAGGGCGGCCAGCTCGCCGTCGTCGGCGCCGGGGACGGCGGCGGCCGTGGTGTGCAGCCGGTCGCGCAGCACCTCCGCGTCGCGGGCCGCGCCCAGCAGGTCACCCAGCCAGCCCAGCTCCGCCCGCAGCGGCCGGGCCCAGCGCTGGTCCAGCAGCGGCTTGAAGGTGCGCAGATCCGACCGCAGCCGCCGCACGCCGACCCGCATCTGGTGCACGGCCGTGTCCGCGTCGGGCAGCGGCTCGTCCAGGCGCACCAGGGGATCGTGCGCCACGATGCGGGCCACCGCGCCGCGCACCGCGGCGATGACCACGTCCGCGGCCCGGGCGGTCGCCGGCAGGGTGGCGGCCGGGGGCAGCAGATCCGGGGGGTACGCCGCCGCGGCCCCCAGCGCCCGCACGAGCTTGGGCGTGAAACCGCCCGCCCGGGCGCCCGCCGCCAGCAGCAGCTCCTCCACAGCGGACAGCAGTTCCGGCGACCCGCCCGTGCGCTCGACCTCGATCTCGCGGAACGTGCGCGGCACCGCCGTGCCGGAGAGCACCTCGACGGTGTCGTCGGCGACCTCCGCCAGGCGGGAGCCCGCGGCGTCGCACAGGTCCACCCGCTGCCGCCGGGTGCGCAGCACCGCGACCGGAGTCAGCGGCGACCCCCTGGTCAGTGCCGCGACCAGCCAGGTCAGCGCCTCCGGCGGCACCGCCGGGTCACCGCCCGCCAGCGAGATCTCCTGCCGCACCCCGGGCACCGCCGTGGGCAGCTTGACCGTCCACGGCAGCGCGTCGCCGACGCGGTGGCGCAGCGACGCCCCGGCCCGGGCCAGCCGCAGCCCGGCCGTGTCGAAGTAGGTCGCGGTCAGCGTCACGGCCGGCCGAGCCGCCGGGCGGGCATCCGCCACGGCGAGCTCGGGCAGCACGAACGAGGGCGAGACGTCGTACTTGCGCTCTTCTTCCAAGGTCACCGCTTGAGCATCCGCTCCAGCAGCAGGGCCTGCAAATCGACCCGGGGGTGATCCGAAGTGGAGATGTGGTGGGTCCAGGTGCCGTCCGGATTGAGGTCGAACGCCTCGATCCGGTCCGACATCGACACGTTCAGCAGCTCGGCCAGCTCGGTCCGGGACGGCTGGTCGGTCACCTGGATCAGCGCCTCGACCCTGCGGTCCAGGTTGCGGTGCATCATGTCGGCCGAGCCGATCCAGAACTCGGCCCGCCCCCGGCCCGCGGCCACGTCGCCGTTGCCGAACCGGAACAGCCGCGAATGCTCCAGGAACCGGCCCAGGATCGAGCGCACCCGGATGTTGTCCGACAGCCCCGGCACCCCGGGCTTCAGCGCGCACATGCCGCGGATCAGCAGATCGATGTGCACACCCGCCTGCGAGGCCCGGTAGAGCGCGTCGATGACCTGCTCGTCGACGAGCGAGTTCACCTTGATCTGCACCAGCGCCGGCTTGCCCTCGCGGGCGTAGCCGGCCTCCCGCTCGATGCGCTCGATGATGCCCGCCCGGATGCCGTGCGGCGCCACCAGCAGCCGCCGGTACGCCGTCTGGCGGCTGTACCCGGTCAGCGTGTTGAACAGGTCGGTCAGGTCCGCGCCGACCTCCGGATCGGCGGTGAGCAGCCCGAAGTCCTCGTACAGCCGGGCGGTCTTGGGGTGGTAGTTGCCCGTGCCGACGTGGCAGTAGCGGCGGATCTGCCCGCCCTCCTCCCGCACCACCAGCGCGGTCTTGCAGTGCGTCTTCAGGCCGATCAGGCCGTAGACGACGTGGCAGCCCGCCCGCTCCAGCATCCGCGCCCAGCCGATGTTGGCCTTCTCGTCGAAGCGTGCCTTCACCTCGACCAGCACCACCACCTGCTTGCCCGCCTCGGCCGCGGCGATCAGGGCGTCGACGATCGGGGAGTCGCCCGAGGTCCGGTACAGCGTCTGCTTGATGGCCAGCACGTGCGGATCGGCCGCCGCGTGCTCGATGAAGCGCTGCACGCTGGTGGAGAAGGAGTGGTACGGGTGGTGCACCAGGATGTCGCCGTCACGCAGGATGTTGAACATGCTGCGGGTGGACTCGCCCTCACGCAGCCGGGCGTGAGTGGCCGGGACGAAAGGGGGGTCCTTCAGATCCGGGCGGTCGCAGTCGTAGAGCTGCATGAGCCCGGACAGGTCCAGCGGGCCGGGCACCCGCAGCACGTCCCGCGAATCCACCTCCAGCTCGGTGACCAGGGTCTGCAGCACGTGGTCGGAGATGTCCGCAGCGACCTCCAGACGCACCGGCGGGCCGAACCGCCGCCGCATCAGCTCGCGCTCCATGGCCTGCAGCAGGTCCTCGTCGCGGTCCTCGTCGATCTCGACCTCGGCGTTGCGGGTCACCCGGAACACGTGCCGCTCCACCACCTCCATGCCGGAGAAGAGCTGGCTGAGCTCGTTGGCGATCAGCTCCTCGATCGCCAGGAAGCGGTAGGTGTTGCGGCCCTCGGCCGAGGGCCGGCCGACCGGTTCGATCCGGACGAAGCGCGGCACGTTGTTGGGCACCTTGACCCGGGCGAACAGCTCCTGGCCGGTCTCCGGCTCGCGCACCACCGCGGCGAGGTTGAGTGACAGGCCGGAGATGTACGGGAACGGGTGCGAGGGGTCGAACGCCAGCGGGGTCAGCACCGGGAAGACGTGCTCGCGGAAGTACACCCGCATCTGCTCGCGCTCGGCGTGCTCCAGATCCGTCCAGCCCAGAATGTGGATGCCCGCCTTGCTGAGGGCGGGGCGGATCACCTTGGTGAACTCGGCGGCATGGTCGGCGACCAGTTCGGCGGTGCGCTCGGAGACCATCTCCAGCTGCGCCCGGGGCGGCAGCCGGTCGGCGCCGCGGGTGGGCAGGCCGGTCTCCAGCCGCCGGCGCAGGCCGGCGATGCGGACCATGAAGAACTCGTCGAGGTTGCTGGCGAAGATCGCCATGAACTTCATCCGCTCCAGCAGCGGCAGGCGCGGATCCTCCGCCAGCGCCAGCACGCGGGCGTTGAAGTCGAGCCAGGAGACCTCGCGGTTGAAGTAGCGGTCCTCGGGCAGCTCGGTCAGCGCGGTGCTGGCGAACTCGGGGACGACCACGGTGACCGGCGGGCTGGCCGGATGCGGTCGGGAGGTCGGCTCGGCCGGGCTGCTCAGCACGGGCAGGTCGGCGGTCTGCTCGGGTGAGGCCTGCGCAACGACGGTGTCGGCGGGCGGTGCCGGGGCGTCCATCACGACGACGGCGTCGGCGTACGGCGGCACAGAGGTGTCCGTGGCGGCCGCAGGGGCCTCCACAGGCGTGGACGGGGTCGGCGTCGGGGCGTTGCCGGCCTTCTTGCGGGGTCGTCGCGGGGCTGCGCTCACCAACTCATTTTTGCCCTATCGGGGTGAACAAGAGATGAACTCGGCTCAGCGCGCCGATGGCCGACGCACGCCAACCGGACGCGGGTCACACCCGGCGCAGATCAGGGCATGGTGGGAATGGTGACCCGGCGCAGCCTGCCCTCGGCGTCGTGCTCCAGGCGCACCCGCTGGCCCAGGCGCAGCAGCCGCAGCCCGGAGGCGTCGAACGCGGCCCGGTCGAAGGCGACCGGGGTGCCGTCGTCGAGCAGCAGCGAGCCGGTCCGGGTGTCGGGGTCGAATGTCGCGACGGTGCCCTGCATGGCGTTCACGCTACGCGGTCACGTCCTCGCAGAGCACCCCCCAGCCCCGCACCACGGCGAGATCGGCGGCGGTGTCGACGTCGCGCCGCAGCGTCGGCCACGCCCCGGCCAGGCGCAGCGCGCCGGAGCGCTCGTGCGCGCCGGCCGACCCCGGCCCGAACCGCGGGTCGAGCGCACCGCCGGGCGCGGCCACCAGCAGCACCGTGCCCACGCCCGCCGCGTCCGGCACGAACGCCCGGCGTCCGGCCGCCGCGGCCAGCGCTTCGGACAACTCCGTGGGGCGTAGCGCCGGGACATCGGCGGGCAGCGCCACCACCGGCCCGGCAGCGGCCGCCGGACGGCTGAGGTCCCCGGTGCCGACAGGGGCTCCGCCGGGTGGCGCGTCGCCCCCGGCCACCGCGGCCGCGGCCCGCCGGAGCGCGTCGTTCAGGTCCCGGCCCTCGTCGGCCAGCACGCCCGCACCGCAGGCGCGCAGCACCGCCGCCGCGCGGGAGTCCCGGGTGACCACCAGCACCCTGGCCACACCCTCGGCGGCCAAGGCGGCGGACACGGTGGCGCGGGCGAGATCCAGCACCAGATCCTCGTGCCGGGCGGCGGCCCCGCGCAGCCGGCTCTTCGCCTCGGCGAGCGGCTTCAGCGGCACCAGCACGGTGACTCCGGGTGCGTACACTCGGCCATTCTGGCAGCCCGTCCGGTCGGTCAGCGGGGCGGCGGCCTCCGGCGGCTGAGGTCGTCACCCGGGCGGACATGGCATGATGCGCTGAACATGGACGGCACGACGGCGGGTCGCGGCAGCGACGGGCCGGTCGGCCCAGCGCCCCGGTGCGTGGCGGAACGCCCGAGGCCGGACCATGATCCGTGAGGATTCACTCGCGGGCGGTGTTACAGACACCCTGACGCGGGCATGCGGACGGGTGGAGGACAGGGAGGCTTCGTTGGCGCGGCGCAGGCTGGGCTTCTGGTCGCGGTTCGCGGTGTGCTTGGTCAAGCCACCGCTGATCGCGCTGACCAAGCGGGACTGGCGTGGCTGGGAGCACATCCCGGCCGACGGCGGCGTGATCCTCGCGGTCAACCACGTGTCGCACGCCGACCCGTTCACCACCGCGCACTACGTCTACGACTCCGGCCGCTGGCCGCAGTTCCTGGGCAAGGAGAGCGTCTTCCGGATCCCGCTCGCCGGGAAGATCCTGTACTGGTGCCGCCAGATCCCGGTGCACCGGGGCACTGCCGACGCGGTCAAGGCGCTCGACGCCGCGGTGGCGGCGGTGCGGGCGGGCGGTGCGATCGTGATCTACCCCGAGGGCACCACCACCAAGGAACCCGACCTGTGGCCGATGCGGGGCAAGACCGGGGTGGCCCGACTGGCCCTGGCCACCGGCGCCCCGGTGATCCCGATCGCGACCTGGGGCCCGGAGAAGATCTTCGACCCGCGTACCAAGAAGATCCGGCTCATGCCGAAGATCCCGGTGTCGCTGTGGGCCGGACCGCCGGTCGACCTGTCGAAGTGGGCCGGCGCGGAGCCGAGCGCGACGGTGCTCAACGAGATGACGGACGCCGTCATGATCCGCCTGCGCGACCTGCTCGCCGAGATCCGCGGTGGCCAGGCCCCGCCGATCTGGAGCCCGGGTGGCGGCGACGCCGCGGCCGACCAGGCCGTGACCGCGGCCGCGGACAAGCCCGCCAGGCCGGATGCCGCCAGCAAGGACGGGGCCCGATGAGGGCGGCCGTGCTCGGCGCGGGTTCCTGGGGCAGCGCGTTCGCGAAGATCCTCGGCGACGCGGGCAACGACGTGGTGCTGTGGGCGCGCCGGCCGGAGATCGCCGCCGCCATCCGCGACACCGGCCGCAACCCGGAGTACCTGGAGAACACGCCGCTGGGCGAGCGGGTGACCGCCACCGCCTCGGCGACCGAGGCGATCAAGGGCGCCGAGCTGGTGGTGCTCGCCGTGCCGTCACAGACGCTGCGGGTCAACCTGGGCGACTGGGCGGCCGACCTGACCGAGGACTCGACCCTGGTGTCGCTGATGAAGGGCATCGAACTGGGCACCACCCAGCGGATGAGCCAGGTCATCGTCGAGGCGGCGCGGGTCGCGCCCGACCGGGTCGCCGTGGTCAGCGGCCCGAACCTGGCCGGCGAGATCGCGCTGGAGCAGCCGGCCGCGACCGTGGTCGCCTGCAGCGACATCGACCGGGCCACCCGCGTGCAGCACGCGATCACCACGCCCTACTTCCGGCCGTACACCAATGACGACGTGGTGGGGTGCGAGCTGGGCGGGGCGGTCAAGAACGTGATCGCGCTGGCGTTCGGCATCGCGCACGCCATGGGACTGGGCGACAACACCAAGGCGATGCTGATCACACGTGGGCTGGCCGAGACCGCGCGGCTGGGCGTCGCGCTCGGCGCGGACCCGCTGACCTTCTCCGGCCTGGCCGGGCTCGGCGACCTCGTGGGCACCTGCATGTCTCCGCTGTCGCGCAACCGCACCTTCGGCGAGCACCTCGGCCGGGGCAAGAGCCTCGAACAGGCCCAGGCCGCGACCCGGTACACCGCCGAGGGCGTCAAGAGCTGCCTGGCGATCCGGGATCTGGCCCGCTCGCACGGCGTCGAGATGCCGATCACCGAGCAGGTGGAGCGGGTCTGCCACGAGGGCGTCGACCCCAAGGTCGCCGTCGCGGCCCTGATGTCCCGCTCGACCAAGGCGGAGTGACCAGGGGCTACGTTCTCTGCATGACAATGCAGTACGGGGACAGCACCCGTTCCCTCCATGCAGGCATGCCCGAACCCGTCCCGGGAGCACCGATGCTGCCCGGTCCCGTGTTCGCCGCGCCCTACCACCTCGACCCCGAGGGCTACACGCCCGGCGTCGACGGGTACGGGCGGGGCGACAACCCCACCCGGCGACTGCTGGAGAGCGCGATCGGGGAGCTCGAGGGCGGCGACTGCCTCGCCTTCGCCAGCGGCCAGGCGGCGATCACCGCCCTGCTGCTGTCGGTGCTGCGCACGGGCGACACCCTGATGATCCCGTCGGACGGCTACTACAACGTCCGCTCCTTCGCCGCGTCCACGCTGGCCCGCCTCGGCGTGACCACGGTCGAGGCGCCCACCGCCGGGCCGTACCCGTCGTTCGAGGGTGTCCGGCTGGTGCTGCTGGAGACCCCGGCCAACCCGGGCCTGGACCTGGTCGACATCGCCGCGGTCGCGCGGGCCGCGCACGCCGCCGGGGCGCTGGTCGCGGTCGACAACACCACCGCCACCCCGCTCAGTCAGCGGCCCCTGGAACTCGACGCCGACGTGGTCGTCGCCTCCGGCACCAAGGCCCTCGCGGGTCACTCCGACATGCTGCTGGGCTATGCCGCGACGAACTCGGCCGAACTGCTCGACGCGATGCGGCAGTTCCGCACCCTGGCCGGTGCGGTGCCCAGCCCGTTCGAGTGCTGGCTGGCGCGGCGGTCCATGGGCACCCTCGCGCTGCGGCTGCGCCAGCAGTCCACCAACGGGGCCGCGGTGGCGGCGCTGCTGCGCGAGCACCCGCTGGTCGACGCGGTCCGCTGGGCCGGCGACAGCGACCTGGCCGCCCGCCAGATGCGCATCATCCCCGGACTGGTCTCGTTCGAGCTGCCCTCGGCCGAGCACGTGGCGGCGTTCCTGCGCGCCTCGGCCCTGGTCGCCGCGGCGACCAGCTTCGGCGGCCTGCACTCCAGCGCCGACCGCCGCCACCAGTGGGGCGACAGCGTCCCGCCCGGCTTCGTCCGCTTCTCCTGCGGCGTCGAGGACACCGAGGACCTGCTCGCCGACCTGACTCAGGCCCTGGACGTCGCCGCGAAGCTGTGACCAGGGGCCGCCGCCGGCTCAGTCCTGGTCCGGCGACGGCGGGAGGAGTACTCCCCGAACGTATTTGCTCTGCACCCAAAAGCTTGCTCTGCACCCACCCACGCAACGTTGCGCCGATGGGTGCAGAGCAAGCGAATGGGTGCAGAGCAAATACGGTGGAGGCGTATGTCGCTGGGGATCAGGCCTGGGCCGGTGTGGGGGCTGAGCCAGGCGTTGGAGCCGGGGTCACAACGGGCGGGGCGGCACCGGGCGGGGCGGCCTCGGAGACAGCCAGGGCCAGGATGTGGCGGCGGACGATCAGCAGCGGGATGATGCCGAACAGGCCGAACGAGATGTCGATCGGGATCCACCACCAGGGCAGACCGCGGATCGGGGCGGCGATCAGCGCCAGCGGGACCACCGCGACGCAGCACAGCATGCCCCAGTGGATCACCCAGAGGTTGCGGACCGGGTCGCGCAGCGGGCCGTAGAAGGCCATCGCGATGACCAGGTGGGCGAAGGCCAGCCAATCGGTGCCGTACGCCAGGAACGGGAAGTCCCGGTCGGCGGTCTCCGCGCCGGTGCGGACCGTGCCGATGAAGTCGACCAGCGCGTCGGGGGCCGGCACCCAGCTCTCCCGGAGCAGGCCGTCCACCCAGCGCAGCTCGGTGACCAGGGGGAAGGCCGTCACGCCGCTGAGCACGAGGCCGACGATGAAGAAGACGAGCCAGTACCGGATGCGCCGCAGGCGCGCCTGAGGGGTCACGCTCCGGGATGGTAGTGCCACCCTGGGGTGCCGTGCGACGTGCTCTTCACCGGATCGCCACAACGCACGGTAGGGTCAGCCGCGTGAGTGAAAGCAGCCAGCGTAAGACCCGTGTCGCCGTCGTCTTCGGCGGTCGCAGCACCGAGCACGCCATCTCCTGTGTCAGCGCGGGCAGCATCCTGGCCGCGCTCGACCCGGCCGAGTTCGAGGTCGTTCCGGTCGGCATCACGAAGGAGGGCCGCTGGGTGCTCACCTCGGGCGACCCGGCGCAGCTCGCCATCGAGGGCCGCAGCCTGCCCGAGATCACCGCCGCCTCCGGCCAGGCCATCGTGCTGCCCGCCGACCCGACCAGCCACGAGCTGGTCGTGCTGGAGCCCGCCGAGGGCGCCGCCGCGCTGGCCGGGGTCGACGTGGTCTTCCCGGCGCTGCACGGGGCGTACGGCGAGGACGGCACCATCCAGGGGCTGCTGGAGATGGCGGGCATCCCGTACGTCGGGGCCAACGTGTTCGCCTCCGCGGCCGCCATGGACAAGGAGTTCACCAAGAAGCTCGCCGCCGCCGAGGGCATCCCGGTCGGGCCGTACGCGGTGCTGCGCAACGGGCAGGAGCTCAGCGAGGCCGACAAGGAGCGGCTGGGCCTGCCGGTGTTCGTCAAGCCGTCGCGGGCCGGGTCCTCGTTCGGCATCACCAAGGTCTCCAGCTGGGACCAGCTCGACGCCGCGCTGGCCAAGGCGCGCGCGATCGACCCGAAGGTGCTCGTCGAGGCGGGCATCGTGGGCCGCGAGGTCGAGTGCGGCGTGCTGGAGAGCGAGGCCGGCGGCAGCGCCGAGGCCTCCGTGCTGGCCGAGGTGCGGGTCGTGGCCGGCGGCCACGAGTTCTACGACTTCGAGGCGAAGTATCTCGGCGAGGACTGCGAGTACGACCTGCCCGCGAACCTGCCCGCCGAGATCGCGGCCGAGGTCCAGGAGCTGGCCGTGCGCACGTTCACCGCGCTGGACTGCGCGGGCCTGGCCCGGGTCGACTTCTTCGTCACCGACGACCTGAAGGTCTACCTCAACGAGATCAACACCATGCCGGGCTTCACCTCGACCAGCATGTTCCCCCGGATGTGGGCGGCCAGCGGCCTCGACTACCCGAAGCTGGTGTCCCGCCTGATCCGCACCGCCCAGCGGCGCGGCACCGGCCTGCACTAGACAGGTCAGGCGCGGGTGCCGCAGCCCGGCGGGATGCGCTCGGCGTGGGGCACGGTGGCGACCAGCGTCTTGGAGAAGTTGATGACCCACTGGCCGGGCGTGTCGTACGCCGCCGGGACGGTGACGCGCACGGGCACCTCGCGGTCGACCGTGGTCCACGCGCCGTCGCCCTTGTGCCAGCAGACGCCGTCCAGGGTGTACACGTCGTCGGTGGGCGGGTAGGTCGGGGACGGGCCGCCGCAGGCGAGTGTCAGGGCCGGTTCGCCGTACGCCGCGTTCTGCTCGTGGCCGGCGGTGACCGCGCGGCGCGGCAGCTCGCGGACCTGCTCGGGCAGTTGTGACAGCAGCGCCCGGCACACCGTGGCCTGCCGCTCGTTCAGCGCGGGGGCGTCCATCGTCACCGGCGTGGTGGGCATCACCTGCGGGCCGGCGGCGACGCTGGGCTCCGGGGCGGGCTCGGCCGGCGGCCGCATGGCCTGGAAGAAGCCGAACCCCGCGAGCAGTGCGATCGGCAGCGCGACCACGGTGGCGATCGTCTTGGCGGACCGTCGGCCCGACCGTGCCGTCTGGTCGTTACTCATAGGTGGATGATGGGGCACGTCAGGGTGCGGGTGATGTTGGGTATCAACTGGATCTGTGACAGCACCAGTTTGCCCAGTTCGTCGACGGTGTGCGCCTCGACCATGGCGATCACGTCGTACGGGCCGGTCACCGCGTCCACCCGGGTGACACCCTGGATTTCGCCGATGGCCGCGGAGACGTCGACGGACTTGCCGACCGACGTCTGAATCAGGATGTAAGCGTGGACCACGGACGACTCCTTCACACGTGCCGCCTGTGAAAGTACCTCAATGAGGGTGCACAGGCTGCGGCAGGAGGCGCAAGGGTGAGGAAGGAAGCCACATGAGCAGGCGCGACGAGGAAACAGCATGAGCGAGCTTCGCGAGCGAATCATGGTGACACGGGCTCATGCCGCCGACGAGCGTAGCGAGGAGAAGGCATGAGTATTGCGCGGACGGGGGAGTTCGGGCTGATCGAACGGGTGGTGGCGCGGTTGGGCACCGGGCCGGCCACCATCATCGGGCCGGGCGACGACGCGGCACTGGTCATCGCCTCCGACGGGCGGGTCGTCGCCTCCACGGACGTGCTCGTCGAGGGGCGGCACTTCCGGCGGGACTGGGCCGAGGCCGAGGACATCGGCCGGCGGGCGGCGGCGGCGAACCTCGCCGACATCGCCGCCATGGGCGCGACCGCGACGGCGCTGCTGGTGGGCCTGTGCATCCCGCCGGACCTGGACGTGGCCTGGGCCGAGCAGCTGTCCGACGGGCTGGCCACCGAGGCCGCGCTGGTCGGCGCGAGCGTGGTCGGCGGGGACATGACCGCCAGCCCCACGCTGACCATCGCGGTGACCGCGCTCGGCGACCTGCACGGGCTGGCGCCGGTGCTGCGGTCGGGCGCGCAGGTCGGTGACGTGGTGGCGCTGGCGGGGCGGGTGGGTTTCGCGGCGGCCGGCTACACGGTGCTGTCGCGCGGCTTCCGCACCCCGAAGATCCTGGTCGAGGCGTACCGGCGGCCGGTGGTGCCGTACGCGCTGGGGCCGGCCGCGGGGCGGGCCGGGGCGACCTCGATGATCGACGTGTCGGACGGGCTCATCGCCGATCTCGGGCACATCGCGCACGCCAGCAAGGTGGGCGTCAACCTGCACCGCAGCGCGTTCAAGGTGCCGGAGCAGATGCGTGACGCGGCGCTCGCGCTGGGCGTGGACCCGTACCAGTGGCTGCTGGCCGGTGGCGACGATCACGCGCTGGCCGCGACGTTCCCGGTGGACGTGCCGCTGCCGGAGGGCTGGCACGTGATCGGCGAGGTGATCGAGGGCAGCACGGTGACGCTCGACAACCGCCCGTGGTACGGCCCGAAGGGGTGGGACCACTTCCGGGCATAGCGGGCATGCGCAGTATCCTCGGCGCCGTGACCGAGATTGAGATCAAGCCGACGCGCTACGGCGGGTCGGTCGCCCGAAAGCTGATCGCCGAACTCATGGCTGACCTGGCCGAACGTTACGGCGATTCCGACGCGACCCCGATCGAGGCCGTCGAGTTCGACCCGCCGGACGGCGGCTTCTTCGTGGCATACCTCGACGGCTCGCCGGTCGGCTGCGGCGGCTGGCGCAGCTGGGCGGGCTCCGAGGAGATCGCCGAGATCAAGCGTGTCTACACCTCGGCCACGGTGCGCGGCAAGGGCGTGGGCAGGGCGATCATGGCGGCGCTGGAGTCCGACGCACGGGCGCACGGCCGCGTCCGCGCGATCCTCGAGACGGGCACCGCCCAGCCCGAAGCGATCGCCCTGTACCACGCCATCGGCTACCAGCTGATCGACAACTTCGGCCACTACCGCGACGAGCCCGGCTGCCGCTCCTTCGGCCGCACTCTCTGACCCCCCACCCCGCCCCCTTCCCGGGTCGCAACTCTTAAACACTCGCGCCTTCACCCCGCTCGTGAAGGCGCAAGTTTTTAAGAGTCGCGCCAAGTTGGGGCGGGGTATGGGACGGCAAAAGGCCGCCGAGTGGAACTCGGCGGCCTTTTGGGAAGTCTCGCGTCAGGCGCGGGTGACCTTGCCGGCCTTCAGGCACGAGGTGCAGGCCTGGACCTTGCGGGAATTGCCGCCACCAGCGGGGGTACGCACCGTCTGGATGTTCGGGTTCCAGCGGCGGTTGGTCTTCTTCTTCGACCAGGGCACGTTGTGACCGAAGCCCGGTCCCTTGCCACAGACGTCGCACACGGCAGCCACGGAAATCTCCTGAGTTCGTCTTGATCAACCAACCCGACCAAGCGTCACTGTGCCGGGAACTTTGCCAGGGTACCTGACTCGCACGGCACGTGCCCAATCGGGGCGGAGCCGCACGACGGCATCTGGCGCGTACGACGGCTGGCAACACTCTACCGGCCGCCACGCCGAGCGCGAGAACCGGGTGCGGCACCGATAGGCTTGCGCGCGTGCTGGAGGTCCTGGACATCGCGGCGGTGCGGCGCTGGAGCTCGCTGGCCGTGGCCGGTTTGAGTCGGCACGAGCAGGCGCTGAACCAGCTGAACGTGTATCCGGTGCCCGACGGCGACACCGGCACCAACCTGCTGCTGACGCTGTCCGCGGCGGAGCAGGCGCTGGCCGGCTCGCTGACCGACGCGCCGTCGGCGGGGGTGGTGCTGCGCACCATGGCCCGCGGCGCGCTGCTGGGCGCGCGCGGCAACTCCGGCGTCATCAGCGCGCAGTGGCTGGCCGGCCTGGCCGACTCCGTGGACGGCGACGGGCTGGCGGCGGCGCTCGACGCGGCGGCCAAGTCGGCGTACGCCGCGGTGGCGCACCCCGTCGAGGGCACCATCCTCTCCGTGGCCAGGGCTGCCGCCGAGGCCGCTGATCAGGGCTCCGACGAGCCGGCCGCCGCGCGCGCGGCGGTGCTGGGGGCGCGGGAGGCGCTGGCGCGCACACCGGAGCAGCTGCCGGTGCTGGCCGCGGCCGGGGTGGTGGACGCCGGCGGGCAGGGCCTGGTGCTGCTGCTGGAGGCGCTGCTGGAGGCGCTGACCGGTGAGCACGACGAGAGCGAGGTCGACGGCGCCGCGGCGCGTGACCCCGAACACGGGCATGACCACGATCACGCCGGGCACGGCCACGGGGCGGGGCGGGCGGCGCTGACCTACCGCGGGCCCGCGTACGAGGTGCAGTTCCTGATCGACACGGGGGCCGCGGAGATCGCCGAGCTGCGGCGCGCGCTGGACCGGCTGGGCGACTCGCTGGTCATCGTCGGCGGTGCGCCGACCTGGCGGGTCCACGTGCACGTGGACGACGCGGGCGCGGCGCTGGAGGCGGGGCTCGCGGCCGGACGGCCGTACCAGATCCAGATCACCCACCTGACCAGCGCGACCGCCGAGGGCGCGCCGCGGCGGCCCGATCCGACGGCCCGCGCGGTGGTCGTCACCGCGGCCGGAGACGGCATCGAGGAGCTGCTCATCGCCGAGGGCGCGGTGGCCATCGGCGGCAACCCGTCCACCGCGGAGGTGCTGGACGCGATCCTCGCCACCGGCGCGGGCCGGGTGGCGGTGCTGCCCACCGACTCCAACCTGCGCGCGGTGTGCCAGGCCGCGGCCGAGGAGGCGTTCGGCGAGGGCGTGAAGGTGCGGGTGGTGCCCACCCGCTCGCCGGTGCAGGCCCTGGCCGCGCTGGCGGTGCGCGACCACGCCCGCCGGTTCGAGGACGACGTGATCGCGATGGCCGAGGCGGCCGGCGCGTGCCGCTCGGCGGAGGTCACCACGGCCAGCCGGGAGGCGCTGACGGTGGCCGGTCGCTGCCGCCCGGGAGATGTCATCGCGCTGATCGAGGGCGAGGTCAACCTGATCGGGGACGACCTGGTGACGGTGTGCTGCGGGCTGCTGGACCGCATGCTGGCCAGCGGCGGCGAGCTGGTGACCCTGCTCACCGGCGCGCAGGCCCCGGAGGGGCTGGTCGAGGCGCTGACCGCGCACGTGGCGACCCGCTGGCCGTTCGTCGAGGTGCATGCGTACCCCGGTGGCCAGCCGCACTACCCGCTGCTGGTGGGGGTCGAATGAGCGGGCGGCATGTCAGGGGGCCGCGGGAGGATCAGGTATGACCTCCGCGGACGTGGACACCGACCTGTCGAAACTGGTCGGGGAGAAGACCGCCAAGGCCCTGAAGACACACCTCGACCTGTACACGGCCGGTGACCTGCTGTTCTACGTGCCCCGGCGGTACGACCAGCGGGGCGAGCACACCGACATGCGCACGCTGGAGATCGGCGAAGAGGTCACCGTGCTGGCCCAGGTGCTGCGCACCACCACCCGGCCGATGCGGCAGCGGCGCGGCAGCATGCTGGAGGTCGTCGTCGGCGACGGCGCGGGCGGCCAGCTGGTGCTGACGTACTTCCAGCAGGCCTGGCGCGAGCGCGACCTGCGCCCCGGGCGCTGGGGCCTGTTCGCGGGCAAGGTCAGCGACTTCCGCGGCCGCCGCCAGCTCAACAGCCCGGAGTACGTGCTGCTCGACCAGGGCGCCGCCGACGGCGAGGTGGCCGCCGAGGTGGAGGAGTTCGCCGGGGCGCTGATCCCGGTGTATCCGGCCGCCGCCGCCGTGCCGACCTGGGTGATCGCCCGCTGCGTGCGGGTGGTGCTGGACACGATCACCATGCCGCCGGACGCCATGCCGTCCCGGATCCGCGCGGAGCGCAAGCTGCTCGACCTGGACACGGCGCTGCGCGAGATCCACCGCCCGTCGTCCAAGGAGATGCTGTACATCGCCAAGCGCCGGCTCGCCTGGGACGAGGCGTTCGCGGTGCAGCTGACCCTGGTGCGGCGCAAGCGGGAGGCGGCGGCGTGGCCCGCCAGGCCCCGGCCGCGCCGCGACGACGGCCTGCTGGCCGGATTCGACGGCACGCTGCCGTTCACGCTCACCGACGGCCAGCTCGCGGTCGGCGAGGAGATCGCCGCCGACCTGGCCGTGGCGCACCCCATGCACCGGCTGCTGCAGGGCGAGGTCGGCGCGGGCAAGACGCTGGTCGCGCTGCGGGCCATGCTGCAGGTCGTCGACGCGGGCGGGCAGGCCGCGCTGCTGGCCCCGACCGAGGTGCTGGCGACCCAGCACCACCGGGGCATCACCCGGATGCTCGGCCCGGCCGGGCGCGCCGACGAGCTGGACGGCGACCCGAACGGCACCCAGGTCGCGCTGGTCACCGGCTCGCAGGGGGCGGCCGCTCGGCGCAAGGTGCTCGCCAAGGTCGCCGACGGCAGCGCCGGGCTGGTCATCGGCACCCACGCGCTGCTGTACGAGGGAGTCGACTTCCGGGACCTGGGACTGGTCGTCGTCGACGAGCAGCACCGCTTCGGCGTGGAACAGCGCGACGCGCTGCGGGCCAAGGCCGAGCAGCCGCCGCACGTGCTGGTGATGACCGCGACCCCGATCCCGCGCACTGTCGCCATGACCGTCTACGGCGACCTGGAGGTGTCCACGCTGTCGCAGCTGCCCGGCGGGCGCTCGCCGATCGCCTCGCACGTGGTGCCGGTCGCGGAGAAGCCGGCGTTCCTGGAACGGGCCTGGCGGCGCGTGGTCGAGGAGGTCCAGCAGGGCCATCAGGCGTACGTCGTCTGCCCGCGCATCGGTGACAGCGCCACCGACGACGACACCCCGCCGCCCGACGACGCCGTCGAGGACGAGCGCCGCCCGCCGGTGGCTGTGCTGGACGTCGCCCCGCTGCTGGCCGAGGGCCCGCTGCGCGGCCTGCGGATCGGGGTGCTGCACGGCAAGCTGCCCGCCGACGAGAAGGACGCGATCATGCGCGCGTTCTCGGCCGGGCAGCTCGACGTGCTGGTCGCCACGACCGTGATCGAGGTCGGGGTGGACGTGCCCAACGCCACCGCGATGGTCATCCTCGACGCCGACCGGTTCGGCGTCTCGCAGCTGCACCAGCTGCGCGGCCGGGTCGGCCGGGGTAGCGCGCCGGGCCTGTGCCTGCTGGTCACCGAGGCTGTGGCGGGCACTCCGGCGCGCGAGCGGCTGGACGCGGTCGCCTCCACGCTCGACGGTTTCCGGCTCGCCGAACTCGACCTGGAGCAGCGCCGCGAGGGCGACGTGCTGGGCGCGGCCCAGTCCGGGCGCCGCTCGCACCTGCGCCTGCTGTCCCTGCTGCGCGACCGCGACCTGATCGGCGAGGCCCGAGCCGAGGCCGAGGCCCTGCTGGCCGACGACCCGGACCTGTCCGCACATCCGCTGCTGGCCGACCAGATCGCCCGCCTCGTCGACACCGACCGCGCCGAGTTCCTCCAGAAGGGCTGACGCCCGCCCAGGCGAGGCCGCTCCCGGCGCTCCGCGAACGCCCGAGGCGCCGGGCCACCGCGCTCCTTGATCGTCCGACTTGCCGGGCACCTGTGCGAATCATGGGCGGCCGTTCGACCGTCTGCCTGGCAAGTCGGACGATCAAGGGAGGTACGCAGAACGGGGCGGGTCCGTCAGGACCCGCCCCGTTCTCATGTGCCTATTGCTGTCAGACCTCGGTCATGTTCAGCCGGCGACGTCGCGCCAGCATGAACACCGCGAAGCCGACGGCGACCAGCAGCAGACCGGAGATCACGAAGATCGTGACGTTGGTACCGGTCTTCGGCAGGGTCGGCGGGGCCGACGGGGAGGGGGACGGCGACGGAGCGTTGCACTTCTCCGGCTTCTGCCAGGTCTCCGTCTTGAGCTTCACGCCGTTGACGGTGATGTCGACGCTCAGGGTGTCACCGGTGGCGGTG
Organism: Catellatospora chokoriensis; assembly: GCF_011297315.1. NCBI lineage: Bacteria > Bacillati > Actinomycetota > Actinomycetes > Micromonosporales > Micromonosporaceae > Catellatospora > Catellatospora chokoriensis. The sequence goes on from NZ_JAAOTI010000033.1 coordinate 39,516, forward strand.
AACTCCTTGGTCGCCTTCTCGGTCGGCTGGAGGGTGAACTTGACCGCGTCGCCGTTGCTCGGGTCGAGCACGATCTCCGCGGGCGAGCCGTCCTCCGGGTTCACGATGTTGAAGGTGAGGCCGGTGCAGGTGCTGACGACCTCGCCCTCGACGGTCTCGCAGCCCCTCGGCGTGGCCCACGACACGGTGTCCCACTTCTTGCCGTCGATGGTCACCTCGACGGACAGGCTGCTCTCCTCGCCGAGCGGGAAGTCGACCGTCTCGACCGTGCCGGGGGCCAGGGTCTTGGTGACCGCGTCGCCCTTGGTCGGGGTCAGCACGATCGTGGTCTGCTTGCCGTTGGCCGGGTTGTCCAGCGTGATCTTAAGGTTGAGGCAGGTGCTGTCGACCTTGACGCCGATCGGGTGGCAGTCGGCCGAGTCGGCCCACGAGTAGGTCCGGTCCGGCATGCCGGCGGCGGTCACCTTGATGCCGGTGGCCGACTCCTTCGGGACCTCGACGGTGGTGGACTTGCCGGGCTCCACCGAGACGGTCTTGCTGAAGCCGTTCGCGCCGGTGATGGTGAACTCGGCGTTCTTGGTCGCGGCGGCGTCGTTGGTCAGGTTGACCGTCACGACGTCACACGTCGAGGCAAAGAGCGCCTCGGGCTTGGCGACCTTCTTGACACAGGCCTCGGAGAACTCCAGGACCTCGGTCGCGTAGACCTCTTTCTTGTTCCAGTCGGTGGCCGACTCGAGCTTCACCTTGAGGCGCGCCCCGCTGGCGTTGCCGGGCACGACCTGGGTGGCTTCCCGGGTCTTGCCCGCGCCGATCGGGTCCTTGTCCTTGAGGCCGACGATGTCGGACTCGTTGGCCAGCTTCTGCCAGGTGGTGCCGTAGCGGACCGCGGTGGTGTCACCGCCGGTGGTGATGACGAACGCCGTGGTGTCCACGAGCGACTGGTTCGTCACCGCCCACTTGACGTTCCACTTGCCGGTCACGTTGTCGCAGGACGCGCTGCCGGTCACGGAGATGCCGAGCGCGCAGTCACTGAGCTTGAGGTCCGTGCTGACGGTGCGGCTCTCGGTCACGTCGTCGCGGGTGCCGGGCTGCTTTTCCCAGAGCACCTCGACGTAGAGCGAGACCTTCTTGACGTCCAGCCCGACCTTCTGGACGGCGGTCAGGGAGCCCTTGTTCTTCTTCGGCAGGGTCTTGCCGACGGCGAGCGTGCCGCCGGTCAGGCTGCCGGTCGGGGACGGCGTGATCTTGGTGATCTTGCCCTCCCACTGGGTCTCGCTGTTCTCGATGGTCCAGTTGATGGTCCAGCCGTCGGTCGCGCAGATGGCGACGGGCTCGAGCTCGGGGTGGTGCGCCTGCGCCGGGCTGCCCAGGGCCACCGCGCCCATGAGGCCGAGCGCCACGCTGCCGGTCACTGCGAGCAGGCGGCGGAAGATGGGACGTTTCACACGTGCTCCAGATAGGGGTGTTTGGGACAGGAGATGAAGCTGTGAAGCGACCGCCTGACCCTAGTGAAGCCCGCGTTGGCGTACTAAGTCGTCGTCCAGCCAAAACGTGAAAAGATGCTGAATCGTTATCGACTTTGAGTGACAGCGGTGATCACCGTGGCGCTACGCAATCGCCCAGCTCAGATCCCGTCACCGTGGGCGTGGCCCGATCGGTCGCCCGCGATGCCGTAGCGTCGAGATCGTGACCAGGATTGTGGCCGGCCGGTACGGCGGGCGCCGGCTCCATGCCCCCACCGGCCGCGACACCCGGCCCACCTCCGACCGGGTGCGCGAGGCGCTGTTCTCGGCCCTGGAGGCCATGACGGACCTGTCCGGCGCGCGGGTGCTGGACCTGTTCGCCGGCTCGGGCGCGGTGGGCCTGGAGGCGCTGTCCCGCGGGGCGGCGCATGTGCTGCTGGTGGAGTCCGACGCCAAGGCCGTCCGGGTGATCCGGGAGAACATCGCCGCGCTCGGCGCGGGCGCCGCGGCCCGGGTGGCCGCCGCCAAGGCGACGACGGTGCTGGCCGGTGGGCCGGCCGACGGGGCCTACGACATCGTCTTCGCGGATCCGCCGTACGCGCTGGGTGAGGAGGACCTCACCGCGGTGCTGGCCGGGCTCGCCGGCCACGGCTGGCTCGCCGACGACGCGGTGCTGGTCGTGGAGCGCTCCAGCCGGTCCCCGGAACCCGCCTGGGTGCAGGGTGTCACTGGTGAACGCGGCCGCCGTTACGGGGAGACCGCCCTTTGGTACGGTCGCGCCGTTGCGCAGAGTGGCGGAGCGGTCTTACCGGAAGGGTGAGCAGCTAGTGAGGCGTGCGGTCTGTCCCGGGTCTTTCGACCCGGTCACCCGGGGGCATCTGGACATCATCGATCGCTCAGCGCGGCTGTTCGACGAGGTGATCGTCGCGGTGCTGGTGAACCAGAGCAAGCAGGGCCTGTTCTCCGTCGAGGAGCGCATCGAGATCCTGCGCGAGGTCACCAAGAACCTGCCCAACGTGCGGATCGAGTCGTTCCGGGGACTGCTGGTCGACTACTGCCGGGACAACGACGCCCAGGTCGTGGTCAAGGGCATCCGCGCGGTCAGCGACTTCGACTACGAGCTGCAGATGGCGCAGATGAACATCGGCCTGTCCGGGGTGGAGACCCTGTTCATGCCGACCAACCCGCTGTACTCGTTCGTGGCCTCCAGCCTCGTCAAGGAGATCGCCAAGTGGGGCGGCGAGGTCTCCTCCTTCGTTCCCGAGCTGGTCGAACGGCGTCTGCTGGAGAAGTTCCGGGACGTCGGAACCGCCTGAACCGCAGGTCCGTCGCGGCGACGCGCCGCAGGGGTCCCCGGTCTGCCGTGAGGGTGGACGGGGGACGCATCATGGTGTGGACAACAACGCTGGACAAGGAGTGACCGTCGGTGGACCCACTCGACCGTATTGACGACATCATCGCCCTGGTGGAAGCCGCGCGATCGGTGCCGATGTCGCGTAACTGCATGGTCGACCGCGGTGAGCTGATCGGCGCGCTGGACCAGCTCCGGGCAGAGTTGCCCGGCGAGCTGCGGCGCTCCGCCGCCCTGCTGGAGGAGCGGGACAAGATCCTCGACTCCGGTCGGCGCGAGGCGGACCGCATCATCCACGAGGGTGAGCAGGAACACGCCCGGCTCGTCTCGGTGAACGAGATCACGGTCTCGGCCGAGCACGAGGGCTCGCGCATCGTCGGCGAGGCCCGTGCCGAGGCGCAGCGCCTGCGCGAGGAGGTCGACGAGTACGTCGACACCGCGCTGGGCAACTTCGAGCAGTTCCTGACGCGCGCCCTGGCCTCCATCGAGCGTGGCCGGGACAAGATGCACGCGCTGCGGGAGATCGGCTCGTTCGTCCCCGGCGACGACGACCGCCCGCTGCCGTTCTGACCGGAGCCCGTCGGGGCGGCCGCTCGGTGTCATCCGTGGCGCGGCGAAGGATGACACCGATCAAGGCCGCGTAGCGGGCTCCGCATGCCGGAGTCGGTTCGACGCGGGCCTGCCGCTTCAGGTAATCTTCTACGTCGGCCTGCGATAACGGCCTCCATCTACCTGCTCAGTGAAAGCTCATGCCTGCACACTCGACGAAACACCTCGACCCGCGCGCTCCGCTCGTCCTCGACACTCGGGACCTGCCGCGAGGCGCGGGGTCGATGCGTACCATCCAGCGGGTGGTGCCGGCGCCGGCGGAGCTGGGTCTCCAGCTGATCGGCGTGCCCGAGGGTGCGGACCTGACGCTCGACCTGCGGCTGGAATCGGTGTCGGAGGGCGTGCTCGTCTCCGGGACCGTCTCCGGCGAGGTGACCGGCGAATGCGGCCGGTGCCTCGCCGACATCGGCGAGTCGCTGACCGTGAACATCCAGGAGCTCTTCGCGTACGCGGACAGCGCCACGGACGAGACCACGGACGAGCACGAGGTGGGCCGGCTCCAGGACGACATGATCGACCTTGAGCCGGCGCTGCGGGACGCGGTGGTGCTGGAGCTGCCGGTCAATCCGCTGTGCCGAGAGGACTGCCCAGGGTTGTGCCCCGATTGCGGGGTGCGCTGGGACGACCTGCCCGAGGGTCACACCCACGAGCAGCTCGACCCGCGCTGGGCGAAGTTGAGCAAGCTGACCGGCTCTTCAGGGCCGGACGAGCCGGCTGAGCCGGCGCCCTAGATCGGCTGTTTGCCCGCCGCGTTCACCGCGGCGGGTGCCGAGACCCGGGTACGACGGCTGCGGCCGTACCGAGATAATGGTCGGCGACCGCCGACTACTACTGAGGAGTAAGACAGTGGCAGTCCCGAAGCGCAAGATGTCGCGCAGCAACACCCGTCACCGCCGGGCGCAGTGGAAGGCGACCGCGGTCGCGACCGTGGCCTGCCCGCAGTGCAAGTCGGCCAAGCTGCCGCACGCCGCGTGCAGCGTGTGCGGCACCTACAACGGCCGCCAGGTTCTCGAGGTCTGAGTCTCAGGCGATCCCGGTGCATCCGGGAAGCTGTGAAACGTCACGTCGCCGGCTGGTTCTCGCCAGCCGGCGACGTCGCCGTACCTGTGCTGCCCCTCAGCCGCCGGGAGGGGAGTGACTGATGGCCTCGAAGCCGTCGCAGGACACGCGTGCCGCCGAGCGGTCCGCGCAGCTCGCCGCGTCCGATCTCGCGGCGGCCTTCGGCGTGACGCTGGAGCCCGAGCTGCTTGAGCGGGCGCTGACCCACCGCTCGTACGCGTACGAGCACGGCGGCCTGCCCACCAACGAGCGGCTGGAGTTCCTCGGCGACGCCGTGCTGGGCGTCGTCATCACCGCCTCGCTCTACCAGGCGCACCCCGACCTGCCCGAGGGCCGGCTGGCGAAGCTGCGGGCCAGCGTGGTCAACTCGCGCGCCCTGGCCGGGGTGGCCCGTTCCCTCGGCACCGCCGGCATCGGCCAGCACCTGCTGCTGGGCAAGGGCGAGGAGACCACCGGCGGGCGCGACAAGGAGTCGATCCTCGCCGACACGCTCGAAGCGCTGCTGGGCGCGATCTACCTCGAGCACGGCATGGAGAAGGCCGCCGAGGTGGTCCGCGCGCTGTTCGACCCGCTGATGGCGGAGTCCGCGCGCCGGGGCGCGTCGCTGGACTGGAAGACGAGCCTGCAGGAGCTGACCTCCGCGCACGGCTGGGGCGTGCCCGAGTACGCCATCGAGGAGCAGGGCCCCGACCACGCCAAGATGTTCACCGCCTGGGCGGTCGTCGGCGGCGAGCGGTTCGGCGGCGTGACCGGCCGCACCAAGAAGGACGCCGAGCAGCGTGCCGCGGAGGACGCCTGGCAGGTGCTGTCGCACCGGGCCGTGGACACCTCCCACCCGGAGGCCCGCGAGGCCTGACGGCGCCGCCCACCGCCCGCCCGAGGGGCTCGGGTGTCGGCGGGAACGTCGGTGGTGTTGTTCATGATGTGGAGTGCGCCCGGGCTCCGGCCCGGCGCGTTTCCGATCACCGTGTGGCCGGGCCGCCCGCGCGGCCGGCGAGGGAGGCTGGAGCCATGCCGGAGTTGCCCGAGGTCGAGACGGTCCGCAGCGGGCTGGCCCGCTGGGTGGTCGGCCGCACCATCGCCACCGTGGAGGTGCGGCACCCCCGTGCCGTGCGCCGCCACCCGGCCGGGGCGCAGGACTTCGCGGACGTGCTGGCCGGGCGCACGATCACCGAGGCCCGCCGCCGGGGCAAGTACCTGTGGCTGCCGCTGGACAGCGGCGACGCGGTCGTCGGCCACCTCGGCATGTCGGGCCAGCTGCTGGTGCAGCCCGCCGAGGCGGCGGAGGAGAAGCACCTGCACATCCGGTTCGACTTCACCGACGGCGGCCCGCAGCTGCGCTTCGTCGACCAGCGCACCTTCGGCGGGCTGGCGGTCTCACCCGGCGGCGCGACGCTGCCCGCGGAGATCGCGCACATCGCGCTCGACCCGATGGACGAAGCCTTCGTCGAGGCGGATTTCCTGGCCGCGCTGCGGCGCAGACGCACCGCGGTCAAGCGGGCGCTGCTCGACCAGACGCTGATCTCGGGGGTCGGCAACATCTACGCCGACGAGGCGCTGTGGCGGGCCAAGCTGCACGGCGAGCGGCCCAGCGACGAGCTGACCAAGCCGGCCGCGGCGCGGCTGCTCGGCCACGTGCGCGACGTGCTCGGCGAGGCGATCGAGGTCGGCGGCACCACGTTCGACGCGCTGTACGTCAACGTCAACGGCGAGTCCGGCTACTTCGACCGCTCGCTCAACGCGTACGGCCGCGAGGGCGAGCCGTGCTCGCGGTGCGGGTCGCCGATCCGGCGCGAGCAGTTCATGAACCGCTCGTCGTACTCGTGCCCGCGCTGCCAGCCCCGCCCGCGCACGGTGGGCCGGGCCTGACGGTCAGCCCGGCGGGCGGTCGGGGGAGCCGGGCACGGTGAGGTCGGCGTCGGCGTGCACGGCGTCGAGGAGGCCGACCGGCAGGGACATCCGGTGGGCCTGGGTGACCAGGTCGTCGACGACGCTGCGCGGCGCCCCGGCCAGCTGGTCCAGCGCCGCGGCGTCGAAGCCCTTGTCCCGGCACAGCCGCAGCCGGTCGGTGAGGATCGGCGTGATCCGGGTGCGCAGCTCGGCCTCGGGCGCGTCCCAGCGCACCCGCCCGGCCGGGTCGGTCATCTCGGCGGGGAAGCGCGCGGCGTCGGGCCGGTCGTGCTCCACGGCGGCCAGCGGCAGGTAGCAGACCGCCCGGCGGCGGGCCCGGTGCAGGTCCTCGACGGTGGACGCGGCGGTGGTGAACCCGTCCAGCACGTACACGTCGGCCGCGGTCGACTGCGGCGGCGCGGCCAGCGACCACTGCCAGCGCAGCTGCTCGGGCAGCGCGGCCGGCGGCGGGGCGTCGTACCAGTGCGACGGCCGGGCCGGCGTGGCACAGGCGACGCAGCCCAGCACGACCAGCGCGCTGACCGGCACGCGTATTCCGGCGACCCGCACGGCTACACCGGCACCGGCACGACCGCGGACGCGCCGTGGATGGAGGCCTCGTGGGTGGCCAGGCCGAACCGTGCGCCGCGGCCGCGCATCAGCTCGTGGCAGGCCGCGATCTGCTCCAGCGGGACCGAGTGCACCAGGTGCGCGTCACCGGGCCGGACGCCGGACTCGGTGCCGTGCCGGTAGCGGTCCCACGGGCCCTCGTAGGTGCACAGCACCGCGCCCAGGCCCCGGTAGATCGAGTCCGTGGGACGGCCCGGGTTCACCAGCAGGGTGTCGAACCCGATGCGGCGGGCCGCGCGCACCGCGACGGCGACCGGGCCGATCGAGTACGGGCTGGTCGGCGCCTGGTCGAAGAAGACGCCCCGGACCGGGTAGCCGGCCCAGCGGCCGAGTTCGGCCCGCACCTGCTCGGTCGGGCGGGCACCGAAGGCCAGGTCGACGTAGCCGAGCAGGCAGGCCCCGGCGCGGACCAGCCGTGTGGTGGCCGCGGTCCAGGTCGGGTCGAGCCCGCTGCCGGGCCCGGCGTCGATGTTGAGCAGGACGGTGGCGCCGACGCCGGCAGCCTCGATCGTCGCCCACAGCTCCGGGTTCAGCTGGGGGTGTGCGGGAAGTGGCAGCAGGGGGGTCACGCTCGTACAACGACCGATATCGGTGCGCCGCGACTACCCGGAGGTGACTGTCGGCTAGCCGACCGACCCGGCCCGCCCACTATTCGCGGCCGAACTCCCTGTGCGCCGCTACTCGCGGCCGAACTCCCTGTGCGCCGCTATTCGCGGCCGAACTCCTGCGTCCAGTACGCCGTGCGCCCCTGGTAGGACAGCCCCACCCCGGTTGCCAGCGCGTCGCAGTTCAGGATGTTGTTGCGGTGCCCGGTGCTGGCCATCCAGGCTTCGACGACGGACTCGGCGGTCGAGAAGCCGTAGGCGATGTTCTCGCCGGCCGCGTGCCGGCGCGGGTAACCGGCGTCCTCCAGACGGTCGACGAAGCTGCTGCCGTTGCGCCCGGTGTGGCTGAAGTAGTCGAGGCGGGCCATGTCCGCGCTGTGCCGACGGGCCGCGACGCTCATGCGCTCGTCGGTGCGCATCCGGTGGCAGCCCGCCCGCTCCCGCTCCCGGTTGATCAGGATGGCGACCTGGTCCTCCAGGACGGTTATCCGGTCGCTCTCGGGGCTGGTGCCCGGGGCGGCGGCAGCCCGCGCGGCGGCGGGAGGGCTCGCGGTGAGCGCGCCCGGCCCCGGGGCCCGCGCCGCGGCGGGCGCGGTCCGCGACCCCGGCGGGGTGATCCGCGATGACGGAGTGTCACCGGAAAGGGAGACCGTGGTGTCACCCGTACCGGTGACATGGCCGGTGCCCGCGGTGGCGGCCGAGCCGGGCGCGGCGGAGCTGACGACCGGTCCGTCCAGGGTCAGCGCGACGCCGAGCAGGGCGGCGACCAGCGCACCCGAGCCGACGAGCGCGGGCCACCACCGCAGAGGCGCACGATGCCGGCCGGCGTAACGGCCACGAGGTGCCACCGCCTGACGCTAGCAAGCCGGGACGGTTTGTCCCCTCTCGACACCTTCCGCGATGTGTGGCGCAGGGCAACTTGACGTGACCGTCGTATCGGCGGAGTATGGATACGTCGCCAGTCGCGCCCGACCGCGCTCGCCAGCCATATCCGGAGAAACATTCCGGATGGCACGGGCCGGGAGCCGCGAATAACTGGGCGCGCGTTTGGCCGGCGAACCGGCAGCGCTTCACAAGGAGACGATATGGCGAAGGCCCTCTATGGCCACGTCACCGCTGCGCCTGATCGGCGTATGCTCGACGAGGTCACCCGGTTGCGTGCCACGGTGCGGGCACTGGAGTTCGAGGTAACCCGGTTGCGTGCGGAGAACGATCGGCTGGCGGCTGCTGCTGCCGAGGCCGACGACTTCTTCCGCATCGCCGAACCGGCTCTCACCTGAGCGATTCCCGCGTCAGCGGGACCGTGGCCGACCGCTTGACGCGGGTCGCCACAGTGCACCAGTCCTTATGCGCGCCTCCACTCCTGTGGCGGCGCGCTTCTTTTTGTGCGCCGGGCTGTTTTCACGCCCGGGGCGGTTTAACCGTCGGGCAGCGTAGGGCATACGACAGCGGCGGCAACGGTGGCGCGTCCGGAGGGCCGATCTCCTCGCCGGGTACCCTGCAGCTTTGACCCGATAGCATGTGCCACCCGCCGACCGGCGGGATCGCTGATGATCATTTTCGGAGCGCCGTGCACCTCAAGAGCCTGACGGTGAAGGGCTTCAAGTCCTTCGCCTCCGCGACCACGCTGCGGCTGGAGCCGGGCATCACCTGTGTGGTGGGCCCCAACGGCTCCGGCAAGTCCAACGTGGTGGACGCGATCTCCTGGGTGCTCGGGGAGCAGGGCGCCAAGGCGCTGCGCGGCGGCAAGATGGAAGACGTGATCTTCGCGGGCACGTCCGGCCGCCAGCCGCTGGGCCGCGCCGAGGTCACCCTGACCATCGACAACGCCGACGGCGCGCTGCCGATCGACTACACCGAGGTCTCGATCACCCGCCGGATGTTCCGCTCCGGCGAGAGCGAGTACGAGATCAACGGCGACGCGTGCCGGCTGATGGACATCCAGGAACTGCTCTCCGACTCCGGCATCGGCCGCGAGATGCACGTCATCGTCGGCCAGGGCCAGCTCGACGCCGTGCTGCACGCCAAGCCCGAGGACCGGCGCGCGTTCATCGAGGAGGCCGCGGGCGTCCTGAAGCACCGCAAGCGCAAGGAGAAGGCGCTGCGCAAGCTGGACGCGATGCAGGCCAACCTGAACCGCGTCACCGACCTCACCGACGAGCTGCGCCGCCAGCTCAAGCCGCTGGGCCGGCAGGCCGAGGTGGCCCGCCGCGCCGCGACGATCCAGTCCGACCTGCGCGACGCCCGGCTGCGGCTGCTCGCCGACGACCTGTTCACGCTGCGCACGACCCTGGACAAGGAGGTCGCCGACGAGGCGGCCCTGCGCACCCGGCGCGAGCTGGTCGAGGAGGAGTACGAGCAGGTCCAGCTGCGGCTGTCGGCGCTGGAGTCGGCGCACGCCGCCGACGCGCCCGCGCTGACCCAGGCCCAGGACGTCTGGTATCAGCTGTCCGCGCTGCAGGAGCGCTTCCGCTCCACCGCCCAGCTGGCCGCCGAGCGGCACCGCCACCTGGCCGCGCCGACCGAGGACGAGCGGTCCGGCCGCGACCCCGACCGGCTGGAGGCCGAGGCCGAGGCGGTACGCGAGCAGGAGGAGGCGCTGCGCGAGGCGCTGACCGAGGACCAGGTGCGCCTGGCCGAGGCCGTCGAGCGCCGCCAGGAGCTGGAGCGCCAGCTCGCCGGAGCCGAGCGGGCCCTGGTCGCCGCGGTGAAGGCGATCGCGGACCGGCGCGAGGGCATGGCCAAGCTGTCCGGGCAGGTCAACGCGGCGCGTACGCGCACCGCGACCGCCTCGGAGGAGATCGAGCGCCTGTCCACGGCGTACGGCGACGCCGCGATGCGCGCCGAGGCCGCCCAGGAGCAGGTCGACGCGGTCGCCGAGCAGACCTCCGACGCCGACCGGGACAACGCCGACCTGGACACCGCCCACGCCGTCGCGGTCGCCGCATACGACGAGGCCAACGCCGCGGTCAAGCGCGCGTCCGACGCCGAGCGCGCCGCCGAGAAGGAGGCCACCGGCTGGAAGGCCCGCGAGGAGGCGCTCGCGCTCGGTCTCAACCGCAAGGACGGCGCGGGCGCGCTGCTGGCCCGCGGCGGCGAAGTGCCCGGCCTGCTGGGCAGCGTCGCGTCGCTGCTGGCCGTCGAGCCCGGCTGCGAGGCGGCGCTGGCCGCCGCGCTGGGCGCGCTGGCCGACGCGGTCGCGGTGTCCGGCGTCGACGAGGCGGCCGAGGCGATGCGGCTGCTCAAGATCCAGGACGCGGGCCGGGCCGCGCTGCTGATCGGCACGCCCACCCCGCAGTCGCGGCCCGACGTGGCGCTGCCGCCCGGCGCGCGCTGGGTGCTCGACGTGGTGCGCTGCGCCGACACCATCCGCCCCGCGATCACCAGCGCGCTGCGCGACGTGGTGCTCGTCGCCGACCTGCGGGCCGCGTCGGCGCTGGTCGCCGCGCACCCGGCGCTGCGCGCGGTGACCGCCGAGGGCGACCTGGTCGGCGCGTTCTCCGGGGCCGGCGGCTCGGCGAAGGCCCCCAGCTACATCGAGGTGCAGGCGGCCGTCGACGAGGCCCGGGCCAAGCGCGCCGCGGCCGAGGAGTCGATCGCCGTGCTGCGCGCGGAGATCGCCGAGACCCGCGAGATCGCGACCGGGCGCAAGGCGGAGGTGGACGCGGCCGCCGCCGCCAAGCGCGCCGCCGAGGGCGAGCGCAACGCCGCCGCCCGCCGCCTGGCCGAGGTCAGCGCCGCCGCCCGCTCCGCGCAGGCCGAGGCGCAGCGCCTGGCCGCCTCCCGGGACAAGGCCGTCGCCGCCCGCGAGCAGGACCTCGTGCACCTGGCCGAGCTCGAAGAGCGGCTGATGGCGGCGGAGTCCGTGCCGGTCGACGAGGACCCGTCCACCGCCGAGCGCGACCAGCTCGCCGCGCTGGTGCCGCAGGCCCGCCAGAACGAGGTCGAGGTGCGCCTGGCGGTGCGCACCGCCGAGGAGCGCGTCTCGCAGATCGCGGGCCGTGCCGACTCGCTGCTGCGCCAGGCCGCCGCCGAGCGCGCCGCCCGGGAGCGGGCCGCCGCCCGCAGGGCCGCCCGCGAGCGTGGCGCGGCCGTCGCCAAGGCCGTCGAATCCGGCACCCGCGAGGTGCTGACCAGGCTCACCGTGGCACTGGAGGAGGCCGCGGAACGCCGGGACACCATCGCCGAGGCGCGTACGGCCCGGGAGGCCGAGCTGGCCCAGGTACGCAACGGCGCCAAGCGGCTCGGCGACGACCTGAACCGGCTCACCTCCGAGGTGCACCGCGACGAGGTGGCGCGCGCCGAGCAGCGCATGCGCATCGAGCAGCTGGAGACCCGCGCCGCCGAGGAGTTCTCGCTCGACGTGGAGACCCTGCTCGGGGAGTACGGCCCCGAGGTCCCGGTGCCGGTGGTCCTGCTCGGCTCCACCGACTTCGCCGAGCCGGAGCCCTACGACCGGGCCATCCAGGAGAAGCGCGCCGCCAAGGCCGAGCGCGACCTGGGCCTGCTCGGAAAGGTCAACCCGCTGGCGCTGGAGGAGTTCGCGGCGCTGGAGGAGCGCTACAAGTTCCTCTCCGACCAGCTCGAAGACCTCAAGGCGACGCGCAAGGACCTGCTCACCGTGGTCAAGGATGTGGACGACCGCATCCTGGAGGTGTTCGCGACCGCGTTCGAGGACACCGCGCGCGAGTTCCAGGTGGTCTTCCCGATCCTGTTCCCGGGTGGCGAGGGCCGGCTCGTGCTGACCGACCCGGACAACATGCTCACCACCGGCGTCGAGGTCGAGGCGCGCCCGCCGGGCAAGAAGATCAAGCGGCTGTCGCTGCTGTCGGGTGGCGAGCGCTCGCTGACCGCGGTGGCGATGCTGTGCGCGATCTTCCGCGCCCGCCCGAGTCCCTTCTACATCATGGACGAGGTGGAGGCGGCGCTCGACGACGTCAACCTCGGCCGCCTGATCACCCTGTTCCAGGAGCTGCGCTCGCGCAGCCAGCTGATCATCATCACGCACCAGAAGCGCACCATGGAGGTCGCCGACGCCCTGTACGGCGTGACCATGCGCAACGGTGTGACCGAGGTGATCAGCCAGCGTCTGAAAGGCGAGTCCGCATGAGGCGCCGGCCGGCCGAGGCCCTGCTGATCGACTTCGACGGCGTGCTGCGCCACTTCGACGCGTCGGCGTACGGCGACTTCGAGGCCCGGCACGGCGTCGCGCCCGCGAAGCTGCTGGAGTCCGGGCTGGAGTGGCACCGCCAGCTGCCGGCCGTCACCGGTCACTGGACCCGGCAGCAGTGGCTGGACGAGATCGCCGCGCACACCGGAGCCTCCGCGGCGGCGCTGACCGAGTGGGACGCCTACCGCGGCTACGTCGACGAGACCGTGCTGGCGTTCGTCCGCGAGGTGCGCTCGTCCGGCCGCAAGGTCGGCCTGGCCACCAACGCCACCGACGACCTGCACGACGACCTGGCGCTGTTCGGCCTCAAGGACGACTTCGACGCGGTCGTCTCCTCGGCGGAGCTGGGCGTGCACAAGCCGTCGAAGGAGTTCTTCAAGGCCGCCTGCCTGGCCCTGCAGACGCCCGCCGACCGCTGCCTGTTCCTCGACGACACGGACCGCAACATCCGCGGCGCCCGCGTGGCCGGCCTGTCCGCCCTCCGCTTCACCGGCCCCGCCGACCTCCCGTACGCCCGCGCCGCCCTCGGCCTCTGACCGAGACCGAGGTGAAAGTTTCTCTCGGGATGTGGAATGGGTAAGGGGCGGTGACAACCGGATCTCCATGCTGGGCGTGACTACTACCGGACTCTTGACGATCTCCAGGGCCGCCTCTCGCTGAGAGAGCGATCTCCGGTAGCCGCGAGGGTGCGTTTGACCCGATTCGGCGAGGGGAGCGCGGCGATGTCGTCGTCGCTGGTAGTGGACCGCGTGACGGTGGAGTACGCCGCCGGAGCGCCGGTGCTGCGTGACGTGTCCGTGACGGCACAGGCGGGCCGCATGCTCGCGGTGACCGGGCCGTCCGGCGCGGGCAAGACCACGCTGCTGCGCGCCATGGCGGGCGTGCTGCGCCCGGTCAGCGGCGCGGTGGCGGTGGACGGCCTGGCGCTGCGCGACCGCGACGACGCGGTGTCCCGGCGGGTGGTGCTGATCCCGCAGGACAACGGCCTCGCCACCATCCTCACCGCGGGCGAGAACGTGCAGGTCGTGCTGGTGGCCAACGGGTTCTCCCCGGAGGACGCCCGCCGCGCGACGGCCGAGTCGCTGGAGCACGTGGGCCTGTCCGCGCAGGCCGGGCAGCTGGTCGAGGAGCTGTCCGGCGGCCAGCAGCAGCGTACGGCGATCGCCCGCGGCCTGGCTCTGTCCGGCGCGATCCTGCTGGCCGACGAGGTCACCAGCGAGCTGGACGCCGCCAACCGCGCCCGGGTGCTCGACCTGTTGCGCGCCGAGGCCGACCGGGGGGCCTGCGTCGTGCTGGCCACCCACGACCTGGAGGCGGCCGCGGCCTGCGACGCCGAACTTCACCTGCTCGACGGCGCTGCCGAGCTGGTCCGGGCCTGACGGCCGTCCGAGCCCACCTTTCGCCGACCGTGGAAGCGCTCCCCGCGCCGTTCCGGCAGCCGGACCCCCCGAAGAGGTAACCCATGCTCCGCTTGGTGCTCGGCGTGCTGGCCAGCCGCCGCAGCCAGGTCGTGACCCTGGCGGTGCTGGCCGTGCTGGCGGTCGCCGCCGGCACCGCGGCTCCGCTCTACGCCTCCGCCGCCGATCGCGCCGTGGTCGCCGCCGAACTGCGCGCGGCCACCGCGGCCGAGCGCGCCATCACCTTCACCGCCGAGATCGCGGCGGCCAACGGGTACACCTCGCAGCTCGACAGCCTGCGCGGCCAGGTCGCCGAGCGCACCGACGGCAGCGGGCTGACCGAGGTCGTCGGGGTGCACGCGGACGGGCGGGTGCCCGGCGTGTCGCCGGTCGACGCCCCGCTGTCCATGCGTGCGGACGTGTGCGAGCACCTGGTGCTCACCGCCGGGACCTGCCCGGCCGCCGCGGGCGAGGTGGCGATCAGCGAACCCACCGCGCAGCGGCTCGGCGTGAGCACCGGCGGCGAGTTCGCCTACCAGGCCAACCGGGCCCCCGCGCCGGTGACGCTGCGCGTGGTCGCCGTGTACGACCCCGCGGGGCCGCTGGCCGGCGGCGACCCGTACTGGGCCGGGCGGGCCGACTTCACACCGCGGCCGCAGCGGGCGGGCAACCCGCTGTTCGTGGCCGCGCCGACGGTGGCGGCGCTCGACGCGAGCACCCTGATCGCGACCGTGGACATGATCGCCGGGGACGAGACCTTCACGTCCGGCAACCTCGACGGGCTGACCGAGGTCGTCAAGCCCGGCATGGGCCTGGTCGGGGTGCGGATCGACAACGGGCTGCCCCGGCTGCTGCAGCGGATCGAGGACACCCGGGAGGTGCTGCGCCTGGCCGCCCCGCTCGGCGCGGTGCAGCTGCTGGTCGTGTGCTGGTTCGTGCTGCTGATGGCGATCGGCTACACCGCGTCGGAGCGGCGCGGCGAGCTGGCGCTGGGCCTGCTGCGCGGGGTGCCGCCACGGCACCGGGCGCTGCTCGCGCTGGGCCCGACCGCACTCGTGCTGCTGGTCGCCGCGCCGTTCGGGGTGCTGCTCGGCTGGCTGCTGGTGCGCCTGCTGACCTGGGCGACGTTCGCGCGGGCCCAGGACGTCGTGCTCGACCAAGGGGGACTGCTGGCAGCAGTCGGCACGCTGCTCGTCGTGATGATCAGCGCGGCGGTCGCCGAGCGCCGGGTGTTCTCCGGCTCGCTCATGGAGGGGCTGCGGCAGGTGCCGACCCGGCGGCGGCGGCGCGTCGGGCTGGTCGAGCTGGCCGTGGCGGTCGTCGCGCTGGCCGCGATCGGGCAGTCGTACGCCTCCGACAGCCAGGAGGGCGGGCTGCCGCTGCTCGCCCCGCTGCTGCTCGCGATCGTGGTCGGCCTGCTCACCGCCCGGGTGGTGCGCTCCGCGGCCACCCGGTTCGGCGCGTCCCGGCTGCACCGCGGTCGCCTCGCGCACGGGCTGGCCGCGCTCCAGGTGGCCCGCCGTCCCGGCGCGGACCGCCTGGTCGCGCTGACCGTCGTCGCGGTGGCCCTGGTCGGGTACACGGTGAGCGCGTGGGACGTGGCCGCGGGCGCGGCCCGGGAACGGGCCGAGCTGTCGCTCGGCGCGCCGCGGGCGCTGACCGTCTACGCGCAGTCGCGTACCGCGCTGCTGACCGCGGTCGCCAAGGCCGACCCGGCGGGGGCCTGGGCCATGGCGGTGACCCGCCAGGACGACCCGGACCTGACCCTGCTGGGGGTGGACAGCACGCGGCTGGCCGCCGTGGCGCTGTGGCCCGACGGCGCGACCGTGTCCGCGGCCGACACCGCACGCCTGCTGCGCGCCCCCGCGGGCGACCCCGTGCTGGTGGCCGGCGGCGGACTGGAGTTGGACGTGCGCACCACCGATGACTTCGACGGGCCCATGCGGCTGACCGTCGCCCTGGTCGGGCCGGACGGGGCGCCGGTCACCGGCATGGTCGAGATCGCGGACGGCGCCGGCCGCCGGCAGTACCGGCTGGACCTGCCGGCGTGCGCGGTCGCGCCCGGCTGCCGGCTGTTCTGGCTGAGCTTCCCCGTCTCGCCCGACGGCTTCTGGCTGCACGGGCTGCGCCAGCTCGGCCCGGACCGCACCCTGCTGGAGGGGCGGGCCATCGGCGCGGCCTCGCGGTGGCGGCCCGAACTGGGCGCCGAGCGCGAGGTCACGGTGCTCAACGCCGACGACGCGGTGAGCATGCGCTACGTGCCCAGCGATCCGCGCCAGATCAGCACCGACAACAGGGTGTACGTCTCCGACGCGCCCGTGCCGCTGCCGGTGGTCGCGGCCGGGCCGCCGTGGCTGGCGCACACCGGTGAGCTGTCCGAGATCGAGCCGCTGCAGGCGCTGCCGCGGCCGGTGGACCTGCGCTGGGTGTCGCCGGTGCTGCCGGGCGCGAGCACCGCCGGGGCACTGTTCGACCTGCAGACCGCCGACCGGCTCAGCGGCAGCCGGGACAACGCCATCCAGCTGCAGGTATGGCTGAACGACGCCGCCCCGGCCGACGCCGTGGACCGGTTGCGCGCGGCCGGCCTGGTGCCGGTGCGCGACGAGGCCGTGCCGGAGCGCATCGACCGTTACCGCGAGCAGGGCGCCGGGCTGGCGTTGCGGCTGCACCTGGCGGCGGCGGTGCTCAGCGTGCTGCTGGTGGCGCTGGCCGTGCTCGTGCTCGCGGCGACAGACCGCCGGAACCGGTCGGCCGAGCTGGCCGCGCTGCGGATGCAGGGACTGCCCGCCGGTGCGGCCGCCCGCGCGGGCCGCCTCGGCAACCTCGCCATGATCGGAATCGCGGCCCCGGTGGGCGCGCTGACCGCCACCGCGGCCTGGGCCGTCAGCGGCCCGGCCCGGCAGATGCTGACCGCCAGCGGGGGCCTCGCGCCGCCGGGACCGGGTCTGGCGGTCGTCGCGGCGGCGGTCGTCGCGGCCACCGCGGTGCTGCTCGCGGCCGCCCTCACGGCCGGACGTTCGCTGGCCCGGGCCACCACCGGTCGCCCCGGCAGTCAGGAGGGACAGCGATGACGGCGCTGCTGTGGGCGATGGTGCGGGCCCGGCGCGGGCTGGCGGTCATCACGCTGCTGCTGACGGCACTGGCCGCGGCCGCCGCCGCCGCGGGACCGCTCTACCAGGACGCGGCCGCCGAGTCGCTGCGCGGGGTGGAGGTCGCGGCGGCCAGTGTGGACGAGCGGGTGGTCACCGCGCAGACCTCGGACGACCCGCGCGGCGGCGACCAGCCGCTGCGCCCGTACGTGCCCGGGATGATCACGCTCAGTGGCACCTCGGCGCAGGTCGTCGTCACCGGCGCGCAGGGCGAGAAGAACGCGGAGGGCGAGGAGAAGGCGCAGAACATGTTCCTGGCCACCCGGACCGGGATCTGCGAGCACCTGGTGATCGTCCGGGGCCGGTGTGCCACCGGCGAGCGCGAGGTCGTGCTGCGCGAGGACGCCGGCCGCGACCTCGCCGTGGCGCCCGGGCAGGACCTGGCGTTCCAGACGCCGCCGACCGGATCGCGGGACGAGGAGGAGAGGTCCCCGGTGCGCCTCACCGTCGTCGGCTTCTACGCCCCGGTCCGGTTCGACGACCCGTACTGGGGTGATCGAGAGATCCTCACCGGCCTCGACCAGCCCGCAGCGTTCGCCACCGAGCGCACCGTGGCGGCCGTCGAGGGCAGCCGGATGCGCATGGTGGACCTCCTGGTCACCCCTGCGGCGTTCGACGACATGGACCGGCTGCGCGACGACCTGGGCGACGCCGAGTCCGAGCTGGACGCGGGCGGTTTCGGCGTCGACAGCGAACTGAGCAAGCTCATCGCCCGGATCAAGGACGGCGAGTCGCAGCTGGCGTCGAGCCTGCTGCTGGCGGCCGTGCCGCTGGTGATGCTGTGCTGGCTGGTGCTGTTCATCGCGGTGGCCGGCGGGGTCGAGCAGCGGCGCGGCGAGCTGGGCCTGACCGCGCTGCGCGGCGTGCCCGCCCGCACCCGGTGGTGGCTGGCCACCGCCGAGACGTCGGTGCCGGTGCTGCTCGCCGTGATCCCCGGCTACCTGCTCGGGTACGCGGCGACCGCGCTGCTGGCGACGGTCGCGCTGCCCGGCTCGCCGCCGGTGTACCTGAACCCGGCGTCGGCGCTGTACACCGCCGTGGCGGTGCTCGGCGCGCTGCTGGCCGGGCTGCTCGCGCAGGTGCGCGCGCTCACGACACCGGTGCTGGGCCTGCTGCGCCGGGCCAGGGTGCGCCGCCGCGGCGGCCTCGTCGGCGGCGTCGAGGCGATGGTCGGCGCGCTCGCACTGGTCGCCGGCTACCAGGTCGCGGCGGGCGGGGACACCGGCTCGGGCGGCATCGGGCTGCTCGCGCCGCTGTGCATCGCGCTGGGCCTGGGCCTGGTCGCGGCCCGCGCGATCGGCGTGCCCGCCGAGCGGCTGGGCAAACGGGCGCTGCGCCGCGGGCGGCTGCGTACCGGCCTGGCCGCGCTGACGCTGGCCCGGGGCGGCGGCACGCACTGGGTCGTGGTGCTGCTGACCGTCGTGTTCGGCCTGCTCGGGTTCGCGCTGTCGGCTCGGGACGTGGCCGCGCAGGCCTGGCACGAACGGGCCGAGGTGCAGGTCGGCGCGGCCCGGGTGCTCCAGGTCGAGGCGCTGCCCGCGGCCAGCCTGCTGCACGCGGTGCGCGCCGCGGACCCGTCCGGCCGGTACGCGATGGCGGCCATGCGGGTGAACGTGAACAGCGAGACGAAGTTGCTGGCCGTGGACAGCTCCCGGTTCGCGGCGGTGGCGCTGTGGCCCGACGCGTACGGGGCCACGCCCCCGGCCGAGGTGGCGCGGCAGCTGCGGCCCACCGAGGTCACCCCGCTGTCGCTGACCGCGGCCGAGGTCGAGATCACCGTGACGCTGGACCGGCTCGAGCCCGGTGCCAAGGCGGGCCTCACCCTGCGCCTCGTCGGCACCGGCGGGGCCCAGTCCACGGTCCGGGTGGACAAGCTGCTGCCGGGCACGCACGCGTACCGGATCGCCACGCCCACCTGCGCGGCCGACGCGTGCCAGCTCAGGCACCTGATGGTGGACCTCTTCACGCCGAAGCGCTACCTGGTCGACCTGACCGTCGGCGACCTGCGCGACCCCACCGGCAAGACGGTGCTGGCCGGCGCGGAGCTGGCCGGACACCACTGGCGGCTGCCGCAGACCAGCGCCGCGCGGCCCGTGCCGGAGATGGCTCCCGCCGCCGGCGGCCTGCGGGTGTGGGTGGACAGCGTGCTCACGCCGGACATGCGCGCCGCGGCCGATCCCGCGCCCGACCCGCTGCCCCTGGTCGCCGCCGGTGACCTGCCGCCCGAGCTGCTCGGTGCGGGCGGCACGGTGCGGGTCCCGATCGTCCGGGCGGGCACCCTGCCGCTGGTGCCCCGCAACGGCTCGCACGGCGCGCTGGTCGACCTGCAGTACGCCGACCTGCGGGTGGGAGGTGAATCGGACGCGCAGGAGCCCGAGGTGTGGCTGTCCGCCGACGCGCCCGCCGATCTCGTCAGGCGTCTGGAGGCCAGCGGGCTGAAGGTGCTCGGCGAGCGCGACGCCGCCGGGCAGCTGCACCTCTACGAGGAGCAGGCCCCCGCGCTGGCGATGCTGTTCCTGGCCGCGGCCGCGCTCGTCGGTGTGCTCTTCGCCGCGGGCGGCCTCCTGGTCACCGCGGTGCTCGAACGCGGCCGGACCGACGGCGGGCTGGCGACGCTGCGCGCGCAGGGCGTCAGCGAGCGGGTGCTGCGCAGCGCGGACCTGGGCGGCCGGTTCGCCCTGGTGCTCGCGGGCACCGTGATCGGCCTGCTGGCCGCGGTGCTGTCGTGGGCGCTGGCCCGCGGCGTGTTGCCGGTGTTCGGCGACGGGGGCACGGCCGTGCCCCCGCCCGACCTGCCCGGGCCGCTGGTCGCCGCCCCGATCGCGGCGGCCCTGCTGGTGCTGTTGACAACCTGCCTGCTCGCCACGAAGGTGGCCCGCGGGAGCGAGGGAGCGACGTCGTGAAGAACTCCAGCCTGACCGGCCTGGCCGTGGTGTGCCGCCGGGTGGTGCACATCTATCGCGCCGAGGGCGGCGACGTGGTCGCGCTGGCCGGTGTCGACCTGGACATCGCGCCGGGAGAGCGGGTGGCCCTGGTCGGGCCGTCCGGCTCCGGCAAGTCGACGCTGATCGCGCTGCTGGCCGGGCTGATGCGGCCCAGCGCCGGGCGGGTGCAGATCGGCCTGGTCGACATCGGCCGGATCAGCGAGGCCGAACTGGCCCGGCTGCGCGGCACGGACCTGGGCGTGGTGCTGCAGGGGGCCCGGCGCAACCTGCTGCCGTACGCCACCGTGCTCAGCAACGTGTGGCTGGCCCAGCGCCGGGCGGCGCACGTGCGCCCCGCCGACCTGGAGCCGCCGGAGCGCATCCTGTCGCTGCTCGGGCTGACCGGGCTGGGTCACCGCAAGGTGCAGGACCTGCCGCCCGGCGCGGCGCAGCGGGCCGCCATCGCGGTCGGCATGGCCGCCTCGCCCGGCCTGCTGCTGGTGGACGAGCCGACCAGCCAGCTCGACCGGACCGCACGCGACGAGGTGCTGGCGGCGCTGGAGGCGGTCAACACCGAGCGCGGCACCACCATCGTCGCCGTCACGCATGACCCCGACGTGGGCGCGCGGCTGGGCCGGGCGGTCACCATCCGCGACGGCCGCGTCGGCTCCGAGGGCCGCGACGGCCGCGAGTTCGCGGTCATCGCCGGAGACGGCACCGTGCAGCTGCCACCGGACGTGCTGGACGTGCTGCCGCCCGGCACGCTGCTCTCGGTCGAGCACGCCAACGGCAAGGTCACCCTGGTCACCGACGACCACTCGGTGTCCGTGCCGGTGGCGTCCGAGTCCGCCTGACGGCTGGAGACCGGGGCCCCGGCCGGGGTCCGCCGACCCGTGCGCACCGTCCGCACCCCGTTTTGCATAGGCGCTGGCCTATTACATCGAGTTCGATCGCGAAATAGTCGATGTGATAGGCCGGCGTCTATGCAGCGCTGGGGCTGGGGCTGGGCTCGGGTTCTGTGTCGCTATTCCGACACAGAACCCGGTGGCGGACGTCAGGCCGTGAGGTCGTAGCGGAGCACGGGGGACAGTCCGGTGCCGTCGGCGGTGCCCTCGATGACGACCGACGCGGCGCGGCCGTGGTGGGTAAGGGTGGCCACGGCGCTGCCGAAGTACGGCGGGTCGTAGGCGCGCCAGCGCACCCGCGGCCGGGGCACCCCGAACAGGCGGGCGACCAGGGCCGCCGGGCCGGACAGCGCCCGCCACCAGCCCACCCGTAGCAGGGTGCGCATGACGCCCTGGATGCTCTGGTGCAGCGGTGAGCAGGTGATCTGGTGCACGACTGCGGTCGCGCCCGGGATCGAGGCCCGGGCGACGTACGAGTGGTGCACGTCGCCGCCGAGCACGCTGACCGTGGCGGGTCCGCGCACCCCCGCGATCAGGGCGGTGAGCTCGTCGAACGAGTGCCCGACCGCCGCCCAGTGCTCCAGGTCGTACTTCTGGCGCAGCCGCTCCATGCCGGGCCGCCGGGCGGCCAGCACCTCGATCACGGCCTCGCCGTGGTGGATCGTGGGCGCGAGCAGCCACGGCAGGGAGCAGGCCAGCACGAGATGGTCGCAGCCGGCGCGGGCCTGCTCGGCCAGCTCGTCCCAGTGCTCCTGGGGCCACATCCGGCGCTCGGGTCCGTCGATCACCCGGTTGCCCCGGCAGTCGAGCATGACCAGCCGGGTCCGGCCGACGTCGACGGTGTACCCCCACGGGTAGGGGTCGGGCCCGGCGGGCGTCGCGACCCGGGTCGCGAACTCGGTGAGCACCGCGGTGGCGTCCTCGCCGCCCCGGATGCGCGTCCACACCGGGTCGCGGTCGAGCTGGTCCGGGGTCAGGTTGCCGAGGTGCTGGAACAGCCAGTAGGACGCGATCCCGGTGGTGCTGCGCTCGTCCCACCAGGGCTCGCGGCGCACCTCTGCGAGCCAGGCGGCCGAGGAGTTCCAGTCGTCCATGATCTCGTGGTCGTCGAAGATCATCACGCTGGGCACCGTCGACAGCAGCCAGCGGACCGGCGGCTCGGTCCACGACTCGTGGTAGAGGTGCACGTACTCGGCGAAGGTCACCACGTGCCCGTCCGGGGCCGACAGGGGCCGCGCCCGCCCGGCCAGCCAGCTGCGGGTGGGTGCGGACAGGCCGTCGGCGTAGATCTGGTCGCCGATCAGCGCCAGCAGGTCGGGCAGCTCCGCCTGCCCGGTCCGGGCCTGCGCCAGCAGCCGGTGCCCGAGCGCCTCCAGGGCGTCGGGGTCGTGCCCGGCCTCGGCATGCGTCGACGCGCTGGCCTCCCGGCAGGAGCCGAACGCGATCACCGCGTCGGCCCGCCCCGGATCCCGGATAGTGATCACGGAAGCGGGGTATCCGGGCAACGGCCACACGGTCGCGCCGTCGAGTTCGACGGCGTACGACGTCGTGCCGGACGGCAGCCCGGCCAGCACCACCAGCCCCACGTGCACCCCGAACGCCTCGAACGTGTCCGACGTCACGGTGATGTCACCGGCCCGCACGCGCACCTGCGCGGGTTGGTCGGTCTGTACCCAGATGACCGCCTGGTCACCGTCGACGCGGCGCAGGAGCGGGCCGAGGAGGAGGTTCGCCACGCGGACATCCTCCGGGATCGGCGCAGCCGGGGCCAGGGCGGAGCCTGTCGTATCGGCGCGCGCGGCCTCCGGTGTGCGCCGGACGGCCCCAGGTTTGAGAGGATGCCGAGCATGAAAGACGCGCTCGTCCCCGTACTCGTGGTCATCGGCCTGCTGCTGCTGGCCGGGCTGACGCTGTTCCTGGTCCGCCGGCCGCGCCGCGGCGCGCTGCCGCCCGCCGAGGAGCAGCGCCCGGGGATCGAGCGCGGGGAGAAGATCCCGCCGAGCGTGATCACGGCACCCGCGCCGGAGAAGCCCGCGCCCGAGAAGGCGCCGGAGAAGGCCGCACCCGGCAAGCCGGCCGTGGTGCCCGCGCCGGCCCCGCCCGCGCCGGGGGAGACGGCCCCGCCGGTCGAGGTCGCGCCGCCGAAGCCGGCCGAACCGGAGATCGAGACGCCGGAGCCGACCGCGGGCCGCCTGGTGCGGCTGCGCGCCCGGCTGTCGCGCTCGCAGAACGTCTTCGGCAAGGGACTGCTCGGCCTGCTCTCCCGCGACCACCTCGACGACGACGCGTGGGACGAGGTCGAGGAGAGCCTGATCAGCGCCGACGTGGGCGTGCAGGCGACCACCGAGATCGTGGCGAAGCTGCGCGAGCGCACCCGGGTGCTGGGCACCCGGACCAGCGCCGACCTACGCGCGCTGCTGACCGAGGAGCTGACCGAGGCGCTGGACCCGAAGCTGGACCGCTCGCTGCACACCGGGGTCGTCGACGGCAAGCCGTCGGTGATCCTGGTCGTCGGCGTGAACGGCGCCGGCAAGACCACCAGCTGCGGCAAGATCGCCCGGGTGCTGGTCGCCGACGGTCACACCGTGGTGCTGGGCGCGGCCGACACCTTCCGCGCGGCCGCCGCCGAGCAGCTGGCCACCTGGGCCAGCCGGGTCGGGGCGCAGGTCGTGCGCGGTCCCGAGGGCGGTGACCCGGCCGCCGTCGCGTTCGACGCGGTCAAGAAGGGCATCGACGCGGGCGTCGACACCGTGCTCATCGACACCGCCGGCCGCCTGCAGAACAAGGTCGGCCTGATGGACGAGCTCGGCAAGATCAAGCGCGTGGTGGAGAAGCACGGCCCGGTCTCGGAGACCCTGCTGGTGCTCGACGCCACCGCGGGACAGAATGGGCTGAGCCAGGCTCGGGTCTTCACCGAGGTCGCCGACGTCACCGGCGTGGTGCTCACTAAATTGGACGGCACGGCGAAGGGCGGTATCGTGATCGCGGTGCAGCGTGCTCTCGGCATTCCGGTGAAACTGGTCGGCCTTGGCGAGGGTCCCGACGATCTCGCACCCTTCGACCCACAGCAGTTCGTCTCCGCCCTGCTGGGCGACGAGTGACGAGCCGACGAGCGACGAGCAGCTGACGAGTCCATGGTGACAGCCCCTTTCCAGGATCCCACCGAGATCCCGCTGCGTGGCGGAAACGTCAGCACGGTGGTGCGGGTCGGCGAGACGGTCCGGCGCAACGCCGGCCCGTGGACCCCGACCGTGCACGCCCTGCTGCGCCATCTCGAGTACGCCGGTTTCACCGGTTCCCCCCGTGCCCTGGGCATGGACGAGCACGGCCGTGAGGTGCTGTCCTACCTGCCGGGCGAGTGCGGGGAGTACCCGCTGGCCCCGCACTGGGTCACCGACGAGGCGCTGGTCACGGTCGCCACCATGCTGCGCATGTTCCACGACGCGCAGGCGGGCTTCCGCACGCCGCCGGGCGGGGTGTGGCGCTCGTTCGGGCCGCCGCCGCCGGACGCGGAGATCATCTGCCACCACGACGCCGCTCCGCACAACGTCATCTGGCGGCCGGACGGCACCCTCGCGATGATCGACTTCGACCTCGCGTCGCCCGGCTCGCGCATCTACGACGTGGCGTACGCAGCCTGGACCTGGGTGCCGATCTTCAGCGACCGCGACTCGATAACGCTCGGCTGGCACCGGCCCGACCGGCCCCGCCGGCTGCGCCTGTTCGCCGACGCGTACGGGCTGATCCCGCGCGACCGGCACCGTCTCGTGCGGACCATCCGCAAGCGCATCGTGGACCACGTCGAGGGCATCCGCCGCCTCGCCACGGCGGGGGAGCCGGCGTTCGTACGTATCGTGCAGAAGGGCCACCTTCGTCGGCCGCTTCGCGACCTTCGGCTGATTGACTACGAGCGGTACACGCTGGAGCACGCGCTGCGCTGAAACGCGCCATGAATGGTCTCCTCACGTGTGAACAT
Source organism: Catellatospora chokoriensis (assembly GCF_011297315.1). Lineage (NCBI taxonomy): Bacteria > Bacillati > Actinomycetota > Actinomycetes > Micromonosporales > Micromonosporaceae > Catellatospora > Catellatospora chokoriensis. Next base: position 64,644 of record NZ_JAAOTI010000033.1, read on the forward strand.
TTCTTCACACGTACGAAACAGATCGTGACGTGCCGGAAACCGAGCAGCGTCACTGCGCGAAACAGGGGTTGGCGATGCTGCCCCCCAACCAGCACCGATGGCACTGCGGCGATCGGTCGGGGATGACATGACGAGCGGCCCGCCGACACGGTGGCGCCACGACGGTCGACCTCGGGGCTGGCTGGGAGGAACCCACTCACTTAGGAGGGCAGCGTGCTGCTCGTCGAAGATCCACCGACGATCGACACCGGTAACACAGCGTGGCTGCTGGTCTCGTCCGCTCTGGTGCTGCTCATGACTCCGGGTCTGGCGCTGTTCTACGGCGGCCTGAACCGTGCCAAGGGCGTCCTCAACATGATGATCATGAGCTTCGCCTCGATCGGGCTCGTCTCCATCATCTGGGTCGTCTATGGCTTCACGGCCGCGTTCGGCACGAACGAGAACGCGGACCTGAACTCCTTCATCGGTAACTTCTCCACCTACCTGGGGATGCCGACCGGCAAGACGGGCGAGATCTGGTTCCTGGCCGGCGCGTCGACGGGCATCCCGACGTACGTGTTCGCCATCTTCCAGATGATGTTCGCGATCATCACGGTCGCCCTGATCAGCGGCGCGATCTCCGACCGGGCGAAGTTCGCCGGCTGGCTGCTGTTCGCCTTCGGCTGGGTCACCCTGGTCTACATCCCGGTCGCGCACTGGGTGTGGGGTGGCGGCTTCATCGGCGCCAAGATCTTCGCGCTCGACTTCGCGGGTGGCACCGCGGTCCACATCAACGCCGGTGCCGCGGCACTCGGCGTGGCCTTGGTGCTCGGCAAGCGCATCGGCTGGCCGAAGGACAAGTTCAAGCCGCACAACGTGCCGTTCGTCGCCCTGGGCGCCGGTCTGCTGTGGTTCGGCTGGTTCGGGTTCAACGCGGGCTCGGAGCTGACGGTCGACGCCATCACGGGTGTCGCGTTCCTGAACACCCAGGTGGCCACGGCCGCCGGTCTGCTCGGCTGGATCATCGTCGAGTGGTTCCGTGACGGCAAGCCGACCCTGGTCGGCGCGTCCTCCGGCGCGGTCGCCGGTCTGGTCGCGATCACCCCGGCCTGTGGCTTCATCCCGACCCTGCCCGCGGTGCTGCTCGGCCTGGTGGCCGGTGCGGTCTGCGCGCTGGCGGTCGGCCTGAAGTACAAGCTCGGCTACGACGACTCGCTCGACGTGGTCGGCGTGCACTTCGTCGGTGGCTGGATCGGTTCGCTGTTCATCGGTCTGTTCGCCAGCACCGAGCTGAACTCCTTCATCACCACGCTGGGCGGCCAGGACGGCCTGTTCTACGGTGGCGGGGTCACCCAGCTCGGCCGGCAGGCGCTGGCCAGCGGCATCGTGACGGTCTTCTCGTTCGTGGTCGCGGCACTGCTCGCGTTCGTCATCGACAAGACCGTCGGCTTCCGGGTCAAGCCCGAGGCCGAGGTCGAGGGCATCGACGTGGCCGAGCACGCGGAGAGCGCGTACGAGCTGTCGTCCTCGGCGGGCGGCGGCAGCGCCGGCGCCTTCGCACTGGCCGGTATCGGTACGCCCAAGGCTCCCAAGGCCGATGTGGAAGAGACGGCACCGGCCACCGAAAAGGTGTCCGGCTAAGGTTCCCAGATGGAGGGGTTGAGCATGAAGCTGGTCACCGCCGTCATCAAGCCGTACCAGTTGGACGCTGTGAAGGAGGCTCTGCACGCCATGGGCGTCGCCGGGCTGACGGTCAGCGAGGTCCAGGGTTACGGCCGGCAGAAGGGCCACACCGAGGTGTACCGGGGTGCCGAGTACACGGTGGAGTTCCTGCCGAAGATCCGGATCGAGGTGGTCACGGACGAGCTGGACGTGGAGAAGGTCGTCGACTCCATCGTCACCGCCGCCCGGACCGGCAAGATCGGGGACGGAAAGGTCTGGGTCACCGAGGTGTCCGAGGTGGTCCGGGTCCGCACCGGCGAGCGCGGACTCGACGCGCTCTGAGGCAGTAGTCGCAACAACCTGAAAGAGGACCACATGGGCCCGGGGAACGTCGTAGCTTCCGCATCGGACAGCGCGGCGGGCCCCGGGCCCGACTATGCGCGGCTCGCGCTGCGCGAGCAGTCCTCCATCGGCCCGGCCGCCCGGCTAGCCCGGGCCGACGCGCTCGACGCCTGGCTGCGCCGGCTCATGCCGGACGGCGTCGCCGGGGTCGCCCTGGTGGCCGTCGGCGGGCTGGGCCGCCGCGAGTGCACCCCGCACGGCGACCTGGACCTGATCCTGGTGCACGCCGGGGTGCCGCGGGTCGACGAACTGGCCGCGTCACTGTGGTATCCGATCTGGGACGCCCGGATGGGCCTGGACCACTCCACCCGCACCGTCGCCGAGTCCCTCGACGCGGCGCACGACGACGTCAAGGTGGCCCTCGGGCTGCTCGACGCCCGCCACATCGCCGGTGACCCGGCACTGTCCGCCCAGCTAAGCCGGGCCGCGGTGGACCAGTGGCGGCGCACCGCGCGCCGCCAGCTGCTGCGGCTGCGAGAGCTGGTCGAGGAGCGCCACGCCGCCCACGGTGAGCTGGCGTACCTGCTCGAAGGAGACGTCAAGGAGGCCGCCGGCGGCCTGCGCGATGTCGGCGTGCTGCGCGGCATCGGTGTCGCGGGCGTCGCCGACGCGCTGCCGCCCCAGGTGCGCGCCGCCGCGACCAGGCTGCTCGACGTACGCGACGCGCTGCACGTCAGCATCGGCCGACGCAACGACCGGCTGCGGGCCCAGGAGCGCCTGCAGGTGGCCGAGCTGCTCGGGCTCGCCGACGGTGACACGCTGCTGCGCCGGATCGGGCTCGACGCCCGTGCCGTCTCGTGGTCGCTGACCGACGCCTGGCGCTCGGTGCAGCGCTGGACCGCCGCCGGATCCCGCCACGGCGACCCGCGCACCCGCGAGGCGGTGGCCGTACGCCGCCCGATCGCCCGTGACGTGGTCGCCGCCGACGGCGAGATCGTGCTGGCCCGGGCCGCCGTCGGCCCGCACCCCGACCCGTCGCTGTCGCTGCGGGTGGCGGCCGCCGCCGCCCAGCACCAGATGCCCATCGCGCGGGCCACCCTCGAATGGCTGGCCCGGTTCTGCCCGCCGCTGCCGACCCCGTGGCCCGCCTCGGCCCGCACCGCCCTGCTGACCCTGCTCGGGGCGGGCACCGGCCTGGTGGCGGCCTGGGAGGCCTGCGACCGGTTCGGGCTCACCTCGGCCTGGCTGCCGCAGTGGACCCGGCTGCGCGGCACCCCGCAGCACCACCCTGTGCACCGCTTCACCCTCGACCGGCACCTGGTGCAGGCCGCCGCGAACGCCGCCACCTGGTCGCGCGAGGTGGCCCGGCCGGACCTGCTGGTGCTCGGCGCGCTGCTGCACGACGTGGGCAAGGGCCTGCCCGGTGACCACAGCGAGGTCGGCGCGGAACTGGCCCGCGAGATCGCCACCGCGATCGGCCTGCCGGCCGCCGACGTGGACACGATCGCCGCGCTGGTGCGATACCACCTGGTGCTGCCCGACACGGCGACCCGGCGCGACCTCGACGACCCGGCGACGATCAACTACGTCGCCAAGCTCGTCGGGGACACCGGCACCCTCGAACTGCTGCAGATGCTCGCCCGCGCCGACGCCCAGGCCACCGGCCCGGCCGCCTGGTCGGCCTGGAAGTCCAAGCTCATCGACGACCTGTGCGTGCGGGTGCGCAAGGTGCTCGGCGGCGGGCAGCTGCCCGAGCCCACCCCGCCCGACCCGGCGCTGCTGGCCGGGCCGCTGCCGGTGGTGCAGGTCGCCGACGACTGGGTGGCGCTGGCCGCGCACGACCGCGTCGGCCTGCTCGCCGCGGTCGCGGGCTGCCTGGCCACGCACAAACTGGAGATCGTCGCCGCGGGCACGTCCACCATCGGCGAGCGCGCGATCATCGAATGCGCCGTGAACAACCGCTACGGCGCCCCGCCGGACCGGGAGCTGCTGGCCGCGGATCTGCGCCGGGTCGGGCTGGACCAGCTGCCGCTGCCCCGCCGCCTGGGCAGCGCCGGCGGCCGCAAGCCGGTGACCGGGGCCGAGCCGCGGGTCATCTGGGGTGAGGCCACCGGCGCGACGCTGCTGGAGCTGCGCGCCACGGACTCGCCCGGCCTGCTCTACCGGGTCACCTCGGCGCTGGCGGAACTCGGCGTCGACGTGCGCACCGCCCGCGTCTCCACCCTCGGCGCCGACGTGGTCGACGCCTTCTACCTCGTCGGCGACATCGACCGCGACACCGTCGAAGCCGCCGTCCTCGCCGCCGCCTGACCCGCCCCGCACGACCTCGCCCGGGTCGTCGCGGAGGTAGGCGACCCTCGATCATCCGACTTGCCTGGCACCTGTGGGTATCTTGATCCCGCTTTCGCCCATGTGCCAGGCAAGTCCGGCGATCTTGCGGACGCGGACGCGGCCGGGGGTGGGCGGTTCGCGGGGTCGGCGGGGTGGGTATGCGGGACCGGGCGGCAGTGGGATCGGGCGGTGAGGGCAGCGGCTACCCTTACCAGGGCTGCCTGTAGCCGCTCATTCAGACGAACTCGACCAATTGGGGATGTTGCGCTGTGTTTGACACCCTGAGCGACCGGCTCTCCGGCATCTTCTCCAAGCTGCGGAGCAAGGGCCGGCTCACCGACGCCGACGTGGACGCCACCGCCCGGGAGATCCGGCTGGCGCTGCTGGAGGCGGATGTCGCCCTGCCGGTGGTGAAGGCCTTCATCTTCCGGCTCAAGGAGCGCGCGCGTGGCGCGCAGGTCTCGCAGGCGCTCAACCCGGCCCAGCAGATCATCAAGATCGTGCACGAGGAGCTGGTCGCGGTCCTCGGCGGGGAGGCGCGGCGGCTCCAGTTCGCCAAGCAGCCGCCTACCGTGATCATGCTGGCGGGTCTGCAGGGTTCCGGTAAGACCACGCTCGCGGGCAAGCTCGCCCGCTGGCTCAAGGCTCAGGGCAACCAGCCGCTGCTGGTCGCCTGCGACCTTCAGCGGCCCAACGCGGTCAACCAGCTCCAGGTGCTCGGCCAGCGTGCCGGTGTCGAGGTGTACGCGCCGGAGCCCGGCAACGGCACCGGCGACCCGGTGCAGGTCGCCAAGGACTCGATCGAGCACGCGCGCCGCCACATGCGCGACATCGTGATCGTCGACACCGCCGGCCGCCTCGGCATCGACACCGAGATGATGGCGCAGGCCGCCGCGATCCGCGACGCGGTCAACCCGGACGAGGTCATCTTCGTCATCGACGCGATGGTCGGCCAGGACGCCGTGGCCACCGCGGAGGCGTTCCGCGACGGCGTCGGCATCACCGGCGTCGTGCTCTCCAAGCTCGACGGCGACGCCCGCGGCGGCGCCGCGCTGTCCGTGCGCGAGGTCACCGGCCAGCCGATCCTGTTCGCGTCCACCGGCGAGAAGCTGGAGGACTTCGACGTCTTCCACCCCGACCGGATGGCCAGCCGCATCCTCGGCATGGGCGACGTGCTGACCCTCATCGAGCAGGCCGAGCAGGCCTTCGACGAGGAGCAGAAGGAGAAGATGACGGCGAAGCTGCTCGGGGGCGAGCAGTTCACGCTGGAGGACTTCCTGGACCAGCTCATCGCCGTACGCCGGATGGGTCCCATCGCGAACCTGCTGGGCATGATGCCGGGCATGGGCCAGATGAAGGACCAGCTGGCCGAGCTCGACGACAGCCACTTCGACAAGGTCACCGCGATCATCCGCTCGATGACCCCGGGCGAGCGCACCACGCCGAAGATCCTCAACGGCTCGCGGCGCGCGCGTATCGCCCGCGGTTCCGGGGTCACCGTCACCGACGTGAACCAGCTGCTCAACCGCTTCGAGCAGGCGCAGAAGATGATGAAGCAGATGGGCGGCATGATGGGCCTGCCCGGCGGCGGCCGCCGCAAGGCGACCAAGTCGCCCAAGAACAAGCGCAAGGGCACCAAGAGCGGTGGCGGCCCGCGCGGCGGTTTCCCGGCCGGCCTGCCCGGCATGGGCGGCGGCATGCCACAGCTGCCCCCGGGCATGGACCCGGCAGCGCTGGAGCAGCAGATGGGCATGGGCGGCGGCAGCCCGTTCAAGGCCCCGAAGCTCGACTTCGGCAAGCTGATGAAGGGCGACGACAAGGACAAGGGCAAGTAGGCCCGGTCCGTCCCGCACGGTTTTTGAAGATCGCCACCTCAGGGTCCGCTACCGGTCACCCCCCGACGCCGGGCCTGAGGTGGCGATCTTCGTCTGCATGGGATCGATGCATGCAGTCGGGGAGGCGCCGGCACAGTTGCTGACTGCCATCACTCAGCTGTGCCGACGCCTCGCGCCTGCGTCTATTATCGAACACCTGTTCGAACAAATGCAAGGGACCGGCCTCGATCCGCCGGTGCTCGACCCGTTCGGGTGACCGCGACGACCCGGGACACCCCCGCGGCGGTGATCGAGTCGTGTGGGACAGTGCGAGGCATGGCGACGGCGCTGCATGTGCGGGGCGTGGTGCTCCCCGACGACGAGGTACGGGACCTGTGGCTGGTCGGTGACCGGGTGACGCTCACCCCGGTGCCGGGGGCGCGGACGGTCTCCGACGGCGGATACGTGCTGCCGGGCCTGGTCGACGCGCACTGCCACATCGGCATCGCGCCCGGCGGGGCCCCGGTGACCAGCCTGGAGCAGGCGCGGGAACTGGCCTTCGTCGACCGGGACGCCGGGGTGCTGGCGATCCGGGACGCGGGCTCGCCGTTCCCGTACGCCCCGCTGGACGACGACCACGACGTGCCGCGACTGGCCCGCGCGGGCCGCCACGTCGCGCCGCCGCGCCGGTATCTGCCCGAGATCGGGGTCGAGGTGCCCGCCGACCAGGTGGCCGCGGAGGTGACCCGGCAGGCGGCCGCGGGCACGGGCTGGGTGAAGCTGGTCGGCGACTGGATCGATCGTGACCGCGGCGACCTCGCGCCGGCCTGGGACGAGGCCACGCTGACCGCGGCCGTGGCGGCGGCGCACGCCGCCGGCGCGCGGATCACCGCGCACTGCTTCGAGGAGTCGAGCGTCGCGACGCTGGTGCGCGCGGGCATCGACTGCGTCGAGCACGGCACCGGTCTGTCCACCGACCTGCTCGACGAGATGGCGCGCCGGGGGACCGCGCTGGTGCCCACGATGATCAACATCGAGACGTTCGGGCACATCGCGGAGCGGGCCGAGGCGAAGTTCCCCGGATACGCCAAGCACATGCTCGCGCTGCGGGACCGGTTCCCGGCCGTGGTGTCCGCGGCGCACGACGCCGGGGTGCCGATCTACGTCGGCTCCGATGCGGGCGGCGGCATCGCGCACGGGCTCGCCGCACAGGAGATGCTGCGCCTGCACGCGGCCGGCATGTCCGCGAACGACGTGCTCGCCGCCGGCTCCTGGCGCGCCCGCGACTGGCTCGGCTTCCCCGGCCTCACCGAGGGCGGCCTGGCCGACCTGACCGTCTACGCCGAAGACCCCCGCCAGGACCTGCGCACCCTGCTCGCCCCGCAACGCATCGTCCTCCGCGGCCACATCATCCGCTGACCCGTCCCCGACGCGCCCGACCCCTCTCCGGGCGCCGGCGCGCCGGGATCGGCGCTGCAGTTTCGGGGAAAGTGCACGAATCCGGGCCGTGAAGACTGCAGATTCCCCGAAACTGCAGCCACCGTGGGGTCTGGCGTGGCGAGGTCAGGGGAAAGGGCGGGCCGGTTCGTGATCGTCGGACTTGCCTGGCACCTGTGCGTATCTTGCGCACGCTTTCGCCCATGTGCCAGGCAAGTCGGGCGATCTTGAGCACTTCGGGCGGCGGGGTAAGGCGGGACACGGGCGGGCTGGGGGGAGCGGGTCCGGCGCGGGTCAGTAGGATGACCCGCTATGGCGCGTGTGCTCACTCCCCGGGCGGAAGACTTTCCCCGCTGGTATCAGGACCTGATCTCCAAGGCTCAGCTGGCCGACAACGGCCCGGTCCGGGGCACCATGGTCATCCGACCGACGGCCTACGCCATCTGGGAGCGGATGCAGGCCGACATGGATGCCCGGATCAAGGCGGCGGGCGCGGAGAACGCGTACTTCCCGCTGTTCATCCCGGAGAGCTACCTCAAGCGCGAGGCCGAGCACGTCGAGGGCTTCTCGCCCGAGCTCGCCGTGGTCACCCACGGCGGCGGCAAGCAGCTGGCCGAGCCGGTCGTGGTGCGCCCCACCAGCGAGACCGTCATCGGCGAGTTCATGGCCAAGTGGGTCGACTCCTACCGTGACCTGCCGCTGCTGCTCAACCAGTGGGCCAACGTGGTCCGCTGGGAGATGCGCCCCCGGATCTTCCTGCGCACGTCGGAGTTCCTGTGGCAGGAGGGGCACACCGCCCACGCCACCGAGGCCGACGCCAAGGCATACACCCTGAAGATCCACCATGAGGTGTACGAGCGCCACATGCGTGACCTGCTCGCCATCCCGGTGGTGCTGGGCCGCAAGACCAACCGCGAGCGCTTCGCGGGTGCCACCAGCACGTACACGCTGGAGGCGATGATGGGCGACGGCAAGGCGCTGCAGATGGGCACCTCGCACGAGCTCGGCCAGAACTTCGCCAAGGCGTTCGACGTGGCGTACTCGTCGCAGGCGGGCACCCGCGAGCACGCCTGGACCACGTCCTGGGGCACCTCGACCCGCATGCTCGGCGGTCTGATCATGTGCCACGGCGACGACAACGGCATGCGCGTCCCGCCGGCGCTCGCGCCGATCCAGGCGCTGGTGACCGTCGTCAAGGAGACCGACGGCTCGATCACCTCCGCGGCCCGCACGCTGGTCGAGGACCTGGTCGCGGCCGGGGTCCGGGCCAAGCTGGACGACCGGGTCGACACCCCGTTCGGCCGCCGCGCCGTCGACGCCGAGCTGAAGGGCTACCCGATCCGGGTCGAGGTCGGCCCGCGGGACCTGGCCGAGGGCCGGGTCGTGCTGGTGCGCCGCATCGACGGCTCGAAGACCCCGCTCCAGCTCGGCGAGGCGGTCGGCGCGGTCACCGCCGCGCTGGAGGCCGACCAGAAGGCGCTGTACGACGAGGCCCTCGCCCGCCGGGAGGCGAACACCGTCGAGGTGTCCACCCTGGACGAGGCGCTGGAAGCGGCCGGCACCGGTTGGGCCCGGGTGCCGTGGTCGGCGGTCGGCGTCGACGGCGAGGCGCTGGCCAACGAGCGCGCCATCACGGTGCGCTGCCTGTTCCGGGCCGACGGCTCCGTCCCGGCCTCGCAGGACGAGCCCGACCTGACCGCGATCCTGGCCCGCTCGTACTGACCCGAACGACACGGAAGCGGCCCCCGGTCAGGCTCCGGGGGCCGCTTCCGCGTCATGTCAGGCTGCCGGTTGCTCGGGCAGCCGCGACAGGATCACACCGAGCGTGTCCTTGATCTGCGACACGTCGGTCTTCAGCCCGGCTACGTCGGTCTTCAGTCCGGCTACGTCGGTCTTCAGTCCGGCTACGTCGTCGTCCAGTGCCGAGAAGCGGGTGTTCATCTCGGCGCGGGTGTCCTCCAGGTCGCGCCGAAGCCCGGTCAGGTCGGACCGGTGCTGCTGGTGGTACACGGTGTGCCGCTCCAGCATCGCGGTGTGCTTGCGCTGCGTCTCGGCGATCTGGCCGACCTCCACGATGACCGTGGTCGCATCCTCGTCGATCTTCAGGATGCGCTTGTGCTCGGCGTGCTGGTGCTGTTCGACGGGAATCGACATTCCCACGTCCTCCTGAGTCTGACTGCAAAGGGACTACTCAGGAGCGGCCACACTCCCAATCCGGTCCGGTCGCCCGGTGTGAGCCGCCCGTTCCCGCTCTCCCATTAGCGGCCGGGGGTGGTGCTGTGGTGCTGTGGCGTCGGGTCGACTCTAGTGTCGTACGACTTGGTCAATCAAGTTTTTCGCTAGGGTTTGGCACATGCGTTTCGAACCCGGACGGGTGATCCTGCACCGCCACTTCCACGGCCACCGGATCGGCCTGCTCAAGACCGCTGTGGTCGCCGCCGACGACGAGCAGGGCCTGCTGCTGTGGGTGCCCCGCGGCGCGCCGATGCTGGACCGGCTCGCGGTCGACCGGCGGGGCCTGCGGGCCATGCCGTTCTCGGAGTGGATCGAGACGGAGACGAAGCTCTGGGAGGTCACCTGGTCGGGGCCGAGCCTGCTCAAGTGGCTGCCGCGCGGCGAGGACCACTCGGTGTGGTTCTTCCGCGACGACGACGGCCGGTTCACCAAGTGGTACGTCAACCTGGAGGAGTCCGGGACGCGCTGGGACGACGGCCGGGTCGCCGGTGTCGACATCGTGGACCAGGACCTCGACATCGTGGTCACCCCGGACCGGTCCTGGCGCTGGAAGGACGAAGAGGAGTTCGCCGAGCGTCTGGCGTACCCGCAGCACTACTGGGTGGCCGACGGCGAGGCGGTGCGGGCCGAGGGCGAGCGCGTGGTCAAGCTGATCGAGGCGGGCGCCTTCCCGTTCGACGGCACCTGGTGCGACTTCCAGCCCGACCCGGCCTGGGACGTGCCCGCCGACGTCCCGGCCGGCTGGGACCGCCCCCGCGCCCGGCCGTGACACCGCCGGCCGCGGCGGGCCGGTAAGGTCGCGGCGCATGTACTTCGAGACGGGACAGACCGTGCTGCGGCGGTGCTGGCGCGGTGGGCGGATCACCTTCCTCCAGGCGACCACCGTGGTGGAGGACAGCGAGCGGGGCCTGCTGCTGTGGCTGCCGGCCGGCACGACGTACTGGCGGATCATGACCGAGGACGGCCGCAGCCACCATGACGGCACCCTCGACGAGCTGGGGCCGGACGCGATCCTGCGTCCGCTGGTGTGGGCCGGCAACGACCTGCTGATGTGGCAGCGGCCGGACGAGCCGTGGTCGGTGTGGTGGTTCTTCCCGGGCGGGCGGTTCGGCAGCTGGTACGGCAACCTGGAGGACCCTTTCGTCCGCTGGCGCGACGGGGACGTGTGCGGCGTCGACTTCGCCGACAACGCCCTCGACGTGCTGGTGGAGCCGGATCTGAGCTGGCGCTGGAAGGACGAGGGCGAGCTCGCCGCCAAGACCGGCCATGCGGACTACTGGGACGAGGCGGGCGCCGCCCGGATCCGGGCCGACGGGGCGCGGCTCATCGAGATCGCCGAGGCGGGGCGGTTCCCGTTCGACGGGACGTGGTGTGACTTCCGTCCCGATCCCGCCTGGCCGGTGCCGCGGCGCACAGCGGGTTGGGACCGCCCGCGCGCGATCCGTCCGGTTCCGTCTGGCACAATGACTAGCTGATATTCGGTGCGTTTCCGGCTGCCCTCTAACTTCCGGGGCGCGGCGATGTCTCGAGCAACGGAGCCCGGCAACCCCACGCAGGGCGATGGCGCTCACCTCAATCCCACAGGAGTGTAAAACCGTGGCCGTTCGTATCCGGCTTCTGCGGATGGGCAAGATCCGCAACCCGCAGTACCGCATCGTCGTCGCCGACTCGCGCGTCAAGCGCGACGGCAAGGCGATTGAGTACATCGGTATCTACCAGCCGAAGGAAGACCCTTCGGTCATCGAGGTCAAGTCGGACCGGGTGCAGCACTGGCTGTCGGTCGGCGCGCAGCCGAGCGAGTCCGTGATCGCGATCCTCTCCAAGACCGGCGACTGGCAGAAGTTCAAGGGCCTGCCGGCCCCGCCGCCGCTGCTGGTGGCCGCACCGAAGGCCGACCGCAAGGCGACCTACGAGGCCGCTGCCCAGGCTGCCGCGGGTCTCGAGCCCGCCAAGGCCGCCCCGGCCAAGAAGGCCGCGAAGGCGGAGAAGGCTGCCGAGCCGGCAGCCGAGGCCAAGGCTGAGGAGCAGACTGTTGCGGCCGGCGACGAGCAGCAGAGCTGACGCCGCGCTCCGGCCCGCGCTGGAGCACCTCGTCAAGGGCATCGTGGACCACCCGGACGACGTCCGGGTGCGTCTGGTCGACAACCGCCGCGGGCCGCGGCTGGAGGTCCGGGTTCACCCCGAGGACCTCGGCACGGTCATCGGCCGTGGTGGTCGCACCGCGCGGGCCCTGCGCCAGGTGGTCGGCTCGGTCGGCGGCAAGGGCATCCGTGTCGACATCGTCGACGCGTTCTGACGGCGGATCAGCAATCACATGCTTCTGATCGTCGGACATGTCATGCGCGCGCACGGCATCCGGGGCGAGGTCCTGGTGCATCCGCGCACTGACGAGCCCGCGTTGCGCTTCGCGGTGGGCTCGACGTTGATCGTCGAGCCCGCCGTGGCGGGACTGCCGGGCAAGCTGACCGTGGAGGAGGCGCGCCCGCACTCGGGCGAGCTGATCGTCACGTTCGCGGAGATCCCGGACCGCAACATGGCCGAGCTGGCCAAGAGCGCGGTCCTCAACGTCGACTCCGCCGAGGTGCCGGCGCCGGAGGACCCGGACGAGTTCCTCGACCACCAGCTGGTCGGGCTCGACGTGGTCACCGTCGGCGGCGAGTCGCTGGGCAAGGTCGTCCGCATCGACCACGCGCCCGCGTCGGACCTGCTGGTGGTCCGCATGCCCGACGGCCGCACCGGCCTCATCCCGTTCGTGAGCGCCATCGTGCCCGAGGTGGACGTGCCCGGCGGCCGGATCGTCGTCGACCCGCCCGGCGGGCTGTTCGACCTGTGAGCGGCATCCGCGTCGACGTCGTCACGATCTTCCCCGAGTACTTCGCCCCGCTGGAGCTGTCGCTGATCGGCAAGGCGCGCACCACCGGGGTCCTCGACCTGCACCTGCACGACCTGCGCGGCTGGACCCACGACGTGCACCGCACCGTGGACGACACCCCGTACGGCGGGGGACCGGGCATGGTGATGCGTCCCGAACCGTGGGGTCAGGCCCTCGACGAGCTGGTGCCGCGGGGCACCCCGGCGCGGCTGGTGGTGCCGACCCCGGCCGGCGCCCCGTTCACCCAGGCCACCGCGTACGAGCTGGCCGCCGAGCCGCACCTGGTCTTCGCGTGCGGCCGCTACGAGGGCATCGACCAGCGAGTGCTGGACCATGCCGCGGAGCGCATGCCGGTCAGCGAGGTGTCGCTCGGCGACTACGTGCTGTTCGGCGGCGAGGTTGCGGTGCTGGTGATGCTGGAGGCGATCACCCGGCTGATCCCCGGGGTGCTCGGCAACGCCGACTCGCTGGCCGACGAGTCGCACGCGCACGGCCTGCTGGAGACGCCGGTCTACACCAAGCCGCAGTCGTGGCGCGGGCACGACGTGCCCGACATCCTGCGCTCCGGCGACCACGGCAAGATCGCCCGCTGGCGGCGCGACCAGGCACTGCTGCGCACCGCCGCCCGTCGGCCGGACCTGCTGGCCGCGCTGGACCCGGCCACCCTGGACAAGCGTGACCTCGCTCTACTCGACGGGGCCGGATTTCCGGCCCGCCCGGTCGATGTGGCAGAGTAGAGGGGTTGCCGTCCGCGGACGGTGACGTCTGCCGTCTGTCGGGCACGCCGTGCGCGACGACGAGGACTCAAGCACACACCGCCCCGTGCGGCGCCCGCCTGGGTCAGTATCGCCCACACGCGTATCGGCAGCCGATGCGCTGAGATTCAAGGATGCAGCGATGAACACGCTGGACGCACTTGACGCCGCCTCCCTGCGGACCGACCTCCCGATGTTCCGGGGCGGTGACACCGTCAAGGTGCACGCCCGGGTCGTCGAGGGCAACCGGTCCCGTGTGCAGGTCTTCCAGGGCGTCGTCATCCGCCGCCAGGGCTCGGGCCTGCGTGAGACCTTCACGGTCCGCAAGCTGAGCTTCGGCGTGGGTGTCGAGCGCACCTACCCGCTCCACGGTCCCGCCATCGACCGGGTCGAGGTCGTGACCCGTGGCGCCGTGCGCCGCGCCAAGCTCTACTACCTGCGCGACCTTCGCGGCAAGAAGGCGAAGATCAAGGAGCTGCGCGAGGCCAAGGTCGCCTGAGACCACGCTTACGCCGGACACGGGCGGTGACACCTTCGGGAGTCGCCGCCCGTTTCGTATCCCCACCCGTCTGTTAAAGCTCGTATCACTGGCTGAACGGGACTCCCGAAAAGTTCTCCGTTCTTCTAGGCTTGCGGCCGACATCAAGTGGCGAACTTCACGAGCGGCGGCAGTTGTGGCACTCCTCCCCACCAACAGGGCATCCCACGACGACGGGTTCACGGGCGAGCAGTGGAAGAAGCGCCGCCGCCGCAGCCGCCGTGGCCGCAAGGGCATGCCGCTGTGGCAGGAGCTGCCGCTGCTGCTGGTGGTGGCGTTCTGCCTGGCGGTCCTCATCCGCACCTTCCTGATGCAGGCGTTCTACATCCCCTCCGGCTCGATGGAGGACACCCTGCTGGTCGGCGACCGGGTGCTGGTCAACAAGGTGGTCTACGAGTTCCGCGACCCCACCCGCGGCGAGGTCATCGTCTTCAAGGGCCCCGACAACTGGGCCCCGGAGAACGGCGCTGACCCGGACGCGGGCTTCTTCTCCAAGCTCGGCCGGACGGTGGGCGACCTCGTCGGCATCAGCCAGCCCGGCGAGAAGGACTTCATCAAGCGCGTCATCGGCCTGCCCGGGGACCGGGTGTCCTGCTGCGACGTCGAGGGTCGGATTTACGTCAACGGCGTGCCCATCGACGAGCCGTACGTGATCCGCAACTCCCCGCGCGGTGACAAGGGTGACAAGAGCTGCAACACGCGTGACTTCGACGAGGTCATCGTCGAGCCGGGCATGCTGTTCGTGATGGGCGACCACCGCCTGGTGTCGCAGGATTCGCGCTGCCAGGGCCAGGTGCCGATCGATGACGTCATCGGCAAGGCGATGGTCGTCGCGCTGCCGTTGAGCCGCTGGGGATCCGTGGCCCACCAGGAGGTCTTCGACAAGGTGCCGGACGCCGGTCCGGCGGCGGGCGCCGCCGCTCCGGACTCCGGCGCGGCGGTGTCGGTGGTCCTGCCGCTGCTGCTCGGGGCGGTCGTGGTGCGCCGCAGGCTTACACGCGACAGGGCAACACAGCTCGGGTGATCGTCGTTTGCAGTTTCGCCGCGTAGGCTCCGTGCGTGATTGACGAGCAGACCAAAAGCAGCAAGGGGTCGTTCTGGCGCGAGCTGCCGATCCTGCTGGGTGTGGCCATCATCGTGGCATTCCTGGTGCGGCAGTTCGTGGTGCAGACGTTCTTCATCCCCTCCGGGTCGATGGAGCACACCCTGGACCTCGACGACCGGGTGCTGGTCAACAAGCTCGTCTACGACTTCCGCGCGCCGGAGCGCGGCGAGATCATCGTGTTCGTGTCACCCGAAAGCTGGCGTAACACCCCGGAGCACGAGGATTACATCAAGCGGGTGATCGGGGTGCCCGGCGACCGCGTCGTGTGCTGCGACCCGCAGGGGCGCATCCAGGTCAACGGCCACCCGCTCGACGAGCCGTACGTCTACCCGGGCAACAAGATGGCGCCCGAGGAGTTCGACGTCACCATCCCCGAGGGCCGGCTGTGGGTGATGGGCGACCATCGCGAGGCCTCGGGCGACTCGCTGGCCAACTACAACAACCACGGCCAGAACATCGAGGAGGCCACGATCCCGCTGGACTCCGTGATCGGCCGGGCCTTCGTGCTGTTCTGGCCGTTCAGCCGGACCACCTGGCTGACGGTCCCCGACACGTTCGCGGGCGTGCCGGAGCCGGCGTCCGGAGGCTGACACAGGGTAGAGGTGGGGTCACCGGAAGCACGCGTGCCGCGTAGGCTCCGGCGCATGATCGACGACGAGAAGAAGCCGCGCGCCGGCCGGGGATCCTTCTGGAAAGAACTGCCGGTCCTGTTGGTGGTGGCCCTCGTCGTCGCCCTGCTGGTGCGGCAGTTCGTGGTGCAGACGTTCTACATCCCCACCGGTTCGATGGAGCAGACGCTGCTCATCGACAACCGCGTGCTGGTCAACAAGCTCGCCTTCGAGTTCGGCGAGCCGGAACGCGGCGAGATCGTCGTCTTCGAGGCCCCGGAGAGCTGGCGCAGCTCCACGGAGCAGGAGGACTTCATCAAGCGGGTCATCGGGGTGCCCGGCGACCACGTGGTCTGCTGCGACGCGCAGGGCCGGATCACCGTCAACGGGCAGCCGCTGGACGAGCCGTACGTCTTCCCGGGCAACAAGGCGGCCCCGGCGCCGTTCGACATCACGGTGCCCGCGGGCCGGGTGTGGGTGATGGGCGACCATCGCGAGGCCTCCGCCGACTCGCTGGCCAACTACAACGGCCACAATCAGGACATCATGCAGGCGACGATCCCGCTGGACGCGCTCGTCGGGCGGGCCTTCGTGCTGTTCTGGCCGTTCGACCGGGCCACCTGGCTGACCGTGCCGGATACCTTCGCCGCCGTGCCGGACCCGTCGCCGGGCAAGTGAGGCCTCCCGCGCCCGGCGTGTGCCGGGCGGGTCGCACGAATTAGGCTGCATGACATGCAGGCAGAGCGCCGGTCGAGGCGGGCCGGACGGGTGCTGTTGGTGGACGCGGCGCAGCGGGTGCTGCTGTTCCGCGGCAGCGACCCGACTCACCCGGACGTGCACTACTGGTTCACCCCCGGTGGCGGCCTCGACGACGGCGAGACGACCGCGCAGGCGGCCGCCCGCGAGCTGTACGAGGAGACCGGCCTGGCCGTGCCCGCGGCCGAGCTGGGTCCCGCGGTGCACTCGGAGGTCGCGCTGTTCTCGTTCGCCGGCGTCGCCTACCGCCAGGAGCAGGACTTCTATCTGGTACGGGTGCCCGAGTGGCACGTCGACACCAGTGGCTTCGACGAGGTCGAGCGACGGTGGGTGCACGCCCACCACTGGTGGAGCGTGCGGGAGCTGCGGGAGACCGGTGAGCTCCTCTACCCGGCCGACATCGTCGCGGTGCTGGACGGCGCGGGGGTCGGCCCGTGCTGAGCCCGTCGCGCCCGGTGCTGCGCGCCGAAGGCGGCGTGTACGCCCTGGAGCGCGCGCTGCAGCGGCGGGGGTTCGCGGTGGTGGCCGGGGCCGACGAGGCGGGCCGTGGCGCCTGTGCGGGGCCGCTGGTGGCCGCGGCGGTGGTGCTGCCGGACGCCAAGCGGGCCGAGATCGAGGGTCTGACCGACTCGAAGCTGCTCAGTCCGGCCACCCGCGACCGGATCTTCGACGTGGTGCAGGCGACCGCGCTGGCGTACGCGGTGGTGGTCGTCGGCCCCGACGAGATCGACTCGCGTGGGCTGCACGTGTGCAACGTGGCGGCCATGCGGCGCGCGCTGGCCGCGCTGTCGGCCCGCCCGTCGTACGTGCTGACCGACGGCTTCCCGGTGGACGGGCTCGGCGTGCCGAACCTCGCGGTGTGGAAGGGCGACCAGGTCGCGGCCTGTGTCGCGGCGGCCAGTGTGCTGGCGAAGGTGTCGCGCGACCGGATCATGACACAGCTCGATATGGTGTACCCGCAGTACGGCTTCGCGCTGCACAAGGGGTACAGCACCGCCGAACACCAGGCGGCGCTGGAGGAGCACGGGCCGAGCCCGGTGCACCGCCGCTCGTACCAGAACGTGGCACGCGCGGAGCGGGGGCGCGCGGAGCGGCGCGGGGTGGCCGAGCTGACGGCGTCGACCGGCCTCCGTGGCTAAACGCGCGCCGCTGGGCGCGGCGCGGTACGGTTCATCGGCAGGATGTGGGCCGCAGGAGGGCGAACGATGAGCGCAGAGGATCTCGAGAAGTACGAGACCGACATGGAGCTGCAGCTCTACCGGGAGTATCGCGACATCGTGCGCCAATTCTCCTACGTGGTGGAGACGGAGCGACGGTTCTACCTGGCCAACCAGGTGGACTTGCACGTGCGCAACTCCGACGGCGAGGTCTACTTCGAGGTCGAGATGCACGACGCCTGGGTGTGGGACATGTACCGTCCCGCCCGGTTCGTGAAGAATGTCCGGGTAATGACCTTCAAGGACGTCAACGTCGAGGAGCTGGAGAAGCCCGACATCTCGCTGCCCACCGAGGGCGGATTCTGAGCATCCGGTCCTAGCACACCGGGCGCGTGATCGGGTGGTTGTCCACAACCGCCCGGTTGTCCACAGGCGTGCCCGGCAGGCCCTCGCGAGCAGGCCCCGCCGCCGGGCACGCTGCCGTCGTGAGGACTATCGCGCCCGCGGCGGCGCTCCTGCTGATCATCGGCGCATCCCTGCCGACCTCCCACGCCCACTCCACCACGACGCGCCGCGTCGTCCCGGTGGCGCGTTCCGCCGACGCGGCGCCCGGGTTGCGAGCGCCCGGCGCGTGGCGGTGGCCGCTGGCGGGCTCGCCGCACCTGGTCCGGAGATTCGATCCGCCGCCGCAGCCTTGGCTGCCGGGCCATCGGGGCGTCGACCTGGCCGCCGCCCCGGAATCGCCGGTGCTGGCCGCGGGTGGCGGAACCGTCGTCTACGCGGGGGTGCTCGCCGGGCGCGGCGTCGTCAGCGTCGACCATCCCAGCGGCCTGCGCACCACCTACGAACCGGTCACGCCGCTGGTCAAGGCGGGGGACACCGTGACCGCGGGCACGCCGCTGGGCATCCTGGCCGCCGGGCACCCCGGCTGCTCCGCGACCGCCTGCCTGCACTGGGGCCTGCGCCGTGGCACCGTCTACCTCGACCCGCTGGCCGTGCTCGGCCTCGGCAGGGTGCGCCTGCTCCCCGGCGGCCGTCCCACTCCCGGGAGATCACTGTTCGCGGGCTGAATCTGCGCGCTGACCCCACGTTCCACGAACAGCGATCATCCGCTCAGCGGCGGAGCAGGTCCGGCAGCCCGGCGGCGAAGCGCTCGTAGTCGGCGGCGTTGTTGTAGATCTGGGCGCTGATGCGGATGAAGGCCCGGTCCCGCCACCACATCACGTTGGGCTCGACCCCCAGCTCGACGCTGATCCGGGTGCGCAGCGCGGCCGTGTCGGCGAGGTCGCGAGCCGCCCCCTCGGGCAGCGGGAGCAGCCGCATCGGCACCTCCGGGCCCGGGTCGGGCAGCGTGTCCGGGTCGATGCCCAGGGCCTGCCCGAGGACTCGCTGGCCGAACGCGGCGAGCGCGACGTTGTGCCGCTGGACCGTGTCGAAGCCGTACCGGTCGAACACGGCGAGCCCGGCGGGCACGGCCAGCCAGGGGCTGTGGTCGAGGGTGCCCTGCTGCTCCAGGAACAGCGGGAAGCCGTCCGGCTGGGAGTGCGACACCACCAGCGGCACCATCCGGTCCCGCCAGTCCGGGGCGACCCGCAGCAGCGCGGCTCCCGGTGGCGCGAACGCCCACTTGTGCAGGTTGCCCACCCAGAAGTCGGCCGCCAGCCCCGCCACCGGGCGGTCCAGCATGCCGGGCGCGTGGGCGCCGTCGACCAGCAGCGGCACGCCCCGCTCGTGCAGCGCGGCGGCGATCGCGTGCACCGGGTGGCGCTGCGCGGTCGCCGAGGACACCTGGTCGACGATCACGAGACGGGTGCGCGGGCCGACCCGGTCCAGCACCGCGGCGACCGTGTCCGCCTCGGACGCGCCCAGCTCCACCGGCGCCGTCACCACGCGCACGCCGCGCCGCCGGTGCTGGTCGTCCACGGCCAGCTCGACGGCGTGGTAGCCGTGGTCGGTGACCACGATCTCGTCACCCTCGCCCGCCGCGACCGCCGCCAGCACCAGCGAGGTGCCCGTCGTGGCGTTGGCGACGAACGCGCTGCCGGCCGGATCCGCCCCGCAGAACGCCGCCGCGGCGTCGCGCGCCCGCGCCACCCGCTCCCACAGCCCTGCGGTGACGAACCGGGTGGGATTCGCGTCGTGCTCGTCGATCAGCCGCTGCCGTGCCTCGCGCACCGGCACCGGGACCGCGCCGAACGAGCCGTGGTTGAGATGCGCGACCGCCGGGTCGAGCGCGAACAGCTCGCGGGCGCCGTCCAGCGGGGCGGGGGGTACACCGGTCATGTACGCGGAGTCTAGGCCTTCCGCCCGGTCGGCAGGGGCCTGGCGAACCCGCCCCCGTGCTCGCGCAGGTGCCCGCGCAGGGCCAGGGACGGCAGCATCGCGAGCGCGGTGCGCAGGGACACCCCGGCGTCGGCGGCGATCTGCTCCGCGTACGCCCCGCCGCGCCGCGGCACCGCGTCCACCAGCTGCCGCTCCACCGGATCCAGGCCGTCCAGCGGGCGGTCCGCGCCGCGCGGCACCGGAGCCAGCTCGCCGATCCCGCCGACCTCCTCCAGCACCTGCGCCACGGTGGCGACCGGCCGCACCGGCTCGTGCGGCTCGCGGCGCAGCTCCTCATGGCAGCCCACCGACATCTCAGAGGTGATCGGGCCGGGCACCGCCATCGCGGCGCGGCGCAGCTGCCGGGCCCGGCGCAGGGTCTGCCGGGCACCGCTGCGCGCGGCAGCCTCCACCAGCACCGTGCCCCGTGACAGCGCCGCGATGACCCGGTTGCGCACCAGGAAGCGCACCTTGAACGGCGCGGTGCCCGGCGGCCACTCGCTGATGAGCAGCCCCTCCTCGGCGATCTGGTCGAACAGGGCGTTGTTGCTCAGCGGATACGGCCGGTCCACGCCGCAGGCCAGCACCGCCACGGTCGGTCCGCCCGCGGCCAGCGCGGCCCGGTGCGCGATCGCGTCGATGCCGTACGCGCCGCCCGAGACCACCGTCCAGCCCCGTTCGGCCAGCCCGTAGCCCAGGTCGGTCGCCGCGTGCCCGCCGTAGACCGTGTTGGCCCGCGCGCCGACCATCGCCACGGACCGCTCGACTGCGTCGTCGAGCCGGTGCGGGCCGCGCAGCCACACGCACTGCGGCGGGTAGGTGTCCCGGTCGATCGTGTTGGGGCCGTCGATGCTGATGTGCCGCAGATCGGCCAGCCGCGCGGGCCATTCCCCGGACTCCGGCGTGAGGATGCGCACGCCCAACCGGACCGAGCGCTCCCACAGCCGTGCGGCGAACTCCGCGGGCGGCCGCCCGCGCAGGCGCAGTGCGGCGGCCTCGGCGAGTTGCCCGCCCTCGCGGCCCGAGGCGAGCCGGTCCAGCGCCTCGACCGGTCCGTGTGCGGTGACCAGCTCGTACAGGGGGCGGCTGCCGGGTTCGACCAGGGTGCCCAGCACGATGCGGGCGTCGCGGACCGCCTGCTCGTCGGCGGAGCCGGTGGGGACGTCGAGGATGTTCATGCGTTGCCTCCGTCGCGCAGGGTCAGGGCGATGTTGATCTCGTCTTTGCCGGGCCGGTCCAGGCCCGCCAGGTCGCTCAGCGTCCAGGCCATCCGCAGCACCCGGTCGTGTCCGCGGGCGGACATCTCCCCGGTGTCCAGCCGCCGGCGCAGCCCGTCGGTGACGTCGTCGGGCAGCCGCCAGCGGCGCTGGCGCAGCACCGTGCCGGGCACCTCGCCGTTGCAGCGCGCGCCCAGCCCGGCCCAGCGCGCGGCGGCCGTCGCCCGCGCGGCGGCCACCCGCTGCGCCACCACCTGCGACGACTCGCGCACGGACGCGTCCGTGAACAGGTGGGAGGCCTTCAGCGGCGGCAGCGTCAGCCGGATGTCGATGCGGTCGAGCAGCGGCCCGGAGATGCGACCCAGGTAGCGCCGCTTCACCTGCGGTGTGCAGGCGCACCCGGAGTCGCCGGACGGGCGGGCGCACGGGCAGGGGTTGGCCGCGAGCACCAGCTGCACCTGCGCCGGATACACCACCACGCCGCGCGATCGGCCCAGCGTGACGACCCCGCCCTCCAGGGGCTGGCGCAGCGTGTCCAGCGCATGCCGGGTGAACTCGGGGGCCTCGTCCAGGAACAGCACACCCCGGTGCGCCAGCGACAGCGCGCCGGGCCGGGCCAGCCCGCTGCCGCCGCCCACCAGCGCCGCCACCGAAGCGGTGTGGTGCGGTGCCTGGTAGGGCGGCCTGCGCAGCAGCGGCTCACCCGGGGCGAGCACCCCCGCGATCGAGTGCAGGGCGGTGACCTCCAGCGAGGCCTCGTCGTCCAGCCGGGGGAGCAGGGAGGGCAGCCGCTGCGCCAGCATGGTCTTGCCCGCGCCCGGCGGCCCGAACAGCGCCAGGTGGTGCCCGCCCGCGGCGGCCAGCTCCACACCCAGCCGCCCCATCTCCTGGCCGGCGACGTCGGCCAGGTCAGGCTCCGCCCCGACCTGGCGAGCCGCCACCGCCGGCGGTTCGAGCAGGGTGCACCGGCCGCGCAGGAAGCCGATGACCCGGCCCAGGGTGTCCGCGGCCAGCACCCGCATCCCCGGCACGAGCGCCGCCTCGGCGGCGTTGCCGACCGGCACGATCGCCTTGGCGATCCCCTGTCCGGCGGCCGCGGCGACCATCGGCAGCACTCCGCGCACCGGGCGCACCGAGCCGTCCAGGCCCAGCTCGCCCAGCACCAGCACGTCGTCGAGCGCGGCCAGCGGCAGGGTGCCGGTGCCGCCGAGGATCGCCAGGGCGATCGGAAGATCGAAAGCAGATCCTCGTTTGCGGAGGTCAGCAGGGTCGAGGTTGATGGAGATGCGCTGCTGCGGCCAGCGCTCCCCGGAGTTGGTGATCGCCGCCCGGACCCGCTCCCGGGCCTCGTTCAGGGCGGTGTCGGGCAGGCCGCTGAGCACCACCACCGGCAGTCCCGCGGCGAGGTCGGCCTCCACCCGCACCAGGTGCCCGGTCACCCC
Source organism: Catellatospora chokoriensis (assembly GCF_011297315.1). NCBI lineage: Bacteria > Bacillati > Actinomycetota > Actinomycetes > Micromonosporales > Micromonosporaceae > Catellatospora > Catellatospora chokoriensis. The sequence goes on from NZ_JAAOTI010000033.1 coordinate 87,216, forward strand.
TTCCAGTGCCGCGCACAGCACCATCGCGTAGCTCATCGCGAACCTCCGCTTCGCTGCGGCCCGCGCTGAGTTCCGTGCCCGCCGGCTGGCCGCGAACCTCCGCTTCGCTGCGGCCCGCGCTGGGTTCCGTGCCCGCCGGCTGGCCGCGAACCTCCGCTTCGCTGCGGCCCGCGCTGAGTTCCGGGGCCGCCGGGTCGCGCCTGCGCTCGTTCGCGCATGTCAGAACGCGCCGCGGAGGTGCTCGACGACGGGGTCGGCGTCGCGCGGCGCGTGGACGCTGACCACGTCGAAACGCACCTCGGCCGGGCGGATGCCGCTGACGGCCAGCCACTGCGCGGCCAGCTGCCGCAGCCGCCGGACCTTGGCCCGGGCCACCGCCTCGGCGGGTGTGCCGTACGTCGCACCGCGCCGGGTCTTCACCTCGCAGAAGACCAACGTGTCACCGTCGCGCGCCACGATGTCGATCTCCCCGGCCGCGCCCCGCCAGTTGCGGTCGAGCAGCACCATGCCCGCGGCCAGTAGATGCGCTGCGGCCAGGCGTTCTCCCCAGGCGCCCAGTGCCTGTGTCACCTTCGTCATGGTCGCCGAGCCAACACGGTGGACACCCCGCCCGCCACGGCGGCGGGGGTGTCGGCTGTGGACGGTGGGCCGCTTGTGGATACGCGCCTGATCATGGGTTTGATCTGTTAAGGCGGCGGCTCGTTGGCGCGAAGATGAAATCTGCTCTACGGTGGGCGGCCGTGGACGGACATGACGACTTCGCCGACTGGCCGAGCCCTTTTCGCGAGCAGCGCGGCGGCCGGGACGACCGGCGCCCAGCGGACCAGTACGCATACGACTTCGACGGGGACTCCCGCGTGCCGGCCCCCCGTTCCGGCGACAGCCGTTACTCCTCGCTGGCCGACCTGAGCGCCGGGCCCGGGCCCGGCGGCGGCCGCGACGAGCGCGACTGGGACCGCGGCGGCGACCGCTACCAGGCCCCGCCGGACCCGGACTTCGTGCCTCGCGGGCAGCGCTCCGGGCAGCCGATGCCGACGGCCGACCAGGACTTCGCCCCGCGCGGATCCCGGTCGGGCGCGCCGCTGCCCCCGCCGGACGCGGACTTCGCCCCGCGCGGCCCGCGCCAGGCCGAGCCGATGCCGGACATCGACTTCGCCCCGCGCAGCCCGCGCGAGCGCGGGCCGGTGTCGCCGCCCGCGCTGGCCGGCCCGCCGATGGGCCACCAGGACCCGATCCAGCAGCCGACCTCGACGGTCGACGCGGCCGCGGTGCGCCGCTCGGTGGCCGAGTCCGACGGGCTGTACCGCAGCAAGCGCCCGGCGCTGCTGGTGGCCTTCTGGGCGCTGGCCGGGCTGGGTGAGCTGCTGATGGTGCGCCCACTGCTGGCGGGCATGTTCAAGACCGAGGCCGGTCTGGCGCTGGCTCCGCTGCTGGCGATGACGGCCTTCCCGTTCCTCGCCCTCGGCCTGTACGCGCTGACCACGGGCGCCGCCACCGCGGTGCAGTTCCAGGGTCCGCGTGTCTGGCTGCGCACGCCGCTGGCCTACCTGCTGGTGGGTGCGGCACTGATGCTGGCCGCGGCGACCGCCTCCTGAACGGCCGACCCCGGCGTTGCCGGTGTCCCGGGCGAGGGTGACCCGGGACACCGCGTACACTTGGGTATCGCGACCACTTCACGTGGTCGACTTCGCGCGCCCTCCCGCCTTTAGAAAGGCAGGGCGGCGGCCTCCCTGGTCCCCGTTCGCGGGGTTCCACCATGGCCGACGACCGGGCGCCAGGCGGCAGCCGCCGGCTGCCGGTTCAACCAGGGAAAAGCACGGGCCTGCGCCCGTGCCGAGAGATTGGCCTACACATGGCTGTGGTCAGCATGCGCCAGCTGCTCGAGAGCGGCGTTCACTTCGGGCACCAGACCCGTCGCTGGAACCCGAAGATGAAGCGCTTCATCTTCACCGAGCGCAACGGCATCTACATCATCGACCTGCGCCAGACGCTCGACTACATCGAGAAGGCGTACGCGTTCGTCCGCAACACCGTCGCCGAGGGCGGCACCGTGCTGTTCGTCGGCACGAAGAAGCAGGCCCAGGAGGCCGTGGCCGAGCAGGCCGCGCGCGTGGGCATGCCCTACGTCAACCACCGCTGGCTGGGCGGCATGCTCACCAACTTCCAGACGGTGTACAAGCGCCTGCAGCGGATGAAGGAGCTGGAGTCGATCGACCTGACCGGCACCGCCGCGGGGTACACCAAGAAGGAGACCCTGCAGCTGTCGCGGGAGAAGACCAAGCTCACCAAGACCCTCGGTGGTCTGCGGGACATGAGCAAGCTCCCGTCCGCGGTCTGGATCGTGGACACCAAGAAGGAGCACATCGCCGTCGACGAGGCCCGCAAGCTGGGCATCCCGGTGATCGCGATCCTGGACACCAACTGCGACCCGGACGAGGTCGACTTCCCGATCCCGGGCAACGACGACGCGATCCGCTCGGCCGAGCTGCTGACCAAGGTCATCGCGACCGCGGTGGCCGACGGCCTCATCGCCCGCTCGGGCAAGGCCGCGCGTGGCGGCGACGTGAAGCCGGAGCCCGGCACCGTCGCGGCCGACGAGCCGCTGGCCGAGTGGGAGCAGGAGCTGCTGACCGGTGACAAGCCGGCCGCCGAGGCCGCCCCGGCCGAGGCTCCCGCCGCCGCTGAGTGACCCGCTGTCACACGGTGCGGGTCCCAGACCCGCACCGTGTGGTACGACTTGCGAAGTCTTCTACCAAAGAGGGAACTGATGTCCACTATTTCCGCTGCAGACGTCAAGCGGCTCCGTGAGCTGACCGGCTCCGGCATGATGGACTGCAAGAAGGCGCTCGAGGAGGCCGAGGGCGACTTCGACAAGGCCGTGGAGATCCTGCGCGTCAAGGGCGCCAAGGATGTCGGCAAGCGTGCCGGCCGCTCCACCGCCAACGGTCTGGTCGCGCACAAGGGCAACGCCCTGCTCGAGCTGAACTGCGAGACCGACTTCGTCGCCAAGAACGACGCGTTCATCGCGCTGGCCGAGCAGCTGGTCGCCCACGTCGCCGAGACCAAGCCGGCCGACGTGGAGGCGCTGCTCGCCTCGAAGATCGGTGACGGCACCGTCGCCGACCTGATGCAGGACCAGTCCGCCAAGATCGGCGAGAAGCTGGTCATCGGCCGCTTCGCGGTGCTGGAGGGCGCGGTCGCGGTGTACATGCACCGCAAGAGCGCCGACCTGCCCCCGCAGGTGGGCGTGGCCGTGCAGTACAGCGGCAAGTCCGACGAGGCCGGCGCGGACGACGCCCGCTCGGTCGCGATGCAGATCGCGGCGATGCGGCCGAAGTTCGTCACCCGCGACGAGGTGCCGGCCGAGGTCGTCGAGTCCGAGCGCCGCATCGCCGAGCAGACCGCTCGCGAGGAGGGCAAGCCCGAGGCCGCCCTGCCGAAGATCATCGAGGGCCGGGTGAACTCGTTCTTCAAGGACTTCGTCCTGATCGAGCAGCCGTCGGTCACCGACCAGAAGAAGACCGTCAAGCAGGTGCTGGCCGAGGCCGGCATCGAGGTCACCCGCTTCGCGCGGTTCGAGGTCGGCCAGGCCTGAGCCGCCCCGAGCGGAACGCACTGAAGGAGGGAGGTCGCTGGTGTCAGCCAACGGCCTCCCTTTTCCCTACCGTCCGCGGGGTCGCCGACGGTGAGACGAAAGGTCGCTGATGTCCGGACACCAGTTCAATCGGGTCGTGCTGAAGCTCTCCGGCGAGGTCTTCGGCGGTGGTGAGGTAGGCGTCGACCCGGACGTCGTGGCCGGGGTCGCCCGCCAGATCGCCACCGTGGTGCGCCGCGGCGTGCAGGTCGCCGTCGTCGTCGGCGGAGGCAACTTCTTCCGCGGCGCCGAGCTGCAGAAGCGCGGCATGGACCGGGCCCGCGCCGACTACATGGGCATGCTCGGCACGGTGATGAACTGCCTGGCGCTGCAGGACTTCCTGGAGAAGGAGGGCATCGAGACGCGCGTGCAGACCGCGATCACGATGGCCCAGGTCGCCGAGCAGTACATCCCGCTGCGTGCCATCCGGCACCTGGAGAAGGGCCGCGTGGTGATCTTCGGTGGCGGCGCCGGCATGCCGTACTTCACCACCGACACGGTGTCGGCCCAGCGCGCGCTGGAGATCCACGCCGACGTGGTGCTGATGAGCAAGAACGGCGTCGACGCGGTCTACACCGCCGACCCGCGCACCAACCCCGACGCGGTGCGGATCGACCAGATCACGTTCAGCGAGGTGCTGCGGCAGAACATCCGGGTGGCCGACGCCGCCGCGTTCAGCCTCTGCGCCGACAACGGCCTGCCGATGCTGGTGTTCGGCGCCGAGGGCGACGACACCATCGTCCGCGCCGTCAGCGGCGACAAGATCGGCACCCTGATCACCGCCTCCTGACCCCGACCCCGCCCCTGCGCGGGGTCGGACAGGCGGGGTGGGACGCCTCGCGCAGGGACGGACGTGACGGGCGGTACCCTATGGCCGCGTGGCGGACGGGTTCCGGCCGTGGCACGGGTGCGCGGGTGCGGACACGTTCCCGCGGGCTCGGACGTGATGCGAGCATCACGCCGCCGTCAGGCGGATGATCGAAGACAGAGCACAGCACGGAGTCAGTGCCCGGCGACCAGGTCGCCGCGGAACGGGGCCCACAGGCTGCCGCGCCGCCACCGGTCGGACGCGGCACACGATCAGAGACGGAGAAGCCCGTGATCGACGACACCCTCCTCGAAGCAGAGGAGAAGATGGACCGGGCGGTCGAGCACGCGAAGGAGGAGCTCGCGGCGATCCGCACCGGCCGTGCCAACGCGGCGATGTTCTCCAAGATCGTGATCGACTACTACGGCACGCCCACCCCGCTGCCGCAGATGGCGTCGATCGGCGTGCCCGAGCCGCGCATGGTGATCATCAAGCCGTACGACGCCTCCCAGCTGGGGGCCATGGAGCGGGCGATCCGCGACTCGGACCTGGGGGTCAACCCGGGCAACGAGGGCAACCAGCTGCGCATCCTCGTGCCGCCGATGACCGAGGAGCGCCGCCGCGACATGACCAAGGTCGCGCGGAGCAAGGGCGAGGACGCCAAGGTCGCCATCCGCAATGTGCGCCGCAAGGGCAAGGAGGAGCTCGACCGCATCGTCAAGGACGGTGAGGCGGGCGAGGACGACGGACGCCGGGCGGAGAAGGAGCTCGACGACCTGACCGCCAAGTACGTGGCGCAGATCGACGAGCTCATCAAGCACAAGGAAGTCGAGCTGCTCGAAGTCTGATGAGCGAGCCATACGACGCGGACCCTCGCCGGTCCGGCGCTTCCCGGGCGCGGCAGCCCTACGATGCCGCGCCCGACGCGTATACCGACCCCTCCGACCGGCCGGCCGAGGACTCCCGCGGCGGGCGTCGCCGCCGCGAGGACGCCTCCGCACACGCCGAACACGGCGCCGCGGCGGGCTACGGCGACCCGGGCGACGACGGGACCGGCGGACACGACCAGGCCGGCACGCCCGGCGGTGCCGCCGACGGTGACGAGAACGAGCCGGCCGCCAGGGACTACGGCCGCGCGGGGCGCAACGTGCCCGTCTCCATCCTGGTCGCGGTCGGCCTGCTGCTGGTCATCCTGACCCCGCTGTTCTTCTTCAAGCCGCTGTTCCTGGTCATCCTGGTGGCCGCGGCCGGGCTGGGCATCTGGGAGATGACGCGGGCGCTGCGCACCTCCGGGGCGCGTCCGCCGCTGATCCCGCTGCTCGGCGGCGGCGTGGCGATGATGTGCCTGGCCTGGTTCTCCGGCGTGGACGCGCTCAGCATCGGCCTGCTGATCACCGTGCTGGCCACGATGGTGTGGCGGATGGGCGACGGCCCGGCCGGTTACCAGCGGGACATGGGCGCGGCCGCGCTGACCATGGTGTACGTCCCGTTCCTGCTCGGCTTCGCGGCGCCGCTGACCACACCCGCGGACGGGCAGTGGCGGATCCTGGCGACGCTGGCCGCGGTGGTGCTGTCCGACACCGGCGGGTTCGTGGCGGGCGTGCTGTTCGGCAAGCATCCGATGGCGCCGACGATCAGCCCGAAGAAGTCCTGGGAGGGCTTCGCCGGCTCGATCATCGCGACCGGTGCGGGCAGCGCGGCGATCCTGTGGGCGCTGCTGGACGTGGCCCCCTGGAAGGGCGTGCTGTTCGGCATGGTGGTCTCCGTCGCGGCGGTGCTCGGCGACCTCGCCGAGTCGCTGCTGAAGCGAGACCTCGGCATCAAGGACATGAGCAACATCCTGCCCGGCCACGGCGGCATCATGGATCGACTTGACTCGATCGTGTTCGCGGTGCCGACGGCCTACCTGTTGCTGTCCGTGCTCGCCCCTGTGGCGTGAGGTGAGACACAGCGCGCGGCGCAGGTGGGCGTGGCACGACCGCGAGCAGCACTGTTGGCACCATCGAGGGCTGTCGCCCTCGTGTGAACGTGGGACACTGGACCAGTCATGACGAGCCTTCCGCTGATTTCCGTTACCGATGGTGACGGCGCGACCGCGCGCCGTTCCTCCATGCCGCCGCGCCACCTCGCCGACCTGGATCTCGCCGGTCGGCGCAGCGCCGTGTCCGACCTCGGTGAGCAGGCCTTCCGCGCCACCCAGCTGTCGACGCACTACTTCGGGCGCCTGGAGCGCGACCCGGCCGGCATGACCGACATCCCGGCCGCCGCGCGCGAGCGCCTCACCGAGCAGCTGCTGCCCAAGCTGCTCACCCCTGTCCGAGAGCTGGCCTGCGACGACGGCGAGACGCGCAAGGCGCTGTGGCGGCTGCACGACGGCTCGCTGGTCGAGAGCGTGCTGATGGGGTATGGCGACCGGGTCACGGTCTGCATCTCCAGCCAGGCCGGCTGCGGCATGGCGTGCCCGTTCTGCGCGACCGGCCAGGCGGGGCTGACCCGCAACCTGTCCACCGCCGAGATCGTCGACCAGGTGGTGTACCTCGCCGGGGTCGCCCAGTCCGGGGTGATGGGCGGCGAAGCACGCCGGCTGAGCAACGTGGTCTTCATGGGCATGGGCGAGCCGCTGGCCAACTACAACCGGGTCATCGCCGCCGTGCGCCGCCTGACCAGCCCCGCTCCGGAGGGCCTGGGGCTGTCCCAGCGGCACATCACGGTCTCCACGGTGGGTCTGGTTCCCGCGATGCGGAAGCTCGCGGAGGAAGACCTCTCCGTGACTCTTGCGCTCTCGCTGCATGCGCCCGATGATGACCTTCGCGACGAACTCGTGCCGGTGAACCAACGGTGGAAGGTCGCCGAAGTGCTCGACGCCGCGTGGGCGTATGCCGCCCGCACGGGACGCCGGGTCAGCATCGAGTACGCCATGATCAGAGACGTGAACGACCAGCCGTGGCGGGCTGACCTGCTGGGTCGCCTGCTGGCGGGGCGGCTGGCGCACGTCAATCTCATCCCGCTCAACCCCACACCGGGCAGCAAGTGGGACGCCAGTCCCAAGCCGGTGGAGCGGGAGTTCGTCCGGAGGTTGCGTGCGGCCGGAGTGGCCACTACGGTGCGTGACACCCGGGGACGCGAGATTGACGGCGCATGTGGACAGTTGGCTGCGAGCGAGGTTGAGGGATGAGCGAGCCCTGCGAGCGAATCTTGAAGCCTTCGACTCATGGCTGCGTGCGAGCGCAGCGAGGAGAAGACATGAGCGTTTACAGGATTGAGGTTTCGGCGTGAGCTCGCATGGTCAGCGGTTCCGCCGCCGGGCGGTCCGTCGCGGTTACAAGGTCGACGAGGTGGACACGTTCCTCGACCGGGTGGAGGCGACGCTCAACGGCGCCCCGGTCGGTCCCGAGGTGAGGTCGCAGGAGGTCCGGGACGTCGTGTTCCGGGTGCGCTTCGGCGGATACGACGAATGGCAGGTCGACCTGCACCTCGACCGGGTCGAGCGGCAGCTCGCCGAGCTGGAGGAGCGTCCGGCCGCCCCCGGTCGCGGCGCCGAGCTGCGGGCCGGCCTGGGCGGTCCGACGCCGGCCCCCGCGCCCGTGCCCGACCGGATGGGCCCGCCGCCCCCGCCGCTGCCGACCCGCACCCCGGCCGCCAACGCGCCGACCGGCGCGCTGCCGCGCTACGAGCAGCCGCGCTTCGACGAGCAGCCCTCGTACGCGGGCCAGAGCTCGATGGGTCCCGGGCCCGGCAGCCAGCAGCAGGCTCCCGTGGTGCCACCCGGCCCGCAGGGCAGCTTCGACGGCTTCGGCGGCGGTCACGGCCGCGCCGACATGACCAGCGAGATCCGGATGGAGCGGCCGCAGCCGCCGCGTATGCCGGAGCCGCCCCGCAACGAGCCCCCGCGCGTCGACCCGTACGGGCCGAGCAGCGGTTTCGGCTCCGTGACCGCGCAGCAGCCGGTGTACGGCGGCGCGCCGCAGCGCGGCGGGTACGACAACGACGCGACGAACACGTTCGGCGCGGTGCCCCCGGCCTCGGCCAACCCGTCCACGTACGGTGGCGGCGGCGGTTTCGCGCCCCCGCCGCCCCCGCCGCCGGCCGCGCCCGCGGGCCCGGCGTACACGGGTGAGCTGGCCCGGGTGGACCAGCTGCGGCGCACGTTCCAGCTGCGCCGGTTCGGCAGCGGCTACGACCCGCAGCAGGTCGACCGGCTGTTCGAGAGCGTCCTGGGCTCGCTGTCCGGGCGCACCGGCGGCACGGTCAACGAGGGCGAGCTCGACGCGGGCCGCCTGAACCTGGTGCCCGGCGGCTACTACGAGGCCGAGGTCGAGCAGGCGCTGCGCGAGGTGCGCGACATCGTCGGCCGGCGCTGACCGCAGACAGCACGACGGCCCCGGCCGCAGCCCTCACGGGCGCGGCCGGGGCCGTTTCTTGCCAGGTCAGTCGCGCAGGCCGTTGCGGCGCAGCACGACGTCGATGATCATGATCGCGGCGAGGATCCCGGCGATGCCGATCAGCCAGATGGACTCGACATTGCCCTCGTGGTTGCCGAACAGCATCAGCAGCAGCATGACGATCACCACGGTCCCGGCGATCCGGGCGGCCTTCACCGGCGTGGGAGCGTGCTGGTCGGGCGAGGTTACCGGCTCTTCTGCGGCCACGATCAGGTCCTTCTCTCTCGACTCCAGGCCTCCGCCGACGGCGCGCGTCGCGGTGGCGGCAATACAGTTTGGCATGGCGTGATCCAGAGCCCGGGGGGAGTCCGGCATCCCACGGGCGAGGTGGCGGTGGGCGAGCCCACCGGAGCGCTCAGGTAGCGTCTATCAGGTCCACTACGGGGCGAGAAGGGAATCGGGCAGTGCGGATCACCGGTACGGGACACGCCAGCATGCGGATCGACACGGCGGCGGGTTCGATCCTGTGCGATCCGTGGGTGAACCCGGCGTACTTCGCCTCGTGGTTCCCCTTCCCCGACAACTCCCAGCTCGACTGGGAGCACCTCGGCGACGTCGACTACCTGTACGTGTCGCACCTGCACCGGGACCACTTCGACGCGGCGCACCTGAAGCGCTTCGTGAGCAAGAAGGCCACCGTGCTGCTGCCGGAGTACCCGACCTCGCAGCTGGAGGACGAGCTGCGGGCACTGGGCTTCACGAAGTTCTTCAAGACCGTGTCGGACGAGGTGCACGAGCTCGACGGCGGCCTGAAGATCATGATCCAGGCGCTGATCTCGCCGACGGACGGCCCCATCGGCGACTCGTCGCTGTGGGTCGAGCACGACGGCGTACGCGTGCTCAACCAGAACGACGCCCGCCCCACCGACCTGATCCGCTTCACCGAGCTCGGCCACGTGCACGCGCACATGCTGCAGTTCTCGGGCGCGATCTGGTACCCGATGGTCTACGAGCTGCCGCAGGCTGCCAAGACGGCGTTCGGCAAGCAGAAGCGCGAGCGGCAGTACGACCGCACCTGGCGCTACATCGACGACCTCAAGGCCTCGCACGTCTTCCCGATCGCGGGCCCGCCGTGCTTCCTCGACGACGAGCTGTGGCAGTTCAACGACATCCACGGCGACGAGGGCAACATCTTCCCGGACCAGTCGGACTTCGTGCGGGAGTACGCCAAGGTCGGCGGGACCAACGGCGTCGTGCTGCTGCCCGGCTCGGTGTCCACGCTGACCGCCGACTCGTGTGACACCACGCACCCGGTGGCGGACCTGGACGAGTTCTTCGCCCGCAAGGAGGAGCACCTCAAGGCGTACCAGGAGCGGCAGCGGCCGGTCATCGAGCGGGAGAAGGCGTCCTGGTCGCACCCGGAGATCGACGTGCTGGCCGGCATGAAGGCGCGCATCGAGCCGCTGCTGGACGAGTCGGTGCGGCTGGCCCAGGGGGTGGGCGGTCCGGTGCGCTTCGACCTCACCGACCCCGCGGGCGAGCTGGTCGAGTCGATCCTGGTGGACTTCCCGAACAAGGAGGTCCGGATCGCCGCCGACGAGAAGGTGCGCTATCGCTTCCGGACCGAGCGCCGGCTCATCGAGCACCTGCTGCACATCGACGAGGGCGACTGGGTGAACTCGCTGTTCCTGTCCTGCCGCTTCTCCGCGGCGCGGATCGGGCAGTACAACGAGTTCGTGTACGCGTTCTTCAAGTGCCTGTCCGAGGAGCGCCTGCAGTACGCCGAGGGCTGGTACGAGTCGCAGCGGCCCGACGCCGAGGACATCACGGTGGACGGCTGGTCGTTCCAGCGCCGCTGCCCGCACCTGAAGGCCGACCTGACCCGGTTCGGCATCGTCGAGGGCGACCAGCTCACCTGCCAGCTGCACGGCTGGAAGTGGAACCTGGCCACCGGCCGCTGCCTGACCAGCGTCGGCCACGAGATCCGCGCCGAGAAGGCCGGGCAGCCGGCGGCGGGCGCGCAGGACCAGCCCGCCGCGACCCCGGCGGGGTAGCCGCCGGGTCGGCGAGTCCTCGGCCGCCGCTGCCGTGAACCGCCCCGATCAGCGGCACTAGCCCCTGATCCGGGCGGCTTCCGTGCCTTCCCGCGTCAGGCCATGAAGCCGACGCGGTCAAGGCCGGGTCTCCCGTCACCGCGCCACAGCTCGGGCCGTTGGCGTTTATGCAGGTCAAGCCAGGGTTGGCGGGGCGAGCGGGGACGCCGGCGGGTCGGGGACAGGTCTCCAACCTTCCCAGTGAATAGCAAGACAGCGATAAACATAAGTCTTCAAATATTCATAATCGCTGTATACGTTCCTCCAAAACACAGTTCCGGCGGGTCCTGCCACGAGCCACGAGCCAGTGCCGCCGGCCTGACAGGGGAGGAACCAACCATGAAACGTGCCCGCACGTTCGTGCTGGGTGTCGCGGTGCTGCTGGCCGGCGCCACCGCCCTGCCCGCGGCCGCCGCCGCGCCACCGGAGGCGGCCGTGCTCGCCGTCAGCGGCGAGGTCGTGGCCGACAGCTACGTCGTGGTCCTCAAGCCCGGGGCCGACGTCTCCGCCGCGACCGGCCTGGCCGGGCGGCACGGGGCGAGCCTGCGCAAGACGTTCCGGGCGGGCCTGCGGGGCTTCTCCTTCAGCGGCAGCGCCCTGGCCGCCCGCCGCATCGCCGCCGACGCGTCCGTCGCCTACGTGCAGCCCAACATGGTCCACCGGGCGAGCGCCACGCAGTCACCCGCGACCTGGGGCATCGACCGCATCGACCAGCGCAACCTGCCGCTGAGCAACTCCTACACGTACGCCAACACCGCCTCGTCGGTGCGGGCTTACATCATCGACACCGGCATCCGGTTCGCGCACAGCGAGTTCGGCGGGCGGGCCGTATCCGGGTTCGACGCGATCGACGGCGGCGCGGCCGACGACGCCAACGGCCACGGCACCCACGTCGCGGGCACCGTCGGCGGGACCACGTACGGCGTGGCCAAGGGCGTGACCCTGGTCGCGGTGCGGGTGCTGGACGCCGAGGGCAGCGGCACCACCGAGCAGGTCGTCGCGGGCATCGACTGGGTGACCGCCGACCACGACCCGGGCGAGCCCGCGGTCGCCAACATGAGCCTCGGCGGCGGCGCGGACACGGTGCTGGACAACGCGGTGAAGGCGTCGATCGCCGACGGCGTCACGTACGCCATCGCGGCCGGCAACGGCATCCTGGGCATCTTCGCGGCCAACGCCTGCAACTACTCACCCGCCCGGGTGCCCGAGGCGATCACGGTGTCGGCGACGCAGAACAACGACAGCAAGGTCTCCTGGGCCAACCGGGGCACCTGCGTCGACATCTTCGCGCCGGGCGTGAACATCACGTCGTCGTGGTTCACCAGCAACACGGCCACCAACACCATCAGCGGCACCTCGATGGCGACCCCGCACGTGACGGGAGCGGTCGCGCTGTACCTGCAGAACAACCCGGGCGCGACGCCCGCCCAGGTGCAGTCGGCGCTGATCGCCAACGCCACGACCGGCGTCGTCGGCTCACCCGGCAGCGGTTCCCCGAACCGCCTGCTCTACACGGGCAACTTCTAGCCACCCAGCATCCCGGCGCGATCACGACCCCCGGACCGCGCCGGGCCCCGGCAGGGCGTGCCGAGGGGGCCGCCTTGCGAAGACGTCGGCCTGTCCCGTCGAGTGTTTCGCGGCCTCGACGGAACAGGCCGACGTCCCTTACGGCGTCACATCTTGATGCGCTCGTTCTTCGGGTCGTAGAGGGGGCGCAGGGAGGCCGTGGCGGGGTAGATGCGCTCGGCGATCTCCACGGTCCACGTGCCGGCGTCGATCCAGGCCTGGTCCAGGGGCACGTCACCAGCGTCGATCATGGCGAGCCCGACGGCTCCGCCCAGCGTGTGCCCGTACGACGCGGCTCTGATGTAGCCCACCGGCACCCCGTCGCGGCGGACCACCTCGGCGTGGAACATCATCGCGTCGGGGTCGGTGACCAGGATCTGCAGGAGCCTCCGGCGCAGCGGCCCCTCGGCCCTCTTCGCCAGCACCGCTTCGCGGCCGATGAAACCGCCCGGCTTGTCCAGCGCGACCGCGAACCCGAGCCCCGCCTCCAGCACCGAGTCGGTGTTGTCGATGTCGTGGCCGTAGTCGCGATACCCCTTCTCCATCCGCAGGCTGGACAGCGCCTTCAGGCCCGCGTGCCGCAGCCCCAGCGGCCGCCCGGCCTCGACCAGCCGGTCGTACGCGTGCACCGCCTGCTCGGCCGGGATGTACAGCTCGTAGCCCAGCTCGCCCAGGTAGGTGATCCGGATGCACAGCGCCCGCGCGAACCCGAGGTCGATCTCCCGGGCGGTGCGGAAGGCGAACGCCTCGTTCGACATGTCCGCCGTGGTCACGGCGGCGAGCAGCTCCCGCGACCGGGGCCCCTGGATGTTGATCTGGGCGTACGCCCCGGTCATGTCGGTGGCGAACGCGTGCGCCCCGGTCGCCTCGAAGTGCCGGCGCATCCGCGTCTCGACGTGCCGGTGCGCGGTGTCGGAGGCGACCACCCAGAACCGGTCGTCGGCCAGCTTGGTGACGGTCAGGTCGGCCTCCAGCGTGCCGCCCTCGTTCAGCCACTGGGTGTACGTGATCGTCCCCGGCTCGCCGTCGACCCGGTTGGCGCTGAGCCGCTCCAGTGCCGCTCCCGCGTCCCGCCCCTGCACGAGGAACTTCGCCATGAACGACATGTCCATGAGGATCACGCCCTCGCGGGCGGCCCGGTGCTCGGCGGCCCAGTTCCCGAACCAGTTCTGCCGCCCCCAGGACAGCTTGGCGACCTTGGGCTCCTGGCCCTCGGGGGCATACCAGTCGGGGCTCTCCCAGCCGCTGACGTCCTTGAAGTAGCCGCGCTGCGCGCGCAGGCGCTCGTGGATGGGGGAGAGCTTGGCGTCGCGGGCGGTCTCCATGGACTTGCCCGGGTAGTGCGGCGCGTAGACCATGCCCAGCGACTCCACGGTGCGCGTCGCCCGGTAGGCCGGGTTGCTCTGGTACGTGTGCAGCCGGTCGATGTTCATGCCGGTCACGTCGATGTCGGGGCGGCCGTTGAGGATCCAGTGCGCCATGGCGCGGCCGATGCCGCCGCCGGTCAGGATGCCGATCGAGTTCAGGCCCGCCGCGACGAAGTAGTTCTTCAGCTCCGGGGCCTCGCCGAGGATCGGGGCCAGGTCGGGGGTGAAGCTCTCCGGGCCGCAGAAGAACTTGCGCACGCCGACCTCGGTCGAGATCGGGATGCGGGCCATCGCCTTCTCCAGGTACGGCGCCATGCGGTCCCAGTCCGGGGGCAGCTCGCCGAAGGAGAACGTGTCCGGGATGCCCTCGACCTTCCACGGCGCGCACAGCGCCTCGAACAGGCCGATCATGAGACCGGCGCCCTCCTCGCGGAAGTAGCCGTACGACGACGGGTCCTCCAGCACCGGCAGGTCGCCGTGCATGCCGTCGATGGGCTCGGTGATCAGGTAGTAGTGCTCGGCGGCCTGCAGCGGGATGTTCACGCCGGCTTTCTCGCCGAGCTGGCGGGCCCACATGCCCGCGCAGTTGACCACGAACTCGGCCTCGATGTCGCCGTACGGCGTGCGCACGCCGGTGACCGTGTTGCCCTGCTTCAGGAAGCCGGTGGCGGGCACGTTCTCGATGATGCGTACGCCCTGCAGACGGGCGCCCCTGGCCAGCGACATGGTGACGTCGACCGGGTTGGCCCGGCCGTCCTCGGCGACGTAGAACCCGGCCAGCACGTCGTCGACGTTCGCGAGCGGGAACAGGCCCTTGACCTCGCCGGGGGAGACCTCGTGCACGTCCACGCCGCACAGCCGGTTGAACGCCGACACCCGGCGGTACTCCTCCAGCCGGTCTGCGTCCGTGGCGACCTGCACGAACCCGACCTGCTTCAGGCCGGTGGCGAGGCCCGTCTCGGCCTCCAGCCGGCTGTACAGGTCGCGGGTGTACTTGCGCATCTCGGTCGACGTCTCCGACATCGAACCGAAGGTGACCATGAGACCGGCGGCGTGCCAGGTGGTGCCCGAGGTGAGCTTGTCCCGTTCCAGCAGCACCACGTCTTTGCAGCCCATGTGCGCCAGGTGGTACGCGATGGAGGTGCCGATGATGCCGCCGCCGACGACCACCACGCGGGCGCGCTCGGGCAGCTGGGGACCGGATGTGTTGCTCGTCATAGCGCGCGAGCCTACCTTCCTGACCCGCCAATCAGTCACCCGCCGCCCACCCCACCCCCCACCTGCCCCAACCCGCCCGCCCGGCGCCCCACCGCGCCGCAACTCTTAAAGAGTCGCGGGCTCCGGGCTGCCCTGAGGCCGCGACTCCTGAAGAGTTGCGGCGGAGGGGGCGGGGGCGGCGGGCGGGATCGGGGCGG
>NZ_JAAOTI010000034.1:0-101919 GCF_011297315.1 Catellatospora chokoriensis
GCTCCGCCCTGTCCCGCCCCGCCCGCCCGCCCGCCCGCCCGCCCCGAATAGACATTGGCCTATCTGGATGAGTTTTTCGCGATCGAACTCATCCAGATAGGCCAACGTCTATCACAAGCGGGCCGCGTCGGCGTCGCCGCCGCCGCAGCGGCAGGTCACCGGGGCAGGGCGGTCTCGGGTAGCAGGTCGAGCAGGTAGGCGCCGGCGAGCAGGGAGCCGACGGTCCAGAGCAGGAAGACGAAGACCCAGAAACCGCCGGGCAGCCGGGTGATCCCGGCGAGCTGGTCGGGGTCGGAGCGCATGCCGCTGCCCCGGCGGCGGTGCAGCTGCACCTCCACCACTGGCCGCACCCCGCCGATGAGCAGGAACCACACTCCCGTGTACGCGAACAGCGCCTGCCACGGCCCGGTGGCATACCAGGACACGGCGAACACGGCCGCCCCGGTGGCCAGGATCAGCAGCAGCCCGTAGAAGTTGCGGATCATGATGAGGATCGGGACCAGCAGCAGGATCGTCAGCCACAGCAGCAGCCGGATGTGCCCCCGGTCGAGCAGGGCCGCGCCCCCGATGCCGAGCAGCGACGGGGTCGCGTACCCGGCGAGCAGGGTGACGGCCATGCCGATCCCGGTCGGCTTGCCCTTCATGATGGTCAGCCCGGACGTGTCCGAGTGCAGCCGGATGCCGCGCAACCGCCGCCCGGTGAGCACCGCCGCGGCCGCGTGCCCGCCCTCGTGCGCGATGGTGATGGCGTTGCGCACCACGCGCCAGGTCGTGTTGACGCCGACCAGCGCCAGCGCGATCAGCGCCGCACCGGCCACCACGCCGAATGGGGGCTGCGCCTGCGCCGCGAGGATGTCACCGAGGGAAACCGACATCAGCGCACCTTACCCGCGCCCCACCACCGGCACGATCCCCCGCCCGCACCGAGCTCCACCACCACGCCCGCACACCCGCCGCCGCCGCGACGCGGCTGCAGTTTCGGGGAAACTGCAGCTTCGAGCTACGCCTGACCTGCAGTTTCCCCGAAACTGCAGGTCGATCCACGATATGCGCCCGGGCGGGGGCGGGGTGGGTCAGGCGAGGATCTCGGTGACGCCGCGCAGGCGGGTGCGCAGGAGGGACTGGGCGAGGGTGGTGTCGAGGCGGACCTCGGCCGGGGAGACGAAGCCGCGTTCGAGGGCGGAGCCGCCCGGGACGGCTTCGGCGGGGACGCCGTGCTTGGCGGCGACGCGTACGCCCAGCTCGTAGCGGCTGATCGGCTCGGGCCCGGCCACGTTGAGGATGCCGCGGAAGTCGCCCTCGGCCAGCTCCAGCAGCGCGGCGGCCAGGTCGTCCACCGCGATCGGGCACCGGATGTGGTCGGTGAACAGCACGCCGCCCACCTGTCCGGCCGCCATGTCCAGCGCCAGCTGGTGCTGCTTCGAGTCGTCGTCCCCGATGATCAGCGAGGTGCGCGCGATCGCGGCGTCCGGATGCACGGCGAGCACCGCGGTCTCCGCCGCCGCCTTGGCCGCGCCGTACGGGTACACCGGCTCCGGCGGGTCGGCCTCGGTGTAGGGCGCCGGGCGGCCCTTGAAGATCGCGTCCGAGGACACGTGCACCAGCCGCGCGCCGTTACGCGCCGCGGCCGCCGCCACGTGGGCCGCGCCCAGCGCGGTGACCGCCCAGTCCGACTGGACGTAGCTGGTGTGCACCACGGCGTCGGGCCGCAGCTCGTCCAGCAGCAGGTCGACGGCCGCCCGGTCCCGGACGTCGAGCGGCACCAGCCCTTCCACCGAGGTGGAGTGGCTGGTGCCGGTCACGTCGTGCCCCGCCTTGCGGGCGAGGGCGACCAGACGGCCACCGGTGTATCCCGAACCTCCGGTGACCAGGATCCGCATTACTTCGCGGCGGCCTTGGCCTTGGCGGCGTCCTCGCCCGGGGCCTTCGGCTTGGCGTCCACGCCGGCCTCCAGACGCTGCTGCCCGGTGATCGGGGTGGGCGCGCCGGTCAGCGGGTCGAAGCCGCCGCCCGACTTCGGGAACGCGATGACGTCGCGGATCGAGTCCACGCCGGCCAGCAGCATGCAGACCCGGTCCCAGCCCAGCGCGATGCCGCCGTGCGGCGGCGGGCCGTACGCGAACGCGTCGAGCAGGAAGCCGAACTTGTCCTTGGCCTCCTCATCGGTGATGCCGAGCAGGGTGAACACCCGCTTCTGCACGTCACCGCGGTGGATACGGATCGAGCCGCCGCCGATCTCGTTGCCGTTGCAGACGATGTCGTACGCGTACGCCAGCGCTTTGTCCGGGGCGGTCTCGAAGTTGTCGATCCAGTCCTCGTTCGGCGAGGTGAACGGGTGGTGCACCGCGGTCCACGCGCCCTCGACGACGCCCTCACCCGGGATGTCGACCGGCTCGAACATGGGCGCGTCGACGACCCAGCAGAACGCCCACGCCGACTCGTCGATCAGGTTCGCCCGCTTGGCGATCTCGATGCGGGCCGCGCCGAGCAGCTCCTGGGAGTGGCGGCGGGTGCCCGCGGCGAAGAACACGGCGTCGCCGGGCTTCGCGCCGACGGCGTCGGCCAGGCCGGCCAGGTGTGCCTCGGACAGGTTCTTGGCGACGGGGCCGCGGGCCTCGCCGGTCTCCGCGTCGAGCACCACGTAGGCCAGGCCGCGGGCGCCGCGCGCCTTGGCCCAGTCCTGCCAGCCGTCGAGCTCCTTGCGGGTCTGCGCCGCGCCGCCGGGCATGACCACCGCGCCGACGTACTCGGCCTGGAACACCCGGAACCCGGTGCCCTCGAAGTACTTCGTCAGCTCGGTCAGCTCGACCTGGTAGCGCAGGTCGGGCTTGTCGGAGCCGTAGCGGTTCATCGCGTCGTGGTACGTGATGCGCGGGATCGGCGTCGGGATCTCGTGGCCGGCCAGCTCGCGCCACAGCGAGCCGACGATCTCCTCGCCGAGCTCGATGACGTCGTCCTGGGTGACGAACGACATCTCGATGTCGAGCTGGGTGAACTCGGGCTGCCGGTCGGCGCGGAAGTCCTCGTCGCGGTAGCAGCGCGCGATCTGGTAGTAGCGCTCCATGCCGGCGACCATCAGCAGCTGCTTGAACAGCTGCGGCGACTGCGGCAGCGCGTACCACGCGCCCGGCTGCAGCCGGACCGGCACCAGGAAGTCACGCGCGCCCTCGGGCGTGGACCGGGTCAGCGTCGGCGTCTCGATCTCCAGGAAGTCGCGCGCGCCCAGCACCTCGCGGGCGATGGCGTTGGCCCGCGAGCGCAGCCGGATGGCCTTGGCCTGGTTGGCCCGGCGCAGGTCCAGGTAGCGGTGGCGCAGGCGGGCCTCCTCGCCGACGGTGACGTGCTCGTCGATCGGGAACGGCAGCGGCGCGGCCTCCGACAGCACGGTCAGGTCGGTGACGGTGACCTCGATCGCGCCGGTCGGCAGCTCGGGGTTCTCGTTGCCCTCGGGACGCGTGCCCACGGTGCCGGTGACCTTGACGCAGTACTCGTTGCGCAGCGCGTGGGCCTGGGCCTCGTCGCGGAACACGATCTGCACGATGCCGGAGGCGTCGCGCAGGTCGATGAAGGTCACTCCGCCGTGATCACGTCGCCGGGCCACCCAGCCGGCGAGGGTGACGCTCTGGCCGGCGTGCTCGGCACGCAGACTGCCAGCGGTGTGGGTACGGATCACGATGCTCTCCTCGGACTGCGGAAACACGCCGCGGAACGCGGTGCGGCGCCAGAGGTCATTCTCGCATGTGCCCGGGTTCGCCCTGCCGCGAGCGCGGCCTACCTGAAATCCGCCTCAAACACGGCCCAAGAAGGGCTTAGCGAGCTTTGTCCCCGGCCCGGCGGATCCGAGGCTCATTCGTATGACGTCCGCGCTCCGTGCCTCCTGTCTGCGTGCCGGCTCTCACCCGGCACGCCCCCGGAGCCGCCGCGCGCCTCCCCCGTCAGCCGACGGTGGACACCTCCGAGTAGGGACGCCCCTCCCACCAGATCGCGTCGACGACGATCTGGTCGGAGGCGCGGTGGAACTGCACCACCACCCGCTCCGGATCCGGCTGCGAGGTGGCCACCTGGTAGTCGCCGCGCGGCGTGGCCGAGACGAGATGCACCCGTTCGTGTGCCATCCGGATCACCGCGGTGCCGCCGGCGGTCGGGAAGCTGCGCAGATACGACCGCGAGCCGTCGGACTCGGTGAACACCTGCCAGCCGTCGACCGTCATGACCGGTGACGGCGGGGACGGCGCGGGCCTGGCCGCGGCGGACGGCGACGTGCGCGCCGGGGCCGGGGAGGTGAGCGTCGCCGCGGGCGGCGGGGACGGCGACGGCATCGGCACGAGGGTGACGGTCGGGACCGGACGCGACGGCGTGACCAGCGGCGCGGGGGCCTGCGGCGGCAGCGCCTCCAGCCGCAGGGGCACCGGCTCGGGCACCGCCGTGGCCAGCACCGGGCCCAGTCCCACCCAGACCACGGCCGCGGCCGAGGCGGTCACCGCAGCCCAGCCGCCGACGTATGTCGCCGACCTCAACGCAAACGGCCACCCCGAACCCATCCCGCTATCTAACAGCTTCCGATACGGTGCGAGCCATGCCCCTCGTACTCGTCGTGGAGGACGACCCCGCCATTCGCGACGCGCTCGGCAACGCCCTGACCGTCGCCGGATACGCCGTGCAGACGGTCGGCACCGCGCTGCAAGGCCTGAAATCGCTCACCAGCGAACGCAGCGAGCGACCCGACCTGGTCATCCTCGACCTCGGACTGCCCGATCTGGACGGAGCCGACGCCCTGCGCATGATGCGAGCCGTCAGTGACGTGCCGGTGATCATCGCGACCGCCCGCCGCGGCGAGCACGACGCCATCCGGCTGCTCAACTCCGGCGCCGACGACTACATGACCAAGCCGTTCTCCGCCGCGCACGTGACCGCCCGGGTCGCCGCGGTGCTGCGCCGGAGCCAGCCGCGCAGCGAGTCCTCCGACACCGTGGTCGAGATCGGCCCGCTGCGCATGGACGAGAGCACGCGAATGGTCACCCTCGACGGCACCCCGCTGACCCTGACCCGCAAGGAGTACGACGTGCTGGCCTACCTCGCGGCGCGGGTGGGCCGGGTGGTGACCCGCCGCGAGCTGTTCACCGAGGTGTGGCAGCAGCCCTTCGTCGGGGCCGACCAGACCCTGGACGTGCACCTGTCCTGGCTGCGGCGCAAGCTCGGCGAGACCGCGGCGCAGCCGCGCATGCTGCGTACCATCCGCGGGGTCGGCGTGATGCTGGTGCCGCCGTCATGAGGGCGATGCTGGCCCGCGGCGCGCTCGCGGTGACGTCGATGGTGGCGCTGGCCTTCCTCGTGCCGCTCGCCCTGGTCACGAAGCAGATCGCCGAGGACCGGGCGCTGCTCGACGCGCGCCAGCAGGCCGCCGCGGTGGTCACCGCGCTGGCCGTGTCGACCGACCCGGCGGTGCTGAGCCGGGCCATGGCGGCCACCGCCGACGGCCCGCGCCAGCGCCTGGCCGTGCACCTGCCCACCGGGGTCTCGCTGGGCGCGAGCCGGGCCGAGACGGCCGACATCAAGCTGGCCGCCGACCGCGGCGGCTCGCTCACCGCGCCGGTCGAGGACGGGCTGGTGTATCTGCAGCCGGCCGCGCTCGACGGGACCCGCAACGCGGTCGTCGAGGTGTTCGTGCCCGAGGCGGACCTGTCCCGCGGCGTGGCCACCGCCTGGTGGTCCATGGGCGCGCTGGCGGCGCTGCTGGTCGCGGTGTCGGTGGCGCTGGCCGACCGGCTCGGCTGGCGGGTGGTCGGCGCGACCCGGCAGCTGGCCCGCGCCTCGCGGGCGGTCGGCTCCGGCGACCTGACCGTACGCGTCGAGCCCGCCGGCCCGCCCGACCTGGTGGAGGTGGGCGAGGCCTTCAACGCGATGGCCGACCGGCTCAACGCGGTCATCGACGCCGAACGCGAACGCGCCGCCGACCTGTCGCACCGCCTGCGCACCCCGCTCACCGCGCTGCGCCTGGACACCGACGCGCTGCCGCCGGGCCCGGAGAGCGACCGCATGCGCCAGGCCGTCGAAGCCCTCGACGCCGAGATCGACGCGATCATCGCGGGCGCGCGCCGCACCGCCGCCGAGCGCGCCGCCGAGGAGACCGACCTGGTCGACGTGGTGGCCGACCGGCTGGCGTTCTGGGCCGTGCTCGCCGAGGACCACGGCCGCCCCTGGCAGGTCGTCGGCGCGGACGAGCCGGTCTGGCTGCCGGTGCCGCGCTCCGACGCGATCGGCGCGGTCGACGCGCTGATCGGCAACATCTTCCGGCACACCCCGCACGGCACCGGGTTCCGCGTCACCGTCACCCCCGACGCCCTGGTGGTCGAGGACGGCGGCCCCGGCATCGCCGACGCCGACGCGGCCCTGCAGCGCGGCGTGAGCGGCGGCGGCTCCACCGGCCTCGGCCTGGACATCGTCTGCCAGCTGGCCCGCCAGGCAGGCGGCAGCGTCGCCGTCGACCACGGCGACCTGGGCGGCGCCCGCGTCACCATCACCCTGACCCCGCTGGCCCCGGCCGCCCCCGCCCACGCCGCCGCCGTCCGCTTCCGCCGCGGCCAGCAAGCCTGACCGACCCCACCCCGTTCTTAATAGACGTTGGCCTATCTGATCGAGAATTCGAAGATCGAACTCGATCTGATAGGCCAACGTCTATGGAAAAGCGGGTGTGGCACGGGGGCCGCGGTGACCCTGGTGGATCACCGCGTGGAGCCGGCCAGCGCCTCCGCGGCGGCCTGGCCGCAGACGGCGGCTGCGCCGTACGTGGCCAGGTGCACCGCGCCCACGGGCGCGCCCGCGGCCACGCCCATCTCGACCACGACCGTCTCCGGGCGGGCGGCCACCACGGCCTCGATCAGGTGCGCCAGCCACGGGTGGCGGTGCGGGTCGCGGCAGACCAGCACCGGCACGCGCCCTTCGGCGCCGGCCAGCACGTCGGCGACCGTCGCCTGCTCGTCCAGGCGGATCACGGTGGTGTCCGGGCGCAGGTCCTTCAGCGGCGCGCCGACGCCCCACGGCGTACGCGCCTCGATGGCGAGGTTCATCGCGACGCCGAACTCGACCACGTGCGCGGGCGCGGCCAGCGGCAGCGTGCCGGCCCCGGTGACGCGCAGCGCGCGGCGGGCCGCGGCCAGGCCGATCTCGGGCCGGTCCGCGGCGTGCCAGCGGGTCGCGGCGGCGGCGCGCTCGCCCCGCTGGGCGGCGCTGTCGGCGGCGAACACGGCGACCCGCGAGGCCGCCTCGGCCAGCCGGCTCTCCGGCAGCTCGCCGCTGACGACGGCGTCGACGATGCTGGTGCGCAGCAGCTCGACGACGGCCTCGTCGGAACTCTCGCCGCCGACGCAGATGGCGTCCGCGCCCCCGGCGATGGCCAGCGCGGCCGCGCCGCCCAGGCCGTAGCGCTGCGAGACCGACGCCATCTCGATGCCGTCGGTGACCACCAGGCCCTTGAAGCCGAGCTGCTCGCGCAGCAGGTCGATGAGCACCGAGCGGCTCATGGTCGCCGGGCGCTCCGGGTCCAGCGCGGGCACCAGCAGGTGCGCGGTCATGATGGAGCGGACGCCGGCGTCGATCGCGGCGGTGAACGGCGGCAGCTCGACCTGGCCGAGCCGGGCGGCGTCGACCTCGATGACCGGCAGGCCGTGGTGGGAGTCGACGCCGGTGTCGCCGTGGCCGGGGAAGTGCTTGGCGCAGGCGGCCACGCCGGTGGACTGCAGGCCCCGGATCCAGGCGGCGGTGTGCCGGGCCACCAGGTCGGGGTCGCCGCCGAAGGAGCGTACGCCGATGACCGGGTTGGCCGGGTTGTTGTTGACGTCCGCGGCGGGCGCGTAGTCCAGGGTGATCCCCGCCGCGGCGAGCTGCGCGCCGATGTCGGCGGCGACGGCCTCGGTCAGCGCGGGATCGTCGACCGCGCCGAGGGCGTGGTTGCCGGGCCGGCGGCTGCCGTGCTCCACGTCGAGGCGGGTGACGTCGCCGGACTCCTCGTCGACGGCGATGATCACGTCGGGGTTCTCCGCCACCAGGGCCGCGCTCAGCGCCGCGACCTGGTCCAGGTCGACGATGTTGCGGGCGAACAGCACGACGCCGCCCAGCCCGTCGGCCAGGCGGCGGCGCAGCCAGTCCGGCGGGGTCGTGCCGACGAAGCCGGGCTGCAGCACCGCGTCGGCCAGCCGGAGCAGACCACGATCGTGCAGGTGGGGCCGCTGTCCCGGCGCTGTCGTGGTGCCCAGCGCCGGGGACGTGCGGTGGTCTGTCGTGGTCATGCGCGTACGGCCCCCGTTTCAGAGTCGAGGACCACACACTATTACTTAAGTTTCCTAATTAAAAGTCCCCTCCACCACCGGGATGAGATCCACCGCCGGAGGTGTCCAGTTTCCGGCCGACGCCTCGACCTGTTCGCCCGAACGGATGTCCTTGACCGTGTCCGCCGCGCCCTCGGCTCCGGGGAACCAGACGTACGGGATACCCCGCCGGTCGGCGAACTTGATCTGCTTGCCGAACTTGGCCGCGCTCGGCGAGACCTCGGTCGCGATGCCCCGCGCCCGCAGCTGCGCCGCGATCCGGTCGCACGCCCGCCGGTCCTCCTCGGCGCTGACCGCGATCAGCACGGCGGTCGGCACCGAACGGCTGGCCGACAGCGCGTTCTCGCCGAACAGCACCCCCAGCAGGCGGCTGACGCCGATGGACAGGCCGACGCCCGGGAACCGGTCGTTGCCGGAGCTGGCCAGGTTGTCGTAACGCCCGCCCGAGCACACCGAGCCGTAGCGCTCCAGCCCGGCCAGCTGCGTCTCGTACACCGTGCCGGTGTAGTAGTCCAGCCCGCGCGCGATCTTCAGCTCGGCCCGGCACAGGCCCGGCGAGTGCGCCCCGGCCGCCTCGACGACCGCGGCCAGCTCGGCCAGGCCCTCGTCCAGCAGCGGATCGCGCACGCCGAGCTGGTGCACGTCGTCGACGAACGACACGTCGGGCGAGGAGATCTCCGCCAGCGCCAGCACCAGCTTGGCCTGCGACTCGGTGACGCCCAGCGGAGCCAGCTCCGCGGTCACCCCGGCCGGGCCGATCTTGTCGAGCTTGTCCACGACCCGCATCACGGCCTCCGGGTCCACCAGGTCCAGCCCCTGGTAGAAGCCCTGCAGCACCTTGCGGTTGTTGACCATGACGGTCGGCTTGGGGATGGGCAGCCCGGCCAGCGCGTCACCGATCACCAGCGGCAGCTCGGCCTCGTAGTGCGCGGGCAGCGTGTCCCGGTCCACGATGTCGATGTCGGCCTGCACGAACTCGCGGTAGCGGCCCACCTGCGGACGCTCGCCGCGCCAGGCCTTCTGGATCTGGTAGCGGCGGAACGGGAAGTGCAGCTTGCCGGCGTTCTCCAGCACGAAGCGCGCGAACGGCACGGTCAGGTCGAAGTGCAGGCCGAGGCTCGCGTCGGAGGTGTCCTCGCCCTCGGCCTGCAGCCGGCGCAGCACGTACACCTCCTTGGAGGTCTCGCCCTTGCGCAGCAGCTGGTCGAGCGGCTCGACGGCGCGCGTCTCCAGTGACGCGAAACCGTACAGCTCGAAGGTGCGGCGGATGTGGTCCAGAAAGCGCTGCTCGATGATGCGCTGCGCGGGCAGCCACTCGGGGAAGCCGGACAGCGGCGTGGGCTTGCTCATGAAAAGGTCACTCCAAGGGAAAGGCTGAGTCAGAAGCCCCGGCGGGGCGCGTCGCCGACGGTCAGCAGGTCGCGCAGGAACGGGTTGCGCGCACGCTCGCGGCCGATGGTCGTCGACGGCCCGTGACCGGGGAGCACCACGGTCTCGTCGGCCAGGGTCAGCACCTTGTCGCGCAGGCTCTCGGTCATGCGCGCCATGCTGCCGCCCGGCAGGTCGGTGCGGCCGATGCCGTCCCGGAAGAGCACGTCGCCGGTGAAGCAGAGCGGCTCGCCCTCCCGGCCCGGCATCCGGAACATCACCGACCCGCCGGTATGGCCCGGCGCATGGTCCACGGTGATCTCCAGCCCGGCGAGGCTCAGCACGGCTCCGTCGGTCAGCTCGGCGACGTCGTCCGGCTCGGCGTAGGGCAGCCGCCCGCCGAACATGGCGCTCAGGTCGACCGACAGCGCCTTGGCCGGATCGGCCAGCAGCTCGCGGTCGGCCGGGTGGATCCAGGCGGTGATGCCCCGGGCCCCGCACACCGGCGTGACGGAAAAGGTGTGGTCCAGGTGCCCGTGGGTGAGCACGACGGCGGCCGGCCGCAGCCGGTGCTCGGCGAGGACCGCGTCGAGGTGGTCCATGACCCCGATGCCCGGGTCGATCACCACGCACTGCTCGCCGGGAGCGCTGGCGACCACATAACAGTTGGTCCCGAACGCCTGCGCCGGAAAGCCCACCACAAGCACGACAAAACCCCTCTCCGCAGACTTCAGCGCCCAGCCTAGTGCCAGTGGGGGCATCGACGGCCCACGGCACGGACGCCGCGGATGGCGATCATCCGTCACAGAACGAGGACAGGCATACGTGTTTCTCAGCGTTTACCCGTACACTCGCTCGGACGTGTGGCGCGGCCCACGCCCGGCGGAGGCCGGCGCGGCGCGTGATGCGACACCAACCCCCTAACGTGATAAAGGTGACACAGCGGACACGCTTCGCTGCGGTCAAATGGTGACAGGAGGAGCTCGGGTGGCTTCCAGCAATACCCGACAGCGCAAGCTGGCCCGCGCCAAGGTCGACCGGCAGATGGCTCGCCGGGCCGATCAGGAGCGCCGCTCGCGCCAGCTCAAGGCGGTGTTCGGCGGACTGTTCGCGATCGTGCTCGTCGGTGTGCTCGGGGCGTGGAGCCTCGGCGCCTTCGACGCCAAGCCGACGGACACGGTCGCCGAGACCTGCGCCTGGAACCCGCTGGACGTGGCGGGCAACCCATCCCTGAAGGACGCGGGCAAGCCGGCGACCAGCGGCATGCCGACCTCGGGCACGTCCGCGATGACGGTCGCCTTCGACAGCGGCAACGTCGTCGCCGAGCTCGACCGCACCGCCGCCCCGTGCGGCGCGGCCAGCCTGAAGTACCTCGCCGACAGCGGGTTCTACAACGACACCAAGTGCCACAAGCTGACCCACGGCGAGGGCGACTTCGCGCTGGCCTGCGGTGACCCCTCCGGCACCGGCAACGGCGGCGCGGCGTACTCCTGGTGGACGGAGAACCCGCCGGCGGCGGCCGAGGAGCCGAGCGCGGCGCCGTCGACCACCTCGAGCGCGGCGGCTGCGGCGAGCCCGAGCCCGAGCGCGAAGGCGGCGGTCCGTTACCAGGCCGGCACGGTCGCCATGACGCCGAACGTCAACGGCAGCCAGTTCGTGATCTTCTACCAGGACTCGACGACCGAGACCGCGTACTCGATCGTCGGCAAGCTGACCTCCGGCCTCGACGTCATCAAGAAGATCGCCCAGGCCGGCACCACCGCGAACGAGGCGGGCGAGGACACCAAGCCCAAGCAGGACGTCGTGGTCAAGACGCTGACGGTGGTCGACACCACCGCCCCGGTTTCGCCGTCCACCCCGGCCAGCCCAACCGCACCGGCCGCGTCCGGCGCGGCCACCACCCCGAAGCCGTCGGCCTCGACCGCCAGTTGATCAGTAGTTAGCAGGAGGACAGACCCGTGAGTTCCACGATCCAGCGCCAGCGCGCGGCGGCCCGCGCGCGGCTCGAGCGCCAGATGGGCGAGCGGCTGGAAGAGGCCCGCAAGCGCAAGCAGCGCAACGCCGTGATCGGTGCGGCGGTGGCCCTGCTGCTCGTCATCGGCGGCACGATCTGGCTGATGAACGTCGTCGGCGGCAAGGACGAGACGCCGGCCACCGCCGCTCCGCTGCCGGACGGCCAGGTGTGCACCTGGACGCCCGACGCCGCGGGCAACCCCAACCTCAAGGACGTCGGCACGCCGCCGACCGAGGTGAGCGCCAAGGGCAAGCAGACCATGACGATCACCACCAGCGCCGGCGTGGTCGAGATCGCCGTGAACACGGCCAAGGCACCGTGCACGGCGGCCAGCTTCACCTACCTGGCGGGCAAGAACTTCTTCGACAACACCAAGTGCCACCGGCTCACCACCGAGGGCATCAAGGTGCTGCAGTGCGGCGACCCGTCGGGCACCGGCATGGGCGGCCCGTCGTACAAGTTCGCCGAGGAGAACCTGCCCAACGTGACCGACCAGGCCACCGCGTACCCGGCCGGCACGGTCGCCATCGCCAACACCGGCCAGCCCGGCAGCAGCGGCAGCCAGTTCTTCCTCGTCTACGGCACGTCGCCGCTGGAGTCGAAGTACACCGTGCTGGGCACCATCACCAAGGGCCTGGACATCGTCGAGAAGATCGGCAAGGACGGCGCGGTCGACAAGGACGGCAAGGCCATCGGCGACGGCGCGCCGAAGACGCCGGTCACCATCACCTCGGTGAAGATGACCCCGGCCGAGAGCTGATCGACGGCACGGCAGCAGTCGAAGAGGGGCGGGGCCTGACGGCCCCGCCCCTCTTCGCATGTCCGGTCCGTCGGTTGTGGACACGGCCGGTGCGACCGCCGGTGCACGCGCTGCCGGAAGGCGCTACGCTGCGGTTCCACCTGTGACAGGAGACCCGTGGCCACCACCCCCTGGACGCCCGACAGCAGTTCGCCTCAAGCTCCCGCGACGCAGCGCCGCGGCACCAGCGGTTGCCTGATCGCGGCGGTGGTGACCGCCATCGTGGTGGCGCTGATCTGCGCGGTGGTCGCCGCCGTCGTGCTGGTGCTGCGGCTGGGTGAAGGGGCCGACACCGGCGCCGCGCCCGCGGAGCGTCCGGCCGCCACGAACGCCCCCGCGGCCGGCAGGTGCCGGTGGCTGCCGGCCGACGAGGCGTCGAACCCGAACGTCAAGAACGTCGGCACCCCGCCGACGACCGTGCCGACGACCGGCACCCAGCAGCTCACCATGACCACCGGCCAGGGCGTGATCACGGTGGAGGTCGACACCGCCAAGGCCCCGTGCGCGGCGGCGAGCATCACCTACCTGGCCGGCCGGAAGTTCTTCGACAACACCAGGTGCCACCGGCTCACCACCGCGGGCATCAGCGTGCTGCAGTGCGGCGACCCGTCGGGCACCGGCATGGGCGGCCCGTCGTACAAGTTCGCCGAGGAGAACCTGCCGACGTCCGGCACGGACCCCTACCCCGTGGGCACGCTCGCGATGGCGAAGACCCAGGAGCCCGCCAGCACCGGCAGCCAGTTCTTCATCGTGTACGGCCCGACCCCGATCGACCCGCTCTACACCGTGCTCGGCAAGGTGACCGCGGGCATGGACGTGGTCCAGGCGATCGGCAGGGCCGGCGCGGTCGACGAGGCGGGCAACACGGCGACCGACGGCGCCCCCAAGTCTCCAGTCACGATCAGCGCCCTCACCGTGACCCCCGCGTCCTGACCGGATTTCATTTCGCAAATACGCGCGCCCCCGTCATGTCGACGGGGGCGCGCGTATTTGTCGGTTGCGGTGGTCAGGCCCCCGAGGTGACGCGGTAGGCGTCCATGACGCCTTCCACGCCGCGTACGGCGTTGAGCAGGTGGCCCAGGTGCTTCGGGTCGGCCATCTCGAAACTGAAGCGGCTGACCGCGATCCGGTCGCGGGTCGTGGTGACCGTCGCGGACAGGATGTTCACCCGCTCCTCGGACAGCGCCCGGGTGATGTCGGCCAGCAGCTTGTGCCGGTCGAGCGCCTCGACCTGGATGGCGACCAGGAACATCGAGCCCGCGGTCGGCTTCCAGGTGACCTCGACCAACCGCTCCGGCTGCGCCTTGAGGTCGCCGGTGTTGACGCAGTCCTCGCGGTGCACGCTGATCCCGCCGGAGCGGGTCATGAAGCCGTACACCTGGTCGCCGGGCACCGGGGTGCAGCAGCGGGCCAGCTTGATCCAGACGTTGGACACGCCCTTGACCGCGACGCCGGGGTCGTGGCCGGGCGCGCGGGTGCGGCTGGGCCGGGTCGGGATGGTGGACTCGGCGATGTCCTCGACCGCGCCCTCCTCGCCGCCGTATCCGGCGACCAGGCGCTGCACCACCGACTGCGCCGAGACCTGGCCCTCACCGACCGCCGCGTAGAGCGAGGTGATGTCGCTCAGGTGCAGCTCACGGGCGATGGCCAGCAGGCCGCCCGCGGTCAGCAGGCGCTGCAGCGGCAGCCCCTGCCGGCGCATGGCCCGGGCCAGGGAGTCCTTGCCCGCGTCGATGGCCTCGTCGCGGCGCTCCTTGTTGAAGTACTGCCTGATCTTCGTACGGGCCCGGGAGGACTTGACGAAGCCCAGCCAGTCCTGGGTGGGGCCCGCGCTCTCCGACTTGGACGTGAAGATCTCGATCACGTCGCCGTTGGACAGCACCGACTCCAGCGGCACCAGCTTGCTGTTGACCCGCGCGCCGATGCAGCGGTGGCCCACCTCGGTGTGCACCGCGTACGCGAAGTCGACCGGCGTGGAGCCGTTGGGCAGCGCGATGACCTCGCCCTTGGGCGTGAAGACGAACACTTCCTGGCTGGACAGGTCGTGGCGCAGCGCGTCGAGGAACTCGCCCGGGTCGGACGTCTCCCGCTGCCAGTCCAGCAGCTGGCGCAGCCAGGTCATGCCGTCGATGTGGCTGGACGGGCCGACCACCGTGGAGTTGGCCTTCGGGCCCTCCTTGTACTTCCAGTGCGCGGCGATGCCGTACTCCGCGGTGCCGTGCATCGCGTGGGTGCGGATCTGCATCTCGACCGGCTTGCCGTTGGGGCCGATCACGGTCGTGTGCAGCGACTGGTAGAAGTTCATCTTCGGCATGGCGATGTAGTCCTTGAACCGGCCGGGGACCGGTTGCCAGGCCGCGTGGATCACGCCGAGCGCCGCGTAGCAGTCGCGCACGGTGTCCACCAGGATGCGCACGCCGACGAGGTCGTAGATCTCGTTGAAGTCGCGGCCGCGCACGATCATCTTCTGGTAGATCGAGTACAGGTGCTTGGGCCGGCCGGTGACCTTCGCGTTGATCTTCGAGCCGCGCAGGTCGGCCTGCACCCGGTCGGTGACCTGCTTGAGCAGGTTGTCCCGCTGCGGGGTGTGGTCGCTGACCAGGCGCTGGATCTCCTTGAAGCGCTTGGGGAACAGCGTCGCGAAGGACAGGTCCTCCAGCTCCCACTTCACCGTGTTCATACCGAGCCGGTGCGCCAGCGGGGCCAGGATCTCCAGCGTCTCACGCGCTTTCTGCTCCCGCTTGGCCTGCGGCAGGAACGTCAGCGTACGCATGTTGTGCAGCCGGTCGGCGAGCTTGACCACCAGCACCCGCGGGTCCTTGGCGGTGGACACGACCATCTTGCGGATCGTCTCGGCCTTGGCCGAGTCGCCCAGCTTCACCTTGTCGAGCTTGGTCACACCGTCGACCAGCAGCGCGACCTCGTCGCCGAAGTCGGCGCGGGCCGCCTCCAGGGTGTAGGGCGTGTCCTCGATGGTGTCGTGCAGCAGCGCGGCCACCAGCGTGGTGGTGTCCATGCCGAGGTCGGCCAGGATGCTCGCGACGGCCAGCGGGTGCGTGATGTACGGGTCGCCGGACTTGCGGAACTGGCCCTCGTGCCACTGCCGGGCCGTCTCGTACGCCTTCTGCAGGACGCGGATGTCGGCCTTGGGGTGCGCGGCCCGGTGGGCGGCGATGAGCGGCTCCAGCTCCTCGCTGACACTGGCGGACTGCCAGGGCGCGTTGAAGCGGGACAGCCGGGCGCGCACGCGGCGGCCCGACGGCACGCCGGCGAACATGCCGAGCTGGTTGGTGCCGGGGGCGGCCCGCACCTCAGGTGCGGTGGCGCGCTCCTCCGGACCCCGGTCGGCCTCGGCCGTGGACTGCTCGTTCGTGCCCGGGAAGGGCAGCACGGCTGCTGCCTCGCGGGGCTCGGCCGCCTTCACGCCCTTCGCCGCCTTGGCCTTGTCAGGCCCGTTCCCGGCCGGTGGCGTCTCCGCCACGGCCACGCTGGGGGCGACTTCCTGAGACAACG
The DNA here is from genome assembly GCF_011297315.1 of Catellatospora chokoriensis. NCBI lineage: Bacteria > Bacillati > Actinomycetota > Actinomycetes > Micromonosporales > Micromonosporaceae > Catellatospora > Catellatospora chokoriensis. The sequence continues at coordinate 16,019 of NZ_JAAOTI010000034.1, forward strand.
GCCGCTCCTTCGAGTGAGGTTCGGATAGCCCATGCTACCTGTGTTCGGGCTCGCCGGCCGATTTGCCGACAGGTGCGTACCGCTGCCGGCAGCAGCCGGGGAGGGCACTCGTGGCGTCCGTCACCCGGGCGGGTGGTGGACGCGGTGCGACCGGACGCCCCTTGCGCGCCCCGGACGGTGGTGTGGGTGGAGCGCTAGATGCGCAGCAGGGCGTGCACCGGGCGGTCGCCCAGCCGCTCGCGGCCGCCGAGGAAGCCCAGTTCGATCAGCACCACGAAGCCGGCCAGTATTCCACCCGCGCGCTGCACCAGGTCCAGCGTCGCGTCGGCGGTGCCGCCGGTGGCCAGCACGTCGTCGACGACCAGCACCCGCTGGCCGGGCGTGAACGCGGCCTCGCTGATCTCCAGGGTCGCCGTGCCGTACTCCAGGGAGTATGTGGCCGCGTGGGCCACCCGGGGCAGCTTGCCGGCCTTGCGCACGGCCACCACACCCGTGCCGGCGGCGTACGCGACCGCGGCGGCCAGCACGAAGCCGCGCGCCTCCACGCCCACGACCACGTCGAACTCACCGGCGTACTGCGCCACGATCGCGTCGATGACGCCGCGGAACGCCTTGCCGTCGGCGAACAGCGGGGTCAGGTCCTTGAACAGGACACCCGTCTTCGGGAAGTCCGCCACGTCGACGACCATGTCGGCGACGAGCGCCGCGGTGGCGGGCCCGCTGTCACCCTGGATCAGATCGTTGGTCACGGGCACACCCTAGTACGCCCGGCCCTGCCGCCACACCGTCACCGCCGGTCCCACCGGCGAACTGTGTCCCCGCCCACGGCAAACCACCGTTGATCATGAAGTTGTGGCGGTGACACGCCGTCGAACCGTGCCATAAGTTCATGATCAACGGACGCGACGAGGCCCGGCCTACGCGGGCGACCGGGACACGGCGAGGCCCGGCCTCCGTGGGAGACCGGGCCTCGGATCGTGTTACCGGGTCAGCGGCGCTTGCCCGCCGGACGGCCCGCGGGACGGCCCGCCTTGGCGCCGACGGTGGGCTTGGCGCCCGCCTTCGGAGCCGCGCTGCCCGCACCCGCGCCGACCTGCGCCGGCAGGTCGCCCGCCGAGGACTTGGCCGGAGTGGCGCGGCGCGCCAGCACCCGCGCGGTGTGGTTGGCGATCTTCGGGTCCTTCTCCTTCAGCCACACCAGCACCGGCGTGGCGAAGAAGAGCGACGAGTAGACCGCGGTGCCCATACCGATGAACAGCACCAGACCCAGGTCCTTCAGCGTGCCCGCGCCGAGCAGGCCCGCGCCGATGAACAGCAGGCCGCCGACCGGCAGCAGCGCCACCAGCGCGGTGTTGATGGACCGCATGAAGGTCTGGTTCAGCGCCAGGTTGGCCGCCTCGGCGTACGTCTGGGTGCTGCTGCCCGTGATGCCGCGGGTGTTCTCCTGCACCTTGTCGAACACCACGACGACGTCGTAGAGCGCGAAGCCCAGGATCGTCAGGAAGCCGATCACCGTCGACGGCGTGACCTCGAAGCCGACCAGCGCGTACACCGCGGCGGTGGCCAGCAGGTCGAACACCAGCGAGGCGACCGCGGCCGCGGCCATCTGCCACTCGAAGCGGATCACCAGGTAGATGCTGACGACCAGCACGAACAGCGCCAGACCGATCAGCGCCTGCTCGGTGACCTGCTCGCCCCAGGCCTGGCTGACCCGGTTGCCGCTGACGTCGTCGGACTTCAGCTTCAGCGACGTGACGATCTTCTCCTTGACCGCCTCGGTCTCCTCGTTGGTCAGTGACGAGCTGCGCACCGTGTACGCGGCGTCGCCGACCTTCTGCGCCGGGACCAGCGAGGCGTCGGGCTTGACCGAGGTGATCGCTTCGTCGATCGCCTTCTCGACGTCGGCCAGGGAACCGGCCGAGACCGGCACCGTGAACTCGTTGCCGCCCTCGAACTCGATGCCCGGCTTGAACCCGGGCACGAACATCGCCACGACCGCGACCAGCATCACGAAGCCGGCGACGCTGAACCACAGCTTGCGCTTGCCGACGATCTGGAATCCGGCGTCACCGCTGTAGAGCCGGGATGCGAGACCACTCATCACTTAGCCTCCTTGGCTTCGTGCAGCACGCGGCCCAGGCCGCTGACGCGCGGGGAGAGGAACGCGTCGGTACGCGCGAACATCGTCATGATCGGGTGACGGAAGAGGAACACCACGACCAGGTCGATCAGGGTCGCCAGACCCAGCGCGAAGGCGAAGCCCGCCACCGCGCCGGAGGAGACGAGGTAGAGCACCAGCGCGGCCATCAGCGAGATCGCGTTGGCGGTCAGGATCGTCTTGCGGGCACGCACCCAGGCGCGGGGCACCGCGCTGCGCGGGCTGCGACCCTCGCGGATCTCGTCCTTCAGACGTTCGAAGTAGATGACGAAGGAGTCCGCGGCGACACCGAGCGAGACGATGAATCCGGCGATACCGGCCAGCGTCAGGGTGAAGCCCATCTCCCGGCCCAGGAACACCAGCGCCAGGAAGGTCAGCGCCGCCGACAGGATCAGCGACAGCACGATGACCGTGCCCAGCAGGCGGTAGTAGAAGAACGAGTAGATGACCACCAGCAGCATGCCGATGCCGGCCGCGAGCAGACCCGCCTGCAGGTGCTCACCGCCCAGCGTCGGGGTGATGGACTGGGCCTCCTGCTGGAGGAACGTCATCGACAGCGAACCGTAGTTCAGGTTGTTGGCCAGGTCGGTGGCCGACTTCTGGTCGAAGTCGCCGGTGATGACGGAGTCGTCACCGAGCACGCCCTGGATCTCCGGCGAGGAGATGACCTTGTTGTCCAGCACCACGGCGACGCGGCAGTGGCTGCCCGCGCCGAGCGCGGTCTGGTCGCACTTCTGGCCCTCGTTGTTGAACGACTCCTTGGTCAGCGAGGTCCACTTGTCCAGACCGTCGCTGGAGAAGTCCAGCGAGACCACCCGGCGGTTGGTGTTCTGCTCGATCTGCGGCGACGCCTTGTCGACGTCGGTGCCCTTGACCTTCGAGACGTCGAGCAGGTACTTCATGCCGTCCTCGCACGCGACGGCCTCGGCGTCCGGGTTGTTGATCGAGCCCGGGGGGCGCTTGTCGAGCTGCTCGCAGGAGACCTGCGGCACGTAGAACTGCACCTTCGGCGCCAGCAGCGCGACCTCGAAGTTGTTCAGCTGAGCGAACGGCTGGAGGACCTCGAGCTGGGCCGGGTCGGCCGCGACCGCGGTCAGCTTGCCGGCGGCGTCCCAGGCGGCCTTGCCGACCTTGGCCTGGACCTGCTCCACGGTCACCTTGGGGTTCGCGGGGGCGGACGGCTTCGGGGCGGCGGCCGGGCTGGCCGAGGCGACCGGGCTCTTGCTCGCGGCCGGGGTCGGCGTCGGGGTCGGCGCCATCGCGGCACCACCGCCGGTGCCACCGGTCGACGCGCTCACCGACGGCTTCGGCGTCGCCGCCGGGCTGGCCGCGGTGCTCGGCTTCGGGGAGCCGGACGCGCTGGCGCTCGGGCTCGGCGAGGGCTGCGGCGCGGCGGCCAGGCCGCTGCCGTCGGTCTGGCTCAGCAGCTTGCGGAAGAACAGCTGGGAGGCCTGGCCGACGTCGTTGATCGCGTCGTCGCCCTTCTTGGCCACCGAGATCACGATGTTCTGGTTGCCCTCGATGACGACCTGCGCCTCGGACACGCCACGGGCGTCGACCCGCTCGGCGATGATGCGGCGGGCCTGCTCGAGATCCTGCGTCGTCGGCGGCTTGCCATCGGCGCCGGTCTGCGCCAGGAGGGTGACCCGCGAGCCGCCGACGAGGTCAAGGCCGAGGTTGGGGGCGAGGCGATCTTCCCAGCCGCCCTTGCCGCCGAACCAGACCGCGCTGGCGAGGATGACGAAGATGGCGCCGAGAAGGGCAAGTTGCCTCCCGGGGCGCATCTGTCCCTGAGGTGGTGCCACGGCTGTCGAGTCTCCCTGGAATGAATGACGGATGGGGATGCGCCACGGCCGGCGCGGAAGAGATGCGCCTTAGCCGTGGCGTGGGGTCAGCGAGTTACTTTTCTTCCTTGACGGGGTTGTCCACCACGTGCTCGGTCGGCACGGTGACCTGCTCGGTCACCCGGCCCACGGCCGCGCGCGCGTAGCGGGCGGTCACGCCGGGCGAGATCTCGAGGGTGATGCTCTCGTCGTCCGTCGAGACCACCGTGCCGTACAGGCCGCCAATGGTGATCACCTTGTCGCCGGCACCGAGCGACTTCTGCATCGACTCGGCCTCCTTGCGACGCTTTGCCTGCGGCCGGATGAACATGAAGTACATCAAGCCGAAGAGCAGGGCGAACATGATGATCGTCGGCAACGCACTGCCGGAATTACCGCCCACTTTGTGACCTTTCCACACGGCCCCGCCGCGCGGCTCTGCACGCCGGCGGTGGCATCTGTCGTCCGTTCGGACCGCGCGAAGTCTAGTCGGTACGCGAGCGATCGCACACTTGCGGTGTAGGTCACGTTAAGATCACGAACGCGAGGTCCGCTTACGTGTCCGGCTGGCCGTCGACGGTGAACAAGTCGGGTGCCGTGATAGCACCGGCACCAAAAGTACCATTTGGTGGTTTTTTACCGAGATGACGCCACGCGGCGGCCGTCGCGACCCGGCCCCGGGGCGTACGCGCCAGCAGGCCCGCCCGCACCAGGAACGGCTCCACGACCTCCTCGACCGTGTCCGGCTGCTCCCCGACTGCCACGGCCAGGGTGGACAGCCCGACCGGTCCCCCGCCGAACAGCTCGACCAGCGACACCAGCACCGCCTTGTCCAGCCGGTCCAGCCCCATGTCGTCGACGTCGTACACCTTCAGCGCGGCGCGCGCCGAGGACACGTTGACCACCCCGTCCGAGCGCAGCTCGGCATAGTCGCGCACGCGGCGCAGCAGGCGGTTGGCGATACGCGGTGTGCCCCGGGACCGCCCGGCGATCTCCGCGATGCCCTCCTGCGTCGCCGCCACCCCGAGGATGCGCGCCGAACGCTGCAGTAGTGAGGCCAGCTCCGGCGCGCTGTAGAACTCCAGGTGCCCGACGAAACCGAACCGGTCACGCATCGGGCCCGTCAGCAGCCCGGCCCGGGTGGTCGCGCCGACCAGCGTGAACGGCTCCACGTCCAGCGGGATCGCGGTCGCGCCGGGCCCCTTGCCGACCATCACGTCGACCCGGAAGTCCTCCATCGCGCTGTACAGCAGCTCCTCGGCCGGCTTCGCGATGCGGTGGATCTCGTCGATGAACAGCACGTCGCCCTGCTGCAGGCTGGTCAGCACCGCGGCCAGGTCGCCCGAGCGCTCGATGGCCGGGCCCGACGTCATCCGCAGCGCGCCGCCCAGCTCCGCCGCGACGATCATGGCCAGGGTGGTCTTGCCCAGCCCCGGCGAGCCGGAGAACAGGATGTGGTCCGGCGGCGAGCCGCGCCGCAGCGCGCTGTGCAGCAGCACCTCCAGCTGCTCGCGGACGCGTTCCTGGGCGACGAACTCCGACAGCCGCTTCGGGCGCACCGACGCCTCGGCGTCGCGCTCCTCCGGCGAGGCCAGCGCGCTGACCAGTGAATCGGTCATCGCTTCTCCTCGCTGCGCTCGTCGTCACGATGAGTGGAAAGTTGCCGGGTTCGCTCGCGGTGCTCGCTCATCGCTTCTCCCCGCTGCGCTCGTCGTCACGATGAGTGGAAAGTTGCCGGGTTCGCTCGCGGTGCTCGCTCATCGCTTCTCCCCGCTGCGCTCGTCGTCACGATGAGTGGAAAGTTGCCGGATTCGCTCGCGGTGCTCGCTCATCGCGTCTTACCCAGCAGCCGGATCGCCTGCTTGAGCAGCACCGGCACGGGCGGGGTCGGGCCGTCGATCGTCTCGGCCACCGCGGTGACCGCCTGGTCGGCCTGCGCCTGGCTCCAGCCGAGCCCGACCAGGCCCTGGCACACCTGCTCGGTCCACGCCTGCGTGCGCCCGCCCTGGGCCGGCACCGCGGCCACCGGGCCGACCTTGTCGCGCAGCTCCAGGACCATCCGCTCGGCGCCCTTCTTGCCGATGCCCGGCACCTGGGTCAGCGTCGAGACGTCGCCGTGCGAGAGCGCGGCCCGCAGCACGTCGGGAGTGTGCACCGACAGCGCGGCCTGGGCCAGCTTCGGGCCCACCCCGGACGCCGTCAGCAGCAGCTCGAACAGCTGCTTCTCGTCGTCGTCGGGGAAGCCGAACAGGGTCAGCGAGTCCTCGCGCACGATCAGCGTGGCCGACAACCGGGCCTGCTGCCCGACCCGCAGCGCCGCCAGCGTGCCCGGCGCGCAGAGCAGGCGCAGGCCCACCCCGCCCACCTCGACCACGGCCGCGTCCGCGCCGATCGAGGCGACGGTCCCCGCCACACTCGCGATCATCACTGCCTGCCCTTCGCGGTACGGATGGCCTCGCTCAGCCGGTCGCGCGTGCCACCGCGCCAGATGTGGCAGATGGCCAGCGCCAGCGCGTCGGCCGCGTCCGCCGGGCGGGGCGGCGCGTCCAGCCGCAGCAGCCGGGTGACCATCGTGGTGACCTGCTTCTTGTCCGCCTGACCGGAGCCGGTCACGGCGGCCTTGACCTCGCTGGGAGTGTAGGTGCGCACCGGCAGCCCGGCGCGCGCGGCCGCCAGCACGGCGACCGCCGCCGCCTGCGCGGTGCCCATCACCGTGCGCACGTTGTGCTGGCTGAACACCCGCTCCACGGCGACGCTCTCCGGCTGGTGGCGCGCGATCAGCTCGGCCAGGTTGCGGTCCAGGTGCAGCAGCCGGTCGGCCAGGTCGGCGTCGGGATCGGACCCGATGACCGTGTAGTCGACCATCACGCAGGGCCGGCCGGGCACGCCCTCCACCACACCGACGCCGCACCGGGTCAGCCCCGGATCGACGCCGAGCACCCGCCGCTGCCGCACCTGCACCCGCTGCTCCGTCCACTTCGCCGTACGTGTGTACGACACCCTAGCGGACACCACCGTCAGCGCGGCCGAGCCACGTCCCGCCACATCCGTTCCCGGCACACTGTGTGGGCGCGACCCATGTGCGCGCTCCCGCGCGGCTCGTAGGTTCACGCACCATGACGACCGCGACGCCGCCACTCGTTCGACTCGACCTCACCGGCCGCACCGCTCTGGTGACCGGCGCCGGCAGCGGCATCGGCCGGGCCTGCGCGGCCCGGATGGCGCAGGCCGGGGCGAAGGTCCTCGTGGTCGACCGGGACGCGGCGTCGGCCCGGCTGGTCGCCGACGAGATCGGCGGCACCGCGGTGGTCGCCGACCTGGCCGAACCGGCCGCCCTCGACGAGCTCGACCCGGCCGTCGACGTGATCGTCAACAACGCGGGCCTGCAGCACGTCGCGCCGCTGCCGGACTTCGACCCCGACCGCTTCAGCTACCTGCACCAGGTCATGCTGGTCGCGCCGTTCCGCCTGGTGCGCCGCGCGCTGCCGCACATGTACGCCCAGGGCTGGGGCCGGATCGTCAACATCTCCTCGGTGCACGGGCTGCGCGCGTCGGCGTTCAAGTCGGCGTACGTGTCGGCCAAGCACGGCCTCGAAGGGCTGTCGAAGGTCATCGCCGTCGAGGCCGCCCCGTACGGGGTCACCGCGAACTGCATCAACCCCGCCTACGTGCGCACCCCGCTGGTCGAGGGCCAGATCGCCGACCAGGCGCGCTCGCACGGCATCGCCGAGACCGAGGTCATCGAGCGGATCATGCTGGCCAAGGCGGCGATCAAGCGCCTGATCGAGCCGGCGGAGGTCGCCGAGCTGGCCGCCTACCTGTGCACCGACGCCGCCTCGTTCATCACCGGCACGTCCATCGCCATGGACGGCGGCTGGACAGCCCAGTGATCGGCGGGGTAGGAATGCGAGCCATGCCCTCCTCGACCATCCGGTTCCTCGAACTGCTCGAGCGCGAGGCGGCCCCGGTCGAGTTCGAGGGGCCGCTGGTCCAGGCGCGCTCGCGGGGCGCCGGCCCGGACGAGATCGCCGAGCTGGAGGAGGCGAAACTCGCCGCGCTGCGGGTGCGGGCGCTGCTGGAGCGCCGCCGCCGCCGCGAGGCGGAGCTGTCCGGCCTGTACGACACCGCGGGCGACCTGGCCGGCCTGCGCGACCTCGACGCGGTGCTGCACGCGATCGTGCATCGGGCCCGCAACCTGCTCGGCACCGACATCGCCTACCTGACCATGAGCGACGACGCCGCCGGCGACGTGTACATGCGGGTCACCGACGGCTCCGTCTCGGCGAAGTTCCAGCGGCTGCGACTGCCGCTGGGCGCGGGCCTAGGCGGCCTGGTCGCGCAGACCGGCACCCCCTACGCCACGGCGAACTACCCCGAGGACCGCCGCTTCCACCACACCGGCGAGATCGACGCGGGGGTGGGAGAGGAGGGGCTCGTCGCCATCCTGGGCGTACCGCTGCGGCTGGGCTCGCGCGTCATCGGCGTGCTGTACGCGGCCAACCGATCCGAGCGCCCGTTCGCCCGCGAGGAGGTGTCGCTGCTGGTGTCCCTCGCCGCGCACGCCGCCGTCGCCATCGACACCGCCCGCCTGCTCGGGGAGACCCAGGCGGCGCTGACCGAGTTGTCCGCCGCGTCCGCCAAGATCTCCGCGCACAGCGCGTCGGTGGAGCGCGCCGCGGCCGCGCACGACCGGATGACCGCGCTCGTGCTGCGGGGCGGCGGCGTCGAAGAGGTCGCCGCCGCGGTCACCGAGGTGCTCGGCGGACGCCTGATGGTGCTGGACGCCGACGGCCGCACCCTGGCCGCGGTCGGCGCACCCGCCCTGCCGGGGGCGGCATCGGACGCGATCGGCGGCCTGACCGGGCCGGGCGGCGACAACAGCATGATCGCCGTCGGCGGCCGCTGGGACGCCGAGGTGTCCACGGGCGCGGGCCTCGCCGACACGCACGGCACGGTGCCGCTGCCCGACCCGTCGATCGTGGCCGAGGCGCTGGCGACCTCCCGGGCCGACGGGCGCGCCGTACGCCGGGGCGGCCTGTGGTTCGCCGCCGTCGTCGCCGGGGCGGAGAACCTCGGCGCGCTGGTCTGGCGACCGCAGCACGACACCGGCCACCCCGACCAGCAGATCCTCGAACGCGCCGCGCTGGTCACCGCGCTGCTGCTGCTGTTCCGGCGCACCGTCGCCGAGGCGGAGGGCCGGGTGCGCGGCGAGCTGCTCGACGACCTCATCGCCCGGCCGGTACGCGACCCGGAGTCGCTGCGGGCACGGGCCCGCCGGCTGAACGTCGACCTGTCCCGCCCGCACGTGCTGGTCTGCGTCGACGACGCGGCGGCCACCTCCGGCCCGGCCCGGCAGCGGGCGGTGTCGTGGGCGCACACCTTCGCGGGCACGCATGCCGGGCTGGCCGCCACCCGCGACGGCCGGGTGGTGCTGATGGTGCCCGGCACCGACGCGGGCGCCCTGGCCCGCTCGGTCGCCCGGGAGCTGGGCCGGGTGCTGGGCCGCCCGGTCACCGCGGGCGCGGCCGGGCCCGCCGCCGACCCGGCCGGGCTGGCCGCGGCGTTCAAGGAGGCCGACCACTGCGCCACCGCGCTGGCCGCGCTGGGCCGGGTCGGCGACGGCGCGTCCACCGCCGAGCTGGGTTTCGTCGGGCTGCTGCTGGGCGCGGTCCGCGAGGGCGGCGACCCGGACGTGACCCGGTTCCTGCGCGACACCATCGGTTCGGTCGTCGACTACGACACCCGCCGCGGCACCACGCTGGTCAAGACACTGGAGTGCTACTTCGGCACGGGCGGCAGCCTGGCCCGCGCCGCCGAGCAGCTGCACGTGCACGTCAACACGGTCACCCAGCGGCTGGACCGGGTGGCCCAGCTGCTCGGCGCGGACTGGCAGCGCCCCGACCGGGCGCTGGAGGTGCAGCTCGCGCTGCGCCTGCACCGGCTGGGCAGCAACGCCGAACAACTTTCGGACTGACCCCCACCCGCATCCGTCCCTCGGCGGTACTGACAGACGACAGCGTCTCGTCCGTCCACCGAGGAGTCCCGATGCGAAGACTGGCCCTGCTCGCCGCCGCCGCTGCCGTCGCCCTGGCCGGGTGCTCCAGCGGCGGCGACCCGGCGCCGGCCCCGAGCCCGACCGGCCTGAACGCGGGCGCGACCTGCGAGCTGCCGGCCGGGGCACGGCAGACCAGGTTCGGCGACCACGGGGCCGACCTGGGCGGGGTCATCCTCGGCAGCGGCAAGACCGGGATCGTGCTGGCCCACCAGAACGGCGGCGACGTGTGCCAGTGGCTCCCGTACGCGTTCGAGCTGGCCGGCAAGGGTTACCGGGTGCTCATGTTCGACTTCGGCGGGTTCGGGGTGTCCACGCGCGGCGAGCTGGACACCCCGCAGCAGGTCGCGGCGGCCGCGGCCACGCTGCGCGCGGACGGCGCGACCAGCATCGTGCTGATCGGCGCGTCGATGGGCGGCACCGCGGTGCTGGCCGCCGCGCCGGCGCTGGCTCCCGCGCCGGTCGCCGTGGTGGCGCTGTCCGCCCCGGTGCTGTTCGGCGCGGACGCGTCGACGGCCGCGCCGAAGCTGACCATGCCGGTGCTGTACGCGGCGGGCGAGTTCGAGAGCAGCTTCGCCGACAGCGCCCGCGAGCTGTACGGCCTGACCCCGAAGACGACCGTCAAGGAGCTGCTGATCGTGCCGACCGACTGGCACGGGGTGCTCCTGGTGTCGCTCGGCGGCCCGGCCGCGACGGACACCGTACGGGCGAAGCTCGCCGAGTTCCTCCAGGCGCACGCGCCGGTCTGACGGCGGCGCGGCCACGGCGGACGGGGGTTCGGCGTCGTTGCGGATCAGGGTGCCGCAACGCCGCCGAGGGGACGCCTCAGCTGCGCCGCAACCGCTCCGCGGTGAGGAGGGGCACCTTCTGCGACACATGGCGTTGCGAAGGTGCCCTTCCTTCGCAGAGACGCGTCGCCGGCTGGGCCCGACGGGCCGGGGCTCAGGCGGCGACGCCCTGCAGGACCACGTCGACGATCTGCTCGGTGAGGTCGTCGACCTCGTCGAGGCGGGGGTTCCAGCGCACCATGCGGTGCAGCAGCAGCGGGCTGATCAGCATCGACACCACCACCTCGATGTCGAGGTCGGCACGCAGCTCGCCGGTGGCGACGCCGCGGCGCAGCACCTCGCGCATCACCTCGCGGCGCGGCTCGGTGATCGCCTCCTGCCAGATCCGGTATGCCTCCGGGCTGCGCGACACCTCCGGCATCAGGCAGGGCATCACGCGGACGGCCCGCTGGTCCTTCTGGCCCACCACGCTGAGCAGGCGGATCAGGTCGGCGCGCACCGAGTCGCCCAGCGGCTGCGTCGGCGGGCCCTTGAGCTTGACCAGCGTCTCGAGCAGCAGCTCGTCCTTGCCCGCCCAGCGCCGGTAGATGGTCGCCTTGCCCACGCCGGCGCGGGCCGCGATCGCCTCCATGCTCAGCGCCTCGACGGTGGTGCCCTCCTCGATCAGGTCGAGGACCGCCTCCAGGATCGCCTCATGCGCACGGGAGCTGCGCGGACGCCCCTGCGTCCGCGCAGCTCCCGGCGTCGCCGGCAGTTCAGCGAGCTCAGTCATGGTGAACGAAACCTTACCCGACCGTGGACAACCGGGACGGCCGCTGCACGTCGCCCTCGTCACCCTCGGCGGCGGGAACCGAGCGGTTCACCGGAACCCCGGCCGGGACCGCGGGACCACCGGCGCCCGGCGCTCCACCCGGACCAGCCGCGCCCTGGGCCAGCTTCTTGGGCATCCAGCGCAGCACCACCGCGACCGCGATCAGCGCCACCAGCGTGGAGCCGAGCGCCGCCCAGTGCATGGCGTGCACGAAGGCGTCGTTGGCGGCGGTCACCAGCGGCGCGCCCGCCGGGCCGAGGTTGCCGGCCACGCCGTACGCCCCGGCGACGGACTCGTTGGCGATGTCGCGGATCGGCCCGGGCAGCGCCGCTGTCGCGGGCTCGATCTCGCCCCGGTAGACCCCGGCCACGACCGAGCCGAGCACGGCCACGCCCATGGCCACGGCGACCTGCCGGACCGTGTTCGACACGGCCGAACCGACGCCGGCCTTCTCCCGCGGCAGCACCGACATGATCGTATTGGTGGCGGGCGGCATCACGTTGGCCATGCCGGCGCCCATGAAGAAGAAGTTCACCACCACGATCCAGATCGGGGTGTCCACCTGCAGGGTGGCCAGCACCGCGAAGGTGACCCCGGCCACCAGGATGCCCGCCGCCGACACGCTGCGCACACCGAACCGCTTGACCAGGTTCGTGCTCAGCGGCGCGAACACCATCTGGCCCACGGCGAACGGCACCAGCAGCGCGCCGCTCTGCATCGGCGAGTAGTCCCGCACCAGCTGCAGGTAGAAGCCGACGAAGAAGAACGAGCCCATGGACGCGAAGAACAGCAGGCCGATGCTGGCCACCGAAGCCGAGAACCGGGCGTCGCGGAACAGCTTCACGTCCAGCGAGGGGTGCGTGGTGCGCCCCTCCCACCAGACGAACGCCGCCAGCACCAGCGCGCCGCCGATCAGCGAGGCCCACACCTCGGGCCGGCCGAAGCCGTGCTCGCCGCCGTCGACGATGCCGTACACCAGCGCCACCAGGCCGACCACGGACAGCACCACGCCGACCAGGTCGATGCGGCCCGGCTGGGGGTCACGCGACTCGGGCACCAGGAACGCGACCGCGACCAGGCCGAACAGGATGATCGGCACGTTGATCATGAATACGGAGCCCCACCAGAAGTGCTCCAGCAGGAAGCCGCCGAGCAGCGGGCCGATGGCGACCGCGAGGCCGACCGAGCCGGCCCAGATGCCGATCGCCTTGCCGCGCTCGCGCGGGTCGAAGACGTTGGAGATGATCGAGAGTGTCACCGGCATGATCGCCGCGCCGCCGACGCCCATGAAGGCGCGGGCCGCGATGAGCTGGCCGGGGTCCTGCGCGTAGGCCGACAGCACGGACGCGATGCCGAACAGCACCAGGCCGATGAGCAGGAAGCGCTTGCGCCCCCAGCGGTCGCCGAGCACGCCGAAGCTGAACAGCAGCCCGGCGAAGACCAGGGTGTACGAGTTGATGGCCCACTCCAGCTGGCTCTGGGTCGCGCCCAGGCCGTGGACGGGGTCGGCGAGCGTACGCATCGCCACGTTGAGCACGGTGTTGTCGAGCACGACCACGAGCAGGCTGATCACCAGCACGCCGAGAATCGCCCAGCGCCTCGGGTGCCCGGTGTTGGCAGCAGAGTCCACGTGTTTCCATCCCCCAGGATTCCGATACGGTTCCGTTCCGTATCGGAAGTGACGCTACGCCCGACCCTTCAAATACGAAACCGTCCCGTATCGAAAGTGACCCACCCCACTTCCCGGAATAACACCGCGCGCCCCGGCAACCATGCCGGGGCGCGCGCCCACGATCATCCGACTTGCCTGGCAGACGGGCGTATCTTGACCGCTCTTTCGCACATTTGCCAGGCAATTCGGGCGATCTTGAGGACCTGCCGGGGCGGTGCGGCTGTCAGCCGCGGCGGCGGAGCCAGTGGGTGACGGTGCCCCAGAGGCCGCGGCGGAAGATGAGGACGGCCAGGACGAAGATGGCGCCGGTGACCAGGCCGATCTGTTCGAAGCCGGCGAAGGAGAGCCAGTCCTCCAGGCGGGTCACGCCGGCGGCGCCGACGACCGGGCCCCACAGGGTGCCGATGCCGCCGAGCACCACGATGATCACGGCCTTGCCCGAGGTGGTCCAGTGCAGCACGTCCAGCGAGACGAACCGGTGGCCGATGGCGAACAGGCCGCCGCCGAGCCCGGCGGTGAACGCCGACAGCAGGAACGCGGCCAGCTTGTACCGGTGGACCGGGTAGCCGAGCGCCCGCGCGCGGGCCGGGTTGTCCCGGATCGCCACCAGCACCCGCCCGAACGGCGAGTGCACCGCGCGCCAGACCAGGAACAGCCCGCCCGCCACGATCGGCAGCGCCGCGTAGTAGAAGTAGTACTCGTCGGTCAGGTCCAGCCCGAACAGCTCGCGCGGCACCCGCTGCAGGCCGTTCTCGCCCTGGGTCACCGAGCGCCACTGGTTGGCGATGTAGTACACCATCTGCGCGAACGCGAGGGTGACCATCGCGAAGTAGATGCCGACCCGCTTGACCGCCAGGTAACCGACCGGGATCGCCAGCACCACCGCGGCCAGCGCGCCGAGCAGCACCGCGACCGGGAACGGCAGGCCCCAGTTGATCGCGGCCAGGCCGGTGGCGTAGGCCGAGGTGCCCCAGAAGGCCGCGTGCCCGAAGGACATCAGGCCGGTGTATCCGAGCAGCAGGTCCACCGCCACCGCGAACAGCGCCCAGCAGGCGATGTCGACGGCGACCGTCGGATAGAGACCGTTGGGCAGCCACAACGCGACCAGCAGCGCCGCCCCGGCAAGGCTCCAGCGCAGCCACCGCGGCACGATCGTCCCGCCCCGGGCGGACGCGTCGGCGGGAACCGGAGCCGCCGCGCCGGCGGGTGCCCGCACCTCCGTGCTCTGATCGACTGCGGCAGCAGCAGTGTCGCTCACGCCGGGGCCTCCTCTCGTCCGAACAGGCCGGCCGGGCGCCACAGCAGCACCCCGGCCATCACCAGGAAGACCAGCACCTGCGACAGCAGCGCCCAGTGCTCGCCCAGTGCCTGCACCCAGGCCTGCACCAGGCCGATCGCGAATCCGGCGGCCACCGAGCCGAAGATCGAGCCCAGGCCGCCGATCACCACCACCGCGAAAACCACGATGATCAGATCCGCGCCCATCAGCGGGTTCACCGCCCGGATCGGCGCGGCCAGCACGCCGGCCAGCCCCGCCAGGCCGATGCCGAACCCGAACACCGGTGTCACCCACCGGGCCACGTCGATGCCGAGCGCGGTGCTCAGCTCGGGACGCTCGGTGGCCGCCCGCACCACCACGCCGACCCGGGTCCGGCTGAGCAGCCACCACACGCCGACACAGACGGCGATGGCCATGACCAGCACGAACACGCGGTACGCGGGGAAGTCGAACGCGCCGAGGTCGAGCGTGCCGGACAGGATCTCCGGGGCGTCGTACGGACTGGACTGCACGCCGTAGCGGGACTTCACCGCGTCCTGCAGGATCAGCGTCAGGCCGAACGTGAGCAGGAAGTTGTAGAGCGGATCGAGGCGGGCCAGCCGGGCGACCACCAGCCGTTCCAGCGCCATGCCGAACAGGGCCAGCACGAGCGGCATGAGGATCAGCGCCCACCAGAACGCCAGGCCGACCTCGGTGAGCAGGACGTACGCCCCGAACGCGCCGAGCATGTAGATCGCGCCGTGGGCGAAGTTGACGACGCGGAGCATGCCGAAGATGACCGCGAGACCGAGCGCCAGCAATGCCAGGAAAGCACCGCCGACCAGCCCGTTGAACGTGTGTTGCAGGAAATTCACCATGAGGCGGGGGCCTTCCGGGTTAAGAAGGGCACCGCCGACAACGCGTAGCGATGTGCCGAGCTGCTGCTCGTCCCGCCGGCGCGAGCCGACGATGCCCTTCCTTCGTCAGAGCTTGCAGTCGGGGCTGGGGGTGCGGAAGGCCTCGGCGGCGGGGATGGTGCGGAGGATCTTCACGTAGTCCCACTCCTCCGTGACCTCGGCGGGCGCCTTGACCTGGGCGAGGTAGGCGTCGTGCACCACGCGGTGGTCCTCGGCGCGGATCTTGCCGTTGCGCAGGAACAGGTCGTTGACGGTCTTGCCTTCGAGCTGCTTGACCACCGCGTCCGAGCCGTCGGTGCCGGCGGCCTGCACGGCCTCCAGGTACTGCAGCGCCGCGGAGTAGTTGGCGGCGTGGGCGAAGGTCGGGCGGACCCCGGCGGCCTTCTGGAAGCGGTCGGCGAAGGTGCGGTTGGTCAGGTCGTAGTTCCAGTACCACGCGTCGGTGTAGGTGGTGCCGGCGAGCGCGGCCGGGGTCAGCGAGTGGATGTCGGTGAGGAACATCAGGCCGACCGCCAGGCCGACGCCCTTGTCCCGCAGCTTGAACTCGTTGTACTGCTTGACCAGCGCGACCAGCTCCGCACCGGCCTGCATGGTGCCCAGCACGTCCGGCTTCGGGTTCAGCGTCGGGGCCTTGAGCAGGTACGTCGAGAAGTCACCGCTGGTGTTCGGGAACGGCGCCGCGTCCCGGCCGACGATCTTGCCGCCGGCCGCCTCGACCGCCGCGGAGAAGCTCTTCTCCATGTCCTGGCCGAACGCGTAGTCCGGGTACACGATGTACCAGTTCTTCCTGCCTTCCTCGGTGGTGTTGCGGCCGGTGCCGTTGGCCAGCATGTACGTGTCGTAGGCGTAGTGGAACGTGTACTTGTTGCAGGACTTGCCGGTCAGGTCGGTGGTCGCCGCGGAGATGTTGAAGTAGAGCTTCTTCTTCTCCTTGGCCACGTCGGCGACCTTCAGCGCGGCCGACGAGGTCGGCACGTCGAGGATCACGTCGACGGCCTTGCGGTCGTACAGCTCGGCGGCCTTGGCGTTGGCCACGTCCGGCTTGTTCTGGTGGTCGGCGGTCTCCACGCCGAACTCCTTGACCACGGCCTTGTCGCCGTACTTCTCCTGGTAGTCGGCGATGGCCAGCTCGACGGCCTTGATCGAGTTCTTGCCGGACAGCTGCGAGTAGGCACCGGACTGGTCGTTGAGCACGCCGAACACGACCTTGCCGTCGGACAGCCCGCCACCGGCGGCAGTCGACTGCGGGCCGCCCCCGCCGCAGGCAGTGGTCAGCAGCGCCGTGGAACAGAACATCACCAATAGTGCTTTGGTACGCATGACATCTCCCTGGGGTGTGGGTGGTGCCTTTCAGATGCCGAGGTAGGCCAGCAGGTCCTTCTCGCGCGCGGCGACCTCGGAGTTCTCCAGCGACTCCACGACGCGCCCCTCCGCCAGCAGGTGATGGCGGTCGGCGACGGTGGTGGCGAAGTGCAGGTTCTGCTCCACCAGGAGCACGGCCACCCCGTGCTGCTTGGCCTGGCGCAGGATGTCGCCGACCTGCGCGACCAGCAGCGGGCTCAGGCCCTCGGTGGGCTCGTCGCAGAGCAGCAGCCGCGCGCCCATCCGCAGCACCCGGGCCAGCGCGAGCATCTGCTGCTCACCGCCGGACAGCGTGGTCGACGGAGCGCCGCGCCGGGCGTGCAGGTGCGGGAACGCGTCGTACACCTGCTCCAGCGACCACGGGGCCGGGCCGACCACGGGCGGCAGCGACAGCGTCTCGGCGACGGTCAGCGTGGCGTAGCAGCCGCGATCGTCGGGCACCCAGCCCAGGCCGGCCCGGGCCCGCCGGTGCGCGGGCTGCCCGGACAGCGGCTTGCCGTCCAGCTCGACGGTGCCGCGCTGGCCCTGGTGCAGGCCCATCACGCAGCGCAGCAGCGTGGTCTTGCCCGCGCCGTTGCGCCCGCACAGGGTGACCACCTCGCCTGCGGCGATCTCCAGGCTCACCCCGCGCAGCACCTGCGCCTCGCCGTACCAGGCCGACAGTTCATGAATGCGCAGCACGGACGGCTCCCTCACCCAGGTAGGCGGTGATCACGCGCTCGTCCGCGCGCACCTCGTCGTACGGGCCCTCCACCAGCACCCGGCCGGCCTGCAGCACGGTGACCCGGTCGGCCAGCGCGCCGACCACGGACATGTTGTGCTCCACCATGACCACGGTCCGGCCGGTGCGGACCGCGGCGATCAGGGCGATCGTGCGGTCCACGTCCTCCAGGCCCATGCCCGCCGTCGGCTCGTCCAGCAGCAGCACCGACGGCTCCAGGGCCAGCGCCAGCGCGAGTTCCAGGGCCCGCTTGCGGCCGTACGCGAGCGCGTCAGCGGTCGTGTGCGCCAGGTCGGCCAGCCCGACCATGTCCAGCAGCGCCATGGCCTGCGGGGTGTAGCGGCGCATCAGCTTCGCCGACCGCCAGAACTGCCAGCCCAGCGACGATCCGCTCTGCAGCGCCAATGCGACGTGCTCCAACGCCGTGAGCTGGCCGAACAGGCTGGTGATCTGGAAGGAGCGGGCCACGCCGCGGCGGGCGAAACCCTCCGGGGCCAGGCCGGTGAGGTCCGCACCCGCCACTTCGATGCGGCCGGCGGTCGGCGGCAGAAAGCCGGTGAGCAGGTTGAACAGTGTGGTCTTGCCGGCTCCGTTGGGCCCGACCAGCGCATGCACGCTGCCCGCGGCCACGGCGAGGTCGACGCCGTCGACCGCACGGAAGCCGCGGAACTCCTTGGTCAGCCCGCGAGCCCGTAAGGCAGGGTGCTGACCTGCGGATCCTTCTGAGCCCATCTGTTGCTCCTTGGGATGCTTCGTACTACGTGACCCGGGTCACTGCGAATGCCGGGGAAACGTATGACTCATCGGGCGGCAACAGCCATGTAACGCGTCCACACAATCGACACGTCGACGATGTGCGATTCGCGCGGTTCCGCTCCCCTCGTCTGCCACCATCGGATGAAGCGGACAAACCGGTCCGTGTCACGAAACAGAGGGGTATCGGCATGGCCAACGCACCCGGCGTTCCCACCTGGGTCGACCTGAGCACCACCGATCTGAAGAGCGCCACGGAGTTCTACACCCAGCTGTTCGGCTGGGACGCCGAGGTCACCCCAGAACCTGAGGCAGGCGGCTACACGACATACCTGATCGACGGCAAGCAGGTCGCCGGCGCCGGCCCGATCCAGGGCGAGAGCCAGCCACCGATGTGGACGACGTACGTCGAGACCTCCGACGCGGCGGCCACCGCCGCCAAGGTCGTCGAGTTCGGCGGCAGTGTCCTGCTGGAACCGTTCGACGTGCTCGGATACGGCCAGATGGCGGTCTTCCTGGACCAGGCCGGGGCGATGTTCGCGGTGTGGCAGCCCGGCACCCACGGCGGCGGCGAGATCTTCCGCAGGCCCGGCACGCTGGCCTGGAACGAGCTGACCACTCGCGACCCGGAGGGTTCGAAGATCTTCTACGGCGGGGTGTTCGGCTGGAAACCGCAGGACATGCCGCTCGGCCCGGTCGTCTACACCGAGTTCCAGCTCGACGGCGCCCGCGTCGCGGGCATGATGCCGATGGAGGGCGACGAGTGGCCGGAGGACCTGCCGCCACACTGGATGGTGTACTTCCACGTCGCCGACTGCGACGCCGCCGTCACCCACGCCCAGGAGCTCGGCGGCACCGTCTCCATCCCGCCCACCGACATCCCACCCGGCCGCTTCGCCGTCCTGGCCGACCCCCAGGGCGCCTTCTTCTCCGTAATCAAGGTCACCCCCGACCGCCTCACCGACTGAGCCTGCGAACAAAGGAAGGGCACCTTCTTAACGCTCCGCGTTAAAGAAGGTGCCCTTCCCAACATTCCACCCACCACAAGCTGGGCAAACGCGACCACTCCACCTACTCCCTACTCCGAGCCCGAGCCGCGACTGCAGTTCCGGGGAAACTGCAGCTTTGACCACGCTGGTTCGTGCAGTTTCCCCGAAACTGCAGGGCGCGACCGCAGCCGAGGCAGGGTCAGTGGTTGGCGGGCTGGTCGGCGGTGGCGTCGGCGACGATTTCGTCGATCATGCGGGCCAGCCGCAGGTCGAGGTCGGTGAGACCGCCGGCGGCATGGGTGCAGCACGTGAAGGTGAGATGGCGGTAGCGGATGTCCATGTCCGGATGGTGGTCCATGCTTTCCGCCGCCTCGCCCACCCGGGCCACCACGGCCAGCGCGGCGGGGAAGCTGGGCAGCTTCACGGTGCGGGTGATGCCGTGCACGTCGCCGGTCCAGCCGCGCAGGGCGGCCAGGCCCTGCTCCAGCTCGCCGGGGTTGAGGACTTCGACCATAGAGACCATGATGCCCAGAATTCGCCCTCCGTCACCCGGATAGCGGAAAGAAGACCGATCTTCCTGCCATGATCGCTCGACCTGCCGGGCAGATGTGCCCGTGCGTATCCGGTCGCAAGATACGCACAGGTGCCGGGCAAGTCGAGCGATCATGGGCCGCGCTCGGCGGGCGGGACGGCGCAGGGCCCCGTCCGGGGTCGGACGGGGCCCTGCGCACCGAGCGGGATCAGGCCTCGATCTTCTCGATGATCTCGTCGGAGATGTCGAAGTTCGCGAAGACGTCCTGGACGTCGTCGCAGTCGTCGAGCACGTCGATCAGCTTGAGCACCTTGCGGGCGCCGTCCTCGTCCAGCGCCACCTGCACGCTGGGCACGAAGGTCGACTCGGCCGACTCGTACTCGATGCCCGCCGCCTGCAGCGCGTTGCGGACCGAGAGCAGGTCGCCCGCCTCGCTGATGACCTCGAACGACTCGCCGAGGTCGTTGCACTCCTCCGCGCCGGCGTCGAGCACCGCGCCGAGCACGTCGTCCTCGGTCAGGCCGTTCTTCGGCACGATGACCTGGCCCTTGCGGGAGAACATGTACGACACCGAGCCGGCGTCGGCCAGGTTGCCGCCGTTGCGGGTGAGCGCGGTGCGCACCTCGGTCGCGGCGCGGTTGCGGTTGTCGGTGAGGCACTCGATCAGGATCGCCACGCCGTTGGGGCCGTAGCCCTCGTACATGATGGTCTGCCAGTCGGCGCCGCCGGCCTCCAGGCCGGAGCCCCGCTTGAGCGCCCGGTCGATGTTGTCGTTGGGGACCGAGTTCTTCTTGGCCTTCTGGACCGCGTCGTACAGCGTCGGGTTACCCGCCGGATCGGCCCCACCGGTGCGCGCCGCCACCTCGATGTTCTTGATGAGGCGGGCGAACAGCTTGCCCCGCTTGGCGTCGATCGCCGCCTTCTTGTGCTTGGTCGTCGCCCACTTTGAGTGGCCGGACATCAGATCCTCCGTCAGCGCGCTGGTGAAGAGCCCCCCGGGTCAGGAGGCCTGGTCACGCACCATGTCGACGAAGAGACGGTGCACCCGCAGATCCCCGGTGAGCTCCGGGTGGAACGAGGTGGCCAGCAGGTTGCCCTGCCGGACCGCGACCATCCTACCGGTGGCGGGGCCTGCGGTGACCCGGCCCAGCACCTCGACATCACCGGTGACCGACTCGACCCACGGCGCGCGGATGAAGATCGCGTGCACCGGCTCGCCCTCGACGCCCGCGATGTCGACCGGGGCCTCGAAGGAGTCGACCTGCCGGCCGAAGGCGTTGCGGCGCACCGTCATGGCGATGCCGCCGAACGTCTTCTGGTCAGGCCGCCCGTCGAGCACCTCGTCGGCGAGCATGATCATGCCGGCGCACGAACCGTACGCCGGCATGCCTTCGGCGAGTCGCTTGCGCACGGGCTCGTACACCTCGAACGCGAGCGCCAGCTTGCTCATGGTGGTGGACTCGCCGCCCGGGATGACCAGGGCGTCGATCTCGGCGACCTCCTCGGGGCGGCGCACCGGCCGGCCGATCACGTCGCACTCGGCCAGCGCGGCCAGGTGCTCGCGCACGTCACCCTGCAGGGCGAGCACACCGATGACGAGGTCTGGCACGGGTCCTCCCAAGAAGATCATCCACTGTAGGTGAAGTCTATGCCGGAACGGGCGCGCTCCCGTTGACGGCCTGCGCCGATGTGGCGGACACCGCGCCCGCGTCCGCCAGCGCGGCGAACTCCTCGTCGAACGCCTGCTCCGCCGGAGCGGCCGGAGCCATGGCGGGCACTGCCGGAGCCATGCCCGGTGCGGCCGGGACAGGCGCCGGCGCGGACGGGGCCACGGGAACGGCGGCTGCGACGGTGACCGTGGCGCGGGTCGCGGCGGTCAGGGCCTGGTCCAGGTCGGCCCACAGGTCGTCGACGTCCTCCAGGCCGACCGACATGCGCAGCAGGTTCGGGGTGATGCCGCCGGTCTGCTTGCCCTCGGCGTCGACGAGCCGGTGCGTGAGCAGGGCCGGGTGCTCGATCAGCGAATCGACCGAGCCGAGGCTGACCGCCGGGGTGATCAGGCGCAGCGCGGCGACCACGGCCGCGGCGTCACCGGTCGTCTCGAACGCGATCATCGCGCCGGGCCCGCGCATCTGGCGGCCGACCAGGCCGCGCGGGTCGCTGCCGGGCAGGCCCGGGTAGTGCACCTTGCCGATACCGCGGTGCACGGCCAGGCGCACGGCCAGCGTCGCGGCGGTGGCCTGCGCGGCGCGTACCCGCAGCGGCAGGGTGGCCAGGCCGCGGTGCAGCAGGTAGCCGGCCAGCGGGTGCAGCACCGCGCCGGTGAGGATGCGCACCTGGCGCAGCGCGCCGGCCCGCTGCTCGGCGCAGGCGACCACGCCGCCGAGCACGTCGCCGTGCCCGCCGAGGTACTTGGTGCCGGAGTGCACCACGTAGGACGCGCCCAGCTTGGCGGGGTTCTGCAGCACCGGCGTGGCGAAGGTGTTGTCGACCAGCACCGGCACGTCGCCGGCCTGGATGCAGACGGTGGCGATGTCGACCAGGCCCAGGGTCGGGTTGCCCGGGGTCTCCACGACGACGAGGCCGGTGTCGGGGCGGATCGCGCCCGCGACCTCGTCCTGGTCGACCCAGGTCACGGACAGGCCGAGCAGGCCGATGGAGAGCAGGTGGTCGGTGCCGCCGTAGAGCGGGCGTACGGCCACCACGTGCCGCCGGTCGCTCATCAGGCAGGCGGCCTGCAGCACCGCGGTGATCGCGGCCATGCCGGAGGCGAACGAGACGGCCGCCTCGGTGCCCTCCAGCTCGGCGAGCGCCTGCTCGAAGCGGGCCGTGGTCGGGTTGTAGAGCCGCTGGTAGACCGGGGTCGCGGCGGTGGCCGCGCCGTCGGCGAACGCACCGAGGGCCGCGCCCGCGGCGACCTGGTCGTGCATCGGGTACGTGGTGGAGAAGTCCAGCGGGAGCGCGTGCACACCGAGCTCGGCCAGGTCAGCGCGGCCCGCGTGTACGGCACGGGTGTCGACGGCGTAGGTCATGGGCGTGATCTTCGGGCCTTCTTCGGCCCCGGTAAACCGGTTCCGAATACTCTTCGGGGTATGGCGGAGAACACCGTGCTTGATGCGATCGACACGGCGATCCTGCGCGAGTTGCAGAACGATGCGCGGATCTCGAACAAGGACCTTGCGGCGCGCGTCAACGTGGCGGCCTCGACCTGCCTGGAGCGGGTGCGCGCGCTGCAGCGCCGGGGGGTGCTGGCGGGCTTCCACGCCGACGCCGATCCGGCCGCGCTGGGCCGCCCGCTGCAGGCCTACATCGCGGTGCGGGTCCGCCCGCACAACCGCGACGTGGTGGAGCCGTTCATCCGCTTCGTGCTCGACCTGCCCGAGACGCTGGCGCTGAGCCACATCGCGGGCGCGGACGACTTCCTGGTGCACGTCGCCGTACGCGACGCCGCCCACCTGCAGCGCCTGCTCCTGGACGGGTTCACCTCCCGCCGCGAGGTGGCCCACCTGGAGACCCAGCTGATCTTCAGCCACATCCGGAAGTGGGACATCAGCCCCCTGTGACACGGAGCCCCCACTCGCGGCCGACGGGCGGCGGCCGACGGCCGTGTCATGCCCGTGACAGCCGGTGACGGGGCGCCCTCGACGACGCGCTCACGCCGTGATTTCTCCGCGTAGCCATTCGTCCGCGGCACCGGTTACCCAAGGCATACGACCGGCGGATACGGAATCCGCTCACGTGGCGACCCCGCGCCTCTCATGTCCGTTTTGTACAGATAAGGGAATGTATGCCCCAATCGACCAGCGGCCGGACGGGCAGGTCATGGCTGCCGTCACGATGACCGTCGTCTCCCTCGCCCTGTTCGCCTTCGCCGTGGTCACCCTCTGGTGGACCATGCACGCCTGGCGCACCCCGGAGACGCTCGCCGCCACCCGGTTCGCCGCGCCCGACGGCGCGCACACGCTCTCCTTCTCGCTGCTCGTCCCGGCCCGGCACGAGGAGGAGGTGCTCGCGCACACCGTGCGGCGGCTGCTCGAGTCGACCCACCCGCACTACGAGGTGATCCTCGTGGTCGGCCACGACGACGAGGGCACCACCACGGTCGCCCGGCAGCTCGCCGAGCGGACCCCGGACCGTGTCCGCGTGGTCGTCGACACCAACGAGGTCAAGAGCAAACCCAAGGCGCTCAACAGCGCGCTCCCGCACTGCCGCGGCGACGTCGTCGGCGTCTTCGACGCCGAGGACCAGGTCCACCCCGCCCTGCTCACCCACGTCGACCACGCCTTCCGCCGCAGCGGCGCGACCGTGGTGCAGGGCGGCGTCCAGCTGATCAACTTCTATTCCAGCTGGTACAGCCTGCACAACTGCCTGGAGTACTTCTTCTGGTTCCGCAGCCGCCTGCACCTGCACGCCCGCCGGGGTTTCATCCCGCTCGGCGGCAACACCGTCTTCGTCCGGACCGAGGTGCTGCGCCGCGCCGGCGGCTGGGACGGCGCCTGCCTCGCCGAGGACTGCGACCTAGGCGTACGGCTGTCCAGCAGCGGCGAGCGGGTCGTCGTCGCCTACGACTCGGCGATCGTCACCCGCGAGGAGACCCCCGACTCGGTGTCCGGGCTGCTCAAGCAGCGCACCCGGTGGAACCAGGGGTTCCTGCAGGTGCTGCGCAAGGGCGACTGGCGGGGGCTGCCCACCTTCTGGTCCCGCATGCTCGCCCGGTACACCCTGACCGGCCCGTTCGTGCAGGCGTTCTCGGCGGTCGCGATGCCGATCGGCCTGTACGTGGCGCTGTTCGCGCACGTGCCGGTCGCGGTCGCGATGCTGACCTTCCTGCCCGCGCTGCCCACGGTCGCGACGCTGGCGTTCCAGGTGGCCGGGCTGCGCGACTTCGGGCTGCAGTTCGGCCTGCGGGTGCGGCCGGTGCACTACGCGCAGCTCGTGCTCGGCACCTTCCCGTACATGATGATCCTTTCGGTGGCCGCGGTCCGCGCCATCTGGCGGGAAGGGACCGGGCGCACCAACTGGGAGCTGACCCGGCACGTCGGCGCGCACCTGACCGACACCCCGGCGGCGGACGGCAGCGCGTCATGACCACGTCGTCACGCCGCCGCTCGCGCTCGCGCGCCCGCTCCCGCACCGTCCCGAAACCGGCCGGCCCGCCCCGGGACATCACCGTCGCGTTCCGCGCGCCCACACCGCCCGAGCCCGCCGACGCGCCGATCGAGCGGACGCAGCCGGCCGAAGCCGAAGTCCAGGCCGAGGTCGAGTCCGAAGCCGAAGTCCAGCTGGAGGTGGAGGTCGAAGCCGAAGCCCAGGCCGAGGTCCGACCCGAAGCCGAGGCCCAAGCCGAGATCGAGGTCGAGGTCGAGGTCCTAGCCGGCGTCGAGGTCGTGGTCGAAGGCGAGGTCGTGGTCGAAGGCGAGGTCGAGCCCCAGCCGGAGACGGGGCGCGCCCGGTTGCTGCGCCGCCTGCGGTCACCGGGCAGCCTGCTGGTCACCGGCACCACTGCGCTCGTGCTGTCCGTGCACGCCTGGAACATCACCGGGTTCCCGGCCGCCAGCGACGACGAGGGGACCTATCTCGCCCAGGCCTGGGCCGTGCAGCAGGGACTGGGTCTGGGCCACTACACCTACTGGTACGACCACCCGCCGCTGGCCTGGATCCAGCTCGCCGCGCTCTCCTGGCTGCCCGCGCTGCTGTCCGACGGGCTCACGGTGCCCACCGCGCGGGTGTCGATGCTGGTCGTCACCGCCGCCATCCTGCTGCTCACCTACCTGCTCGGCCGCCGTATCGGCCTGCCCCGCTGGGCCGCGGCGGTCGCGGTCCTCACCTACGGGCTCTCGCCGCTGGCAGTGACGACGCAGCGGCAGATCTACCTGGACAGCTTCGCCGTGGCGTGGCTGCTCGGCGCGCTCGTGCTGGCGCTGTCGCCCCGGCGGCACCTCTGGCACCACGTCGCGGCGGGCGCGGCGGCGGCCGTGGCCGCACTGTGCAAGGAGACCATGATCGTGGCGTTGCCCGCGGTGGTGCTCGCGCTGTGGCAGGGCACGGCCCGCAACGGGGTGCGCGCCTTCTCCTTCGCCGGGTTCGGCAGCGGGGTGCTGCTGGTCGGCGGCTTCTACCCGCTGTTCGCGATGCTCAACGGCGAGCTGCTGCCGGGCCCGGGCCACGTGTCGCTGATCGGGGCCTGGCAGTTCCAGCTGCACAGCCGCACCGGGTCGGGCAGCGTGTTCACCGCGGGCAGCCCGGCCAACACGGTGGTGGGCTCGTGGCTGTACTACGACGCGGTGCTGCTGGCCGGCGGCGTGCTGGCTGCGGCGGTGGCGCTGGCGGTCCGCCGGCTGCGGGTGCCCGCCGTCGCGGTGGCGCTGCTGGCGGTGGTCGCGCTGCGTCCCGGCGGCTACCTGCCGACGATGTACGTGATCCAGGCGCTGCCCTTCCTCGCGCTGTGCCTGGCCGGGGTGCTGGCGCTGGCCGTCCGGCACGCGCTGTCCGGCCCACCGGGCGAACAGGTCCCGGGCTGGCGCCGGACGGTGCTGTGGGGGCTCGCCGCGCTCGCCGTCGCCGTGGTCGGGGTGCGCTGGTCGGGCGGCACCCATCGGGCCTTCACCGCCCGGGACAACGCCCCGTACGAGGCGGCCGCGGCGTGGCTGCGCGAGAAGCTGCCCGACCGGGCCGGCACCCGGGTCGTCGTCGACGACGTGCTCTGGCTCGACCTGGTCCGGGACGGGTTCCCGCGCGACAACGTGCTGTGGTTCTACAAGGTCGACCTGGACGCCAAGGTCGCCGCCGGGCTGCCCCGCGGCTGGCGCGACGTCGACTACGTGGTCTCCACCCCGGCGATGCGCGGCGACCGGGCCCCGCTGCCGACCGTGGACGCGCTGCTGGAGCACACCGACGTGGTGGCGACCTTCGGCGCGGGAGGCGACCGGATCGAGATCCGCCGGGTGCCGGACTCCCCTGCCGACCGGCGCTGACCGCGCCGTGACCGAGCACGACACCGATCCCAGGGAGGCGACGTGAATCCGATCCCGTGGCTGCGGGCGCGCCGGCGGAGGCCGGCACTGGTGCTGGCCGCGCTGCTGGCCGCGGCGGGCCTGACCGCCGAGGCCGCGTACGCCGACGCGAACCTGGTCGCCAATCCCGGCCTGGAGGCGCTGTCCGGCGGCGGCTTCCCGCTCTGCTGGAACGCCGCGGGCTGGGGTGACAACACGTACACGTTCGCGGTCACCGCCGACGCGCACAGCGGCGCGTCCGCCATGGCGATCACACTGGCGGACCGGGCCTCCGGCGACCGCAAGGCGATGATGGTGGAGGACCCGTCGTGCGCCCCGAACGTCGCGCCGGGCCACCAGTACGACCTGTCGGTCTGGTACAAGACGACGACCACCAGCACGGTCATGACGATGTTCCGGCACGACACGGCCGCCGGCTGGCAGTACTGGACGGACCTGGCGTCGCTGCCGGTGGCCACGGCCTTCACCGAGAAGACGGTGCGCACGCCGCCGGTCCCGCCGCACACCGACCAGATCACCTGGGGCGTGACCGTCTACGACACCGGCACCCTGGTCACCGACGACTACCGGATGGTCGACGTCACCCAGCCGACGCCGGGCTCGGCGTGCAGCTCGGGCGAGGCCTGCACGAAGGGGACGTGGCAGGTGATGCCGTTCACCGCGCCGGCCCGGGCCATGCACGCGGTCGTGCTGCACAACGGGAACGTGCTGCTGGTGGCCGGTTCCGGCAACGACGCGGACGCGTTCGCGGCGGGCAGTTTCGCGACCGCGCTGTACCAGCCGTACAGCGGGACGTTCGTCGAGGTGCCGACCCCGGCGGACCTGTTCTGCTCCGGGCACGTGCAGCTCTCCGACGGCCGGGTCCTGATCATGGGGGGCAACAAGGACTACCCGAGCGCGGACGGCGCGACGGGCTACCGGGGCCTGAAGGAGTCCTACGTCTTCGACCCGGCGACCAACGCGTACACCCGGCTCAACGATCTGAACGCCGGGCACTGGTACCCGTCGGCGACCCTGCTGGGCAACGGCGACGTGATCTCGCTGGGCGGGCTCGGCGAGGACTCCGGGGGCACCGTGGCCACCGAGTACTACTCCGCGGCGCAGGGCCGCTGGCTGGGCATGAACGAGACCAACCAGACCTGGCGCTTCTGGGGGCTGTACCCGTCGATGATCCTGATGCAGGACGGCCGGCTCTTCTACACCGGCAGCCACGTCTTCGGGGACAACCTGCCGGGCACCGGCGCGTCCCTCTACGACCACGCCGCGGGCACCGTGACCGACGTGCCCGGCCTGCAGCGCAAGGACGAGCGGGACCAGTCGATGAGCGTGCTGCTGCCGCCCGCGCAGGACCAGCGGGTGCTCACCCTGGGCGGCGGCAACAACCTCCGCAACCCCGACGCCAACCGGCTCACCGACGTGATCGACCTGAAGGCCGCCGCTCCGGCGTACACCCCGGGCCCTCTGATCCCGACCGGGACGCTCACCGGCGGCGTGCCGCAGACCGCGACGCAGGGCAAGATGTACGTCTCCGCGGTGCTGCTGCCCGACGGCCTGGTCTTCGAGACCGGCGGCGGCCTGCACAACCGGGCCGACCCCGTCTACGAGGCGTCGATGTTCGACCCGGCCACGAACACGTTCACCGCGGGCATGGCCACCGACCCGATGCCGCGCACGTACCACTCGTCGGCGTTCCTGCTGCCGGACGGGCGGGTGATGGCCTTCGGCGACAACCCGGGCGACGGCTCGTTCGCCACCCACATCTCGATCTACTCCCCGCCGTACCTGTTCCGGGGGGCGCGGCCGCAGCTCAGGTCGGTGGCGAGCACGCAGTGGGCGTACGGCTCGACGCAGCAGGTCACGGTGGACGGCCCGGTGCTCAAGGCGGCCCTGATCCGCCCGGCCGCGGTGACCCACTCGTCCGACCCCAACCAGCGCTACGTGGACCTGCCCATGACGGTGCACGGCGACGGCACCGTCGGCCTGAACCTCACCAGCAACCCGAACATCGCGCCGCCCGGCTGGTACATGCTCTTCGTCGTCGGCGCCAACGGGGTGCCGTCCGTAGCCAAGTGGGTGCACGTCTCGTGAACAGGTCCACGCGTACCGCGCTGCGGCTGCTCGCGGCCGCCGCCTTCCTGCTGACCGTCGCCACCGGCCCCCGGCCGTCGACCGCCACGGCGGGGCCGGCCGCCGCGGCCTGGCTCACGCTGCGCCCGTATCCGTCCAGGCCCACCGCGGTCCGGCCGTTCGTGCAGCCCTTCGCCCGCAACCCGCAGGCCAGGCCGCAGCGGGCGCTGCCGAGACCGAAGCGGCCACCCGAGCTGCCCGCGGGCATCGACGGCTGCGACCACGGCTACCGCATGCCGGATCGGCCGGGCCTGTGCGTGCCGTGGCGGTTCCCGCCCGGGGTGCGCGCGCGCTGCGACTGGCTGCGTGGCCACGGGTATTTCGACCCGGCCCCGGACGGCACGGTCCCGCGCCTGCTGGCACACGGCAAGGACCGGCACCACCTGGACCTGGACCACGACGGGGAGGCCTGCGAGAAAGCAGATCGACCCGCCCGCTGAGCAGCGGGCGGGTCGTCAGGCGGCGCGCACGGCCGGTCCCGTCACCGGGCCCGGAGGGTTCACCAGCCGCGCTCGGCCAGGCGGTGCGGCTGCGGGATCTCGTCGACGTTGATGCCGACCATGGCCTCGCCCAGGCCGCGGGAGACCTTGGCGAGCACGTCCGGGTCGTCGTAGAAGGTGGTGGCCTTGACGATCGCCTCGGCGCGCTGGGCCGGGTTGCCCGACTTGAAGATGCCCGAGCCCACGAAGACGCCCTCGGCGCCGAGCTGCATCATCATCGCGGCGTCGGCCGGGGTGGCGATGCCGCCCGCGGTGAACAGCACGACCGGCAGCTTGCCGGTCTCGGCGATCTCCTTGACCAGCTCGTAGGGCGCCTGCAGCTCCTTGGCCGCGACGTAGAGCTCGTCGGCGGGCATGTTCTGAAGACGCCGGATCTCCAGTCGGATCTGGCGCATGTGGGTGGTGGCGTTGGAGACGTCACCGGTGCCGGCCTCGCCCTTGGAGCGGATCATGGCCGCGCCCTCGGTGATCCGGCGCAGCGCCTCGCCGAGGTTGGTCGCGCCGCACACGAACGGCACGGTGAACTGCCACTTGTCGATGTGGTTGGCGTAGTCGGCCGGGGTCAGCACCTCGGACTCGTCGATGTAGTCGACGCCGAGCGCCTGCAGCACCTGGGCCTCGACGAAGTGGCCGATGCGGGCCTTGGCCATGACCGGGATGGAGACGGCGTTGATGATGCCGTCGATCATGTCGGGGTCGCTCATGCGGGACACGCCGCCCTGGGCGCGGATGTCAGCGGGCACCCGCTCCAGCGCCATGACGGCGACGGCGCCGGCGTCCTCGGCGATCTTCGCCTGCTCCGCGTTGACGACGTCCATGATCACGCCGCCCTTGAGCATCTCGGCCATACCGCGCTTCACGCGGGCGGTGCCGGTCACCGGTACGTTCACAGACTCGGTTGCAGACATGATGTCGCGCTTCTCCTGACACACGGGATCTCAAGGACCGCGGAGGAGGCCGCCCGGCGTCTTGCGATCACCGCAGGGCGGACGGCAGGCTCCGCTGGCCTGAATTCTACGCGGGGGCGTGCGGGCCACCCGACGGCCAATCAGCACCCTGTGGCCCGGCCTGTGACCTGAGTCACAGGTGTGACCTGGGACAACTCAGCGGAAGCCGCAAATGTACCCGAGGTCTCAGCTGACGCTCAAGGTCGGGTCGTCGATGTCGAAGTACGACGGGCGGGTGTGCTTGCGGTTGAGCCGCAGCAGCCGCACCAGCGGCCGCTCCCGGGAGGCCAGCGCGGCGCGGACCAGGTCGGTGTGCATCTGGCGGGCCAGCGCCACCCGGCGGCTGGCCGCGATCACGGCGGCCCCGTCCGGCCCCTGGGGATCGAGGGCCTGCTTGCGCAGCATCCGGGTGAGGTCGTTCTCCGAGGCCTCCCGGTCGTCCTCGCGGGCGTCCAGCGCGGCGCGGGCCGCGGCGTACAGGTCCGCGCCCGCCGGATCGCCGACCAGCTCGGTCTCGGCCAGCACCGCGGCGGCCGCCGCCCGGCGCACCAGCTGGGAGTCCAGCGCCCGGCCCGCCGAGGCGGCCCGCAGGTGCAGGCGGTCCACCCGCCCGGCGGTCCAGGTGACGTACGACGCGATCACGACCACCAAGGCCACCACGCCGATCACCCAACCCATGCGGGGCATCGTAGTGGTGCGCTGTTACGGCCTCACCACTGCGCGGGGGGATCGGCTCCGCTGACCGTCTCGCCGAGCGCCTCGATGGCGCTGTTGTAGACCTCCAGCACCCGCGCGGCGACCACCGGCCAGTCGTACGCGGCGACCACCCGCTCCGCGTGTTCGGCCAGCTCACGGCGGCGTTCGCCGTCGTCGAGCAGCGCCGTGACGGCGTCGGCCAGCGACGCGGCGTCGCCGTTGGGGAACAGCGCGCCGGCCCGGCCGCCGTCGAGCACCCGGCGGAACGCGTCCAGGTCGGTGGCGACCACGGGCGCGCCGGCCGCCATCGCCTCGGTGAGGATCATGCCGAACGACTCCCCGCCGGTGTTCGGCGCGATGTAGAGGTCGACGCTGCGCAGCATGCGCGCCTTGTCGTCCTCCGACACCTTGCCCAGGAACGTGGTGCGCTCGGCCACCACCGGCGGCAGGTCCACCTCGTCGAGGTCGCCGGGGCCGGCCAGCAGCAGCCGCATGCCGGGACGCCCCGGCATCACGTCGGCCAGCGCGCGGGCGAGGATGTCGAAGCCCTTGCGGGGCTCGGTGAAGCGGCCCAGGAAACCCACCGTGCCGCCGTACCCCGGACGGCACTCGCCCGGCCAGCCGGGCAGCGGCTCGGCGTCGGCGAAGTGCGCCACCGAGACGCCGTTGGGGATCTCCACCGCACCGCCGTCCAGGTGCTCCACCTGCACCCGGCGGGCCAGCTCACTGACCGCGATGCGGCCGGTGATGCGCTCCAGCACCACCCGGGCCACCGGCGCGCCCGCGGCCAGCGCTCGCGAGCGGGTCATCGCGGTGTGGAAGGTCGCCACCACCGGGCCGCGCGCCGACATGACGGCCAGCAGCGACAGGCTCGGCGTGAGCGGCTCGTGCACGTGCAGCACGTCGAAGTCGCCCTGGTGCAGCCAGCGCCGGGTGCGGGCGGCCGAGATCGGGCCGAAGTTGAGTCGGGCCACCGAACCGTTGTAGGGCACCGGCACGGCCCGCCCGGCGGCCACCACGTACGGCGGCAGGGGCTGGTCGTCGTCGGCCGGCGCGAGGACGCTGACCTCGTGCCCCATCGCGATCAGCGTCTCGGCGAGGTCGCGGACGTGGAACTGCACCCCGCCCGGCACGTCCATCGAGTACGGGCAGACGATTCCGATCCGCACGTCACTCCTCGGGGTCGGTGGCGCCCGCGGCCGAGGTGGCGCGGGCGGCCGCCGGGTCGCCCGCGGGCGGCTCGGTCAGCCACAGCTTCTGCAGCATGTGCCAGTCGGCCGGGTGCGCGGCGATGCCGCGGGCCAGACCGTCGGCGACCTGCTGGGTGAGCAGCTTGACCCGGACGTCCAGCGGCCCGGCGGACGCGTCGGGCACCGGCAGCGGGCCGACCACCCGGCCGCAGGCCATGTCCGGCTCGTACCACATGTCCACCACGAACAGCGGCGCGCCGGTGCGCAGCGCCAGCATCGCCGGACCGGCCGGCATGCGGGTGCGCCCGCCGAAGAACTCCACCTCGACACCGCGCGCCGACAGGTCCCGGTCGGCCAGCAGCGGCACGATGTGCGCCTGGCCAAGCGCCTTGACCAGCGCGTCGATCGGTGAGCCCTGCCCGCCGACGGTCGGGACGATGGTCATGCCGAGTTTCTCGCGGTACGCCAGGAAGCGGCGGTACAGCCCCTCCGGCTTGAGCCGCTCGGCGACCGTGGTCAGCGGCACCCCGTGCGCGGTGACCAGGGCTCCGGCCGCGTCCCAGTTGCCCGCGTGCGGCAGCGCGACGATCGCACCGGTGCCCGCCTCGTGCGCGGCGATCAGTTTCTCGACGCCGTGCAGCCGGAACCCCTCACGCAGCTGCGCCTGCGACTTCGACGGCAGCCGGAACGCCTCCAGCCAGTAGCGGGCGTACGAGCGCACGGCGTCGCGGACCAGCTCGTCGGACGGCTCGTGGCCGAGCACGTTGCGCAGGTTGCGGGCCAGCCGCTGGACGCCCGGTCCCCGCTTCGCGGCGGCCCGGTCCGCGCCCACCCGGAACAGCGCCGAGGCGGCGGACTCGGGCAGCGCCCGGACCAGCCGCCACCCGGCCGCGTAGCCGAACTCGACCAGCCGCTCGCGCCCGCTCATGCCCGCACCCCGCAACGCACGGCGCGGCCCGGGACATTCCGGCCGCTCACACCGACTCCCCGGCCGACTCCTGCTTGTGCACGTGCCACATGCGCTGCCAGATGGTGAACACCGAGCCCGCCGCGAGCAGCCACAGCGACACGGGCAGGCCCCAGGCCAGGCCGAAGCCGGTCAGCAGCGCGCCGACGCCGACGGTGATCAGGCGTTCGGCCCGCTCGACGAGGCCGACGTGGCAGGACATGCCCAGTCCCTCGGCACGCGCCTTGACGTAGGAGACGACCTGCCCGGTGACCAGGCAGATCAGTGCGGCGGCCAGGGAGAGGCGGTCGCCGGTGCCCGCGTACCACCAGGCGATGGCCGCGAAGATCGCGCCGTCGGCGATCCGGTCCATCGTCGAGTCGAGCAGCGCGCCGTAGCGGTTGGCGCTGCCGCGGGCGCGGGCCATCGCGCCGTCCATGATGTCGGTGAGCCCGCACACCGTGATGATCACGACAGCGGCGATCCAGTGGCCGCGCGCCGCGAAACCGAAGGCGCCGACGAGCACGCCGAGAGTGCCGACTATGGTCACCGCGTTCGGGCTCACACCCGCCCGCAGCAGTGCCCGGCTGAGGGGATCGAGCAGGCGGGCCGTGCCGGCCTTGCCGACCACGCTGAGGATCTTCGCCATGATGGCGCTAACGATAGCGGTGTGGGTCGGCACGCCCGACGGCGGCGACACGCTGACGCCGGGGTTGTGTCCGTACGCCCGATGGGTGTGGGATCGGAAACAATGCAGTAACCGACACGGCTACAGGAGGCGGACAGATGGCGCGCGGCGACAAGGAGAAGGTCTCACAGGCTCCGGCGCAGGTCGCCGAGCAGCCGTCAGACGTGCGCAACGTGGTGGTGGTGGGGCACGCCGGCAGCGGTAAGACGACGCTGGTCGAGGCGCTGCTCGCGGCCACGCAGACGATCAGCCGGGCGGGCACGGTCGCCGAGGGCACCACGGTCACCGACCACGACCCGGCCGCGGTCAAGCAGCAGCGCTCCGTCGCGCTGGCCTGCGCCCCGCTCACCCACCAGGGCGTGAAGGTCAACCTGCTGGACACCCCCGGCTACGCCGACTTCGTGGGCGAGCTGCGGGCCGGCCTGCGCGCCGCGGACGCGGCCCTGTTCGTGGTCAGCGCCTGGGACGGCATGGACGCCGCGACGGCCACCCTCTGGGAGGAGTGCGCCGCGGTCGGCATGCCGCGCGCCGTGGCGATCACCCGGCTGGACCACCCGAGGGCCGACTTCGACGAGGCCCTCGCCCTGTGCCAGCGGGTCTTCGGCGAGGAGGTGCAGCCGCTGTACCTGCCCATGCACGGCGACGACGGCCAGTCCGTGGAGGGCCTGATCGGCCTGATCTCGCAGCAGGTGTACGACTACTCGAACGGCTACCCGCCGCAGGTGCGCCAGCCCGACGCCGAGCACCTGCCCGCGATCGAGGAGTCCCGCGGCGAGCTGATCGAGGGCATCATCGCCGAGAGCGAGGACGAGACCCTGATGGACCGGTACCTCGCCGGCGAGGTCATCGACGCCCAGGTGCTCATCGACGACCTGGAGAAGGCCGTGGCCCGCGGCCACTTCCACCCGGCGGTGCCGGTGTGCGCGGAGACCGGCGTCGGCCTGGACGCGCTGCTGGAGCTGCTGACCCGGGCCTTCCCGACCCCGCTGGAGCACCCGCTGCCCGCGGTCACCGCCATCGACGGCTCGCCCCGCGACGCGCTGGAGTGCGACCCGAACGGTCCGCTGGTGGCCGAGGTCGTCAAGACCACCATCGACCCGTACGTGGGCCGGGTCAGCCTGGTCCGGGTGTTCTCCGGCACGCTGCGCCCGGACACCCCGGTGCACATCAGCGGCCACGGCCTGGCCGAGCGCGGGCACCCCGACCACGACGCCGACGAGCGCGTCCTGCACGTCTACTCCCCGCTCGGCGCGAACCTGCGCGAGGTGAGCATGTGCGTGGCCGGCGACATCTGCGCGGTCACCAAGTCGACCGCCGCGGAGACCGGCGACACCATCTCCGGCAAGGACAGGCCGCTGCTGATGGCCCCGTGGCAGATGCCCGAGCCGCTGCTGCCGGTCGCCGTGGTGCCCAAGACCCGTTCCGACGAGGACGCGCTGGCCAAGAACCTGGCCAAGCTGGTCGCGGGCGACCCGACGCTGCGCCTGGAGCGCAACCCGGAGACCCACCAGCTGGTGCTGTGGTGCATGGGCGAGGCGCACGCCGACGTGGTGCTGGACCGGCTGCGGGCGGGCGGCGTCGAGCTGTCCACCGAGCCCGCGAAGGTGGCGCTGCGCGAGGCGTTCGCCGCTCCCGCCGCCGGTCAGGGCCGCCACGTCAAGCAGTCGGGCGGGCACGGCCAGTACGCCGTCTGCTCGATCCAGCTGGAGCCGCTGCCGCGCGGCACGGGCATCGAGTTCGTCGACAAGATCGTCGGTGGCGCGATCCCGCACAACTACATCCCCAGCGTCGAGAAGGGGGTACGCGCGCAGGCCGAGAAGGGCATCGTGGCCGGCTACCCCGTGGTCGACTTCCGGGTCACCCTGGTCGACGGCAAGGCGCACAGCGTCGACTCGTCCGACGCGGCGTTCCAGACCGCGGGCAGCATGGCCCTGAAGGACGCCGCCGAGAAGGCGCAGATCACCCTGCTGGAGCCGGTCGACGAGGTGGTCATCACGGTGCCCGACTCCGCGGTCGGCGCGGTGATGAGCGACCTGTCCGGCCGGCGCGGCCGGGTGCTGGGCTCCGAGTCCGACCCGGGCGGCGCCGACCGCACCCAGGTCCGGGCCGAGGTGCCCGCCGTCGAGCTGCTGCGCTACCTGGTGGACCTGCGCTCGATGACGGCCGGCGCGGGCACCTTCACCCGCGAGTTCGCCCGCTACGAGCCGATGCCCGGCCACCTCGCCGACCAGGCCCGCAAGGAGCACTCCCCCACCCGCTGACCCGGCCTGCCGTCCAGCGGCGACCCGACCCCACTTTAATGGACGTTGGCCTATCTGATCGAGTTTTCGTAGATCGAACTCGATCAGATAGGCCAACGTCTATAGAAAACGGAACGGCGGCGCCCCCGCGTCGGGGTCACGAGGGCCTGAGGCCGGTCAGGTGGTGGCGGGGTGACCGGCGGCGCGCAGTTCGGAGACGGTGACCAGTTCGAAACCGCGGGACCGGAGCTCGGTGACGATGCCCTTGAGGTTGGCGATGCAGACGAGTCGATCCTTGGGGCCGGTGTCGTGGGCCAGCACGATCGCGCCGGGGCGGGCCTGGTCGGCCGTGTCGGCGACGATGCCGGCCGGGTGGTCCACGAACAGGTTCTCGCGCATGCGCTGCGACCACATGACCACGTCGTAGCCGAACTCCTCGGCGACGGTCAGCGTGGTGCCCGCGAGGTGGCCCCATGGCGGGCGCAGCAGCGTCGGTGCGCGTCCGACGTGCTCGGCGACGGCGTCGTGGCAGCGGCGCAGCTGGTTGCGTACGCCCTTCTCGTCGCGCTGGGCCAGGTCCTTGTGCGCCCACGTGTGGTTGCCGACCTCGTGGCGGGCGTAGCGGCCCTTGACCAGGGCGGCGTTGCGCACCAGCCGCTCGCCGACGACGAAGAACGTCGCCTTGGCGTCGAGCTCGTCGAGGGCGTCGAGCACCCGCGGCGTCCAGTCGGGCTCCGGGCCGTCGTCGAAGGTCAGCGCGATGAGCGGACGGTCGGTGGTGACGTGCCACAGCACCCGTACCGCACCGTTGTGCCAGCCCAGCTCGTTGCCGGCCGGGGCGTATCCGCCGTCGAGCGGCAGCCGGTCGGGCCCGACCAAGGAGCGCACCTTCGGTGCCGCCACCGCGGCGGCCGCACCCACGCCGCCCGCTGCCAGCAGGCGCACCAACTCGCGCCGAGAAACCATCAGGGACCCCCGTCCCCCGCTGTTCCGCGCCGGATGGCCCGGGGCGGCGACTGCGGGCCGTCTACGCCGATGGTGACGTGAGCGGGCCCCTCTGCGGTTGCATTTGCGTGATCACATCACACGACGTGAGGGTGCCGGGTGGCCCGCGCCGGTGCCCGGGCCACCCGGCCGGTCACCAGACCAGGCAGAACGGGTGGCCGACCGGGTCGGCGTACACCCGCCAGTTGTCGCCCCCGCCGGACAGCCGGACGCCACCCAGCGCGAGCACCGCGGCCTCTGCCGCGTCGGCGTCGGCGACCTCCACGTCGAGGTGCAGCTGCTGCGGGTGGGCCGGGTCGGGCCAGCGCGGGGCCCGGTGGTCGGCGACCTCCTGGAAGATCACCGGCAGCCGGCCCTCGGTGGAGATCATCGCGCCGCCCTCACCCTCCCAGGTGACCGGCAGGCCGAGCAGCTCGCCGTAGAAGCGGGCCAGCGGCCCGGCGGACGCGCAGTCGATCGCCACGTCGGCGATGGTGGTGCTGTCGCCGTCGCTCTGGCACAGGCAGAACGGGTGGCCGGCCAGGTCGGCCAGCACGGTGAAGGTCTCGCCGCCGCCGGGCAGGCGGGTGGCGCCGAGCTTGACGGCGCGCTCGACCGCGGCGGCCATGTCCGGTACGCGCAGGTCGAGGTGCAGCTGCTGCGGGTATGCCGGGTCGGGCCAGCGCGGCGGCACGTGGTCGGGCGCGCGCTGGAAGCCGAGGCGGGTGCCGTCGGCGGCGTTGAGTGTGATCCATTCGTCGTCGGCGTAGTGCTCGTCCAGCCCCGCCAGGTCCGCGTAGAAGGCGGCCAGGCTCTTGATGTCGGGTGCGTCAAGCACGACCGTGCGCAGGATGCCAATCATGGCAGCCATCCTTCCGCGAGGGTGTGACAGCAGCCGGATACCCGCGCGGCGCGCCGTCATGCGGATGTCAGGCCGGCCAGGCCTCGCGGAGCAGGTCACGGGTGTCGGTGAGCAGCTGCGGCAGCGCCTTGGTGCGGGCGACCACGGGCAGGAAGTTGTTGTCCCCGCCCCACCGCGGCACCACGTGCTGGTGCAGGTGCGCGGCGATGCCGGCGCCCGCGGCGTGGCCCTGGTTGAGCCCGATGTTGAACCCGTGCGCGTTGGAGACCTTGCGGACCACCCGCATCGCCGTCTTGGTGAACTCGGCCAGCTCCGCGGTCTCGGCCGCGTCGAGCTCCGGGTAGTCGTCGATGTGCCGGTACGGGCAGATCAGCAGGTGGCCCGGGTTGTACGGGAACCGGTTGAGCACCGCGTACACGGCCGCACCGCGCGCGACCACCAGCCCGTCCGGGTCGGAGACCGGCGCGACGCAGAACGGGCACTCCGTCGGCTTCGGGCCGCCGCTGACGTACGCCATGCGCCACGGCGTCCAGAGCCGTTCGAGGCCGTCCGGGTCCGGTGAGCTCATGCCCGCGCGTCCGCGGCGTAGGGCACGTCGGGGCGGCCGATGACGCGCGTGGTCAGCTGCATCCAGCGGTCCGGCTCCGCCAGCGGCACGAACCCGACCTCGGCGTAGACGCCGTGCGCGTCGGCGGTGGCCAGGATGATCCGGTACACGCCGAGCGCGTGCAGGTCGTCGCGGACCGCCGCCACCGCCCACCGGGCCAGGCCCTGCCCACGGTAGGCGCTGTCGACGAACACGTCGCACAGCCAGGCGAAGGTGGCCCCGTCGGTGACCACGCGCAGCAGGCCGACCTGGGTCCCGTCCGGGGTGTAGATCCCGTAGACGGTGGAACCGGCCAGCGAGCGCTCGATGACCGCGCGTTCGCGCCCGGTGGCCCAGTAGCTCTCCTGGGCCAGCCAGCGCTCGACGGTGTCGAGGTCGAGCCGGGCCGGGTCCGTGTCGAGCACGAACCCGGCCTCGTTGATCCGCACGCTCACGCGGCTTCGACCGCCTCCGCCACGGCGGCGGACGGGCCGGTGTTGACGCGCGAGCGCACGATCTCGGTCACGTGGGCGACGGCCTCGTCCAGGCTCACGCCGTTGCGCTGCGAGCCGTCGCGGTAGCGGAAGGACACCGTGCCGTCGGCCAGGTCCTGGTCACCGACGATGGCCATGAACGGGATCTTCTGCTGCTGCGCGGTGCGGATCTTCTTCTGCATGCGCTCGTCCGAGCTGTCGACCTCGGCGCGGATGCCGGCCTTGCGCAGCTTCGCCACGAAGTCGTACAGGTAGGCGGTGTGCCCGGCCTCGTCGTCGGAGCGGATCGGGATGCCGACCACCTGGATCGGGGCCAGCCAGGCCGGGAACGCGCCCGCGTAGTGCTCGGTGAGCACGCCGATGAAGCGCTCGATCGAACCGAACTTGGCACAGTGGATCATGACGGGCTGCTGCCGCGTCCCGTCCGCCGCCTGGTACTCCAGCGCGAAGCCCTTCGGCTGGTTGAAGTCGTACTGGATGGTCGACATCTGCCAGGTGCGGCCGATCGCGTCCTTGGCCTGCACGGAGATCTTCGGACCGTAGAAGGCCGCGCCGCCCGGGTCCGGCACCAGGGTCAGCCCCGTCTCCAGGGCGCACTGCTCCAGCACCGCGGTGGCCGTGGCCCAGTCCTCCTCCGAGCCGACGAACTTGTCCGGCTTGGTGTCGTCCCGGGTCGACAGCTCCAGGAAGAAGTCGGTGATGCCGAAGTCCTTGAGCAGGCCGAGCACGAAGTCGAGCAGGTGCTTGATCTCGGCGGCCGCCTGCTCCTTGGTGACGTAGGAGTGCGAGTCGTCCTGGGTGAAGCCGCGGACCCGGGTCAGGCCGTGGATGACGCCCGACTTCTCGAACCGGTACACCGAGCCGAACTCGAACAGCCGGATCGGCAGCTCGCGGTAGGAACGCCCGCGCGACCGGTAGATCAGGTTGTGCATCGGGCAGTTCATGGCCTTGAGGTAGTAGTCGCTGCCCTCCATGTCCATCGGCGGGAACATGGTCTCCTTGTAGTAGGGCAGGTGACCCGAGGTGTGGAAGAGGCCTTCCTTGGTGATGTGCGGCGTCCCGACGTACTGGAAGCCCTCCTCGATGTGGCGGGCGCGGACGTAGTCCTCCATCTCGCGCTTGATCACACCGCCCTTGGGGTGGAAGACGGCCAGGCCGGAGCCGATCTCGTCGGGGAAGCTGAACAGGTCGAGGTCGGTGCCCAGCTTGCGGTGATCGCGGCGGGCCGCCTCCTCCAGCAGCTTCAGGTAGTCCTTGAGCTGGTCGCGGGTCGGCCACGCGGTGCCGTACACCCGCTGGAGCTGGGGGTTCTTCTCCGAACCGCGCCAGTATGCCGCCGCGGAGCGCATCAGCTTGAACGCGCCGATCAGGCGGGTCGACGGCAGGTGCGGGCCCCGGCACAGGTCGCCCCAGCAGCGCTCACCGGTCTTGGCGTCGAGGTTGTCGTAGATGGTCAGCTCGCCGCCGCCCACCTCCATGACGTCGTCGCCCGCGTCACCCTTGATGTCGACCAGTTCGAGCTTGAACGGCTCGTCCTTCAGCTCGGCCTTGGCCTCGTCGAGGGTCTCGAAGCGGCGGCGCTGGAAGCGCTGACCCGACTTGACGATCTCCTGCATCCGCTTCTCGATCTTGTCCAGGTCGTCCGGGTGGAACGGCTTGGGCACCGAGAAGTCGTAGTAGAAGCCGTTGTCGATGGGCGGGCCGATGCCGAGCTTCGCCTCGGGGAAGATGTCCTGCACCGCCTGGGCCAGCACGTGCGCCGTGGAGTGGCGCAGCACGTCGAGGCCGTCCTTGCTGTCGATGGCGACCGGCTCGACCGCGGTGTCGACGGCGGGCGACCAGTCCAGGTCGCGCAGGCGGCCCTCGGGGTCGCGGACCACCACGATCGCCTTGGGGCCGTGCACCGGCAGGCCGGCCTCGGCGATCGCCTCCGCGCCCGTCGTCCCGGCCCGGACGACGACGGGGTCGGCCTGCGGCGGGCTGATCGAAACGCTCACGGTGATCTCCTCAAGTCCTCTGCTGCGGTTTGTCCGGCTCCGGCCATGCTATCGGGCGCGCCGATCATGCCGATTACCGGTTCCGGCCGCCCGGGGTTCACTCCGATGCTCTTTCACCCAGGCTTCGACGGCGTTAGATTGGCGCCATGGCGAGCGCTGACCTGGCAAGGACCCTCGATCGTCGCTATCAGACCTACTTCGCCGACCGCGCGTCCGTGCCGTTCGCGGTGCGCACCGGCGACGGCACGCCGTCCACCGTGCTCGGATCCGGCGACCCCGCCTTCACCATCGTGGTCGGCGACCCGCGGGGCGCGAAGGCCCTGGCCGGGCTCGACCAGTTCCAGATCGGCGTGGCCTACCTGCGCGGCTGGCTCGACATCGAGGGCGACCTGATGGCCGCGCTGAAGGTGCGCGGCATGTTCCACGACCGGCACCCGATCGCGTGGCTGGCCCGGTTCGCCCCGGCGCTGCGGATGGGCGGGGCCGAGCACGACCGCCGGGCGATCTCGTCGCACTACGACAACGAGTCCGAGTTCTTCCTGACCTTCATGGACTCCCGGCACCGCTGCTACACGCAGGGCGTGTTCACGCGTGACGACGAGCCGCTGGAAGACGCGATGACCCGCAAGATGGAGCTGGCGCTCGACGCGCTGAAGGTCTCCCCCGGCGACCACATCCTGGAGGTCGGCGGCGGCTGGGGCGCGTTCGCCGAGTTCGCCGCCCGGCGCGGGGTGCACGTGACCACGCTGACCCTGGCCCAGGAGTCCGAGCGCTACCTGTCCGACCTGTTCGCCCGCGAGCAGCTGCCGGCCACCGTGGT
The DNA here is from genome assembly GCF_011297315.1 of Catellatospora chokoriensis. Classification (NCBI taxonomy): domain Bacteria; kingdom Bacillati; phylum Actinomycetota; class Actinomycetes; order Micromonosporales; family Micromonosporaceae; genus Catellatospora; species Catellatospora chokoriensis. Next base: position 57,945 of record NZ_JAAOTI010000034.1, read on the forward strand.
GCGGCGGCACCTGCTGCGCTACGAGGCGCCGCGGCGCTACGACGCCATCGTCAACATGGGTGTCACCGAGCACCTGCCCAACTATGCCGCCACCCTGCGCAAGTACGCCGAACTGGTCAAACCGGGCGGCCACGTCTACCTGGACGCGCTGGCGATGCGGGCCAAGCACCGGGTGTCCACGTTCATGAGCCGCTACATCTACCCGGGCAAGTCCTCACCGCTGGTGCTGCACGCCTACCTGCGCCAGGTGGCGCGCTCGCCGTTCGAGCTGGTCAGCGTCGACGATGACCGGCACAACTACCACCTGACCTGCGCGGAGTGGGCCCGGCGGCTGGACGCGGCCCGCGAGGAGGTCGTCCGGCGCTGGGGAGACCCACTGTACCGCCGGTTCCGGCTGTTCCTCTGGGGTTCGGCGGCCAGCTTCGACACCGGCCTCGTGCAGGCGTACCGGTGGGTGCTCCGGCGGCCCTGAGGACCGGTTCGGCCCGGTCAGGCCCCGGATGCGCGGTACCGTCTGAAGGTGTCGCCAGACCTCACGCTCGGGGTTCTGTCCCCTTTCCTCGGGGGCTGGTACTACGGCGGTGTGCTGGCGGGGATCGCGCGCGCCGCGGCGGAGGCGGGTGCGGGGGTCATCGCGATCCAGACCCTCGACGCGGGCACCGAGCACATCGAGGTCACCGAGCCCTCGGACCTGTCGTACCCGGTCGCCTGGCAGCACGTGTCCGGTTTCGTGGTGGTGCTGCAGGCGGTGACGCACCGCTACCTGCACCAGTTCACCGAGACCGGGCGGCCGTTCGTGTCCGTCAGCCACGAACTGAACGACCTGGACTTCCCCGTGGTCATGCCGGACAACCGGACCGGGATCACCGAAGCGGTGGACCATCTGGTCGCCCACGGTCACCGCAGGATCGCCTTCGCCGGCCGCCTGGAGACCGACGACATCAGGCAGCGGTACGAGGCGTACCTCGATGCGCTGGCCGTGCACGGGATCGAGCCCGACCCGGGGCTGCTGATCCCCGCGCCGACCAACCAGGTCGACGGCGGCGAGCACGCCGCCGAGCGCATGCTGGCCGCCGGGCTGCCCTCGACCGCGGTCATCGCCGGCACCGACGAGAACGCGACCGGCATCATGCACACGCTGGCCGCCGCCGGCCTGCGGCTGCCCGCGGACCAGGCCGTGATCGGCTTCGACGACCTGCGCTCCAGCGCCTACCTGATCCCCCGCCTGACCACGGTGCGCCAGCCGACGGAGCTGATCGGCCGGGCGGCCGCGACGACGCTGCTCGCCATGATCGGCGGGGACGCCGAGCAGCCGGCCCGCATCCTCGTGCCGACCTCGCTCATCGTGCGCGAATCCTGCGGGTGCGTCGGCGACGTGGCGTTCCACGCCGACGTCGACCCGCCCGCGCCGCACCGCCGCCTGGCCGACCTGATCGCCACCACCGTCGCGCCGGTGCACGGCTCGCTGTCCCCGGCCGACGGGGCCGACCTCGTGCACGCCGCCGAGACGGTGGCGCGCGCCGTGCAGGACGGCTCGGCCGAGGCGCCGTCGCCGCGGCCCGCCTGCGAGGAGGTGCGGCTGGCGTTGGAGCTGCTGCTGCGGCTGTCCGGCGGCCGGCCTGAGGCGCTGTACGAGATCGCGCAGCTGATCCGCGACTACGGCCGGCCCGCCAACGGGGTGCTGCTCATCCTCATGGAGATGCGCGGCCGCACCCTGTTCCGGGACAGCTCGCTGCTGCGCGAGACGCTGACCGCGCAGTACGAGGTCGGCATGGAACTGCTGCGCGGGCACCGGGAACCGGCCCGGCTGGAGTGGATGCGGCGCACCTGGGTCCGGGGCGGCTGCCTCGGGTTGTGGGCCGGCGGCCTGCCGCCCTCGCTGGCCGACGCGGCGCTGGAGATCGCGGGCCTGTTCGTGCCGGGCGAGCCGCCGGCGGTGGAGGCGTCGGTGCCGGTCAGTGCGTTCCCGCCGCTGCGGGTGCGGGCGCTGGCCGACCCGGCGGCCAACCTCATCGTGTTCGTGGTGCCGGTGAAGGGCGGGGCCAGTGACTGGGGCTTCCTCGCCGTGGTCGACTCCGTGTCGACCGGCGGCGCCACCGGCCGCGAGCCGTTCAACCAGTGGGCCGCGCTGCTGGCGGTGGCACTGGATCGGCAGGCGCTGCTGAAGGAGTCGCTGCGGCAGAAGGAGCAGCTGCGCATCGCGGCCCTCTACGACGAACTGACCGGCCTGCCCAACCGGTCGCTGTTCCTGGACCGGCTGCGCCAGGCGATCCGGCAGTCGCGGCGGCGCAGCGGGCGGCCGTTCGGGGTGCTGTTCCTGGACCTGGACGGGTTCAAGGTGGTCAACGACAGCCTCGGCCACTCCGCCGGGGACCGGCTGCTCAAGCAGGTCGCCAAGCGGATCAAGTCGACGCTGCGCGAGTCGGACACGGTGGCCCGCTTCGGCGGCGACGAGTTCCTGGTGCTGCTCGACGACGTGACCGCGCCGCACACCCCCGCCCAGGTCGCCGAGCGCCTGCACGGGGTGCTCGCGCAGCCGTTCCAGCTGCACGGCCAGGACGTGGTGGTGACCGCCAGCATCGGCATCACCATGAGCAGCCGCCGCTACAGCAACGCCGAGGACCTGCTGCGCGACGCCGACATCGCGATGTACTCGGCCAAGTCCCGGCACAAGGGCCGCCACGCCATCTTCGACGTGGCGATGCACGCCAAGGCGGTGACCCGCCTGCAGATCGAGACCGAGCTGCGCCAGGCGCTCGACAACGGCGAGTTCGAGGTGCACTACCAGCCGATCGTGGCGCTGCGCTCGGGCCGGACCAAGGGGTTCGAGGCGCTGATCCGCTGGCGGCACCCGCTGCGCGGGCTGCTGTCACCGGCCGCGTTCATGCCGGTCGCCGAGGAGACCGGCCTGATCATCCCGATCGGCAGCTGGGTCATCGACGAGTGCTGCCGCCAGCTCGCCGCCTGGTACGCCGCCGACGTCGCGACCCCCGGCCTGACCGTCGCGGTCAACGTGTCCAACCGCCAGTTCTGGAGCGGCAACGTCATCGACGACATCACCGAGGCGCTGGGCCGGCACCAGCCCCCGGCGGGCAGCCTCGCCGTGGAGATCACCGAAGGTGTGGTGATGGAGAACGTCGCCCCGGCCCGCGACATCCTGCACACCCTGCACGACCTCGGCTGCCAGCTGCACGTCGACGACTTCGGCACCGGATACTCGTCATTGGAGGCGCTGCACCGGCTGCCCATCGACGCGCTGAAGATCGACCGGTCCTTCGTCTGGCAGATCGACACCGACCGGCGCAGCGGCGAGCTGGTGCGCACCATCGTCCTGATGGGACGCAACCTGTCGCTCGACCTGATCGCCGAGGGCATCGAGACGCCCGAGCAGCGCGACTTCCTGATCCGCCTGGGCTGCGGGTACGGCCAGGGCTTCCTGTTCTCCCGCCCGGTGCCCGCCGACGTGGCCTGCACCCTGCTCGGCGAGCCCGCCTAGACTGCCGATCATGTGGCTGTTCCTGACCCTGTTCTCGGTCGCCGTGCTGACGCTCGCCATCTGGTGGCGGTGGCGCAAGTCGGCCCGCCCGGCCGCCCACCCCGCGGGCAGGCGCCCCGCCGGCAAGCGCCCGCCCGGCCGGCCCACCGCCACGAAGAAGGCGCCCGCGCCCGCGGGCGGACCGCAGCCCGGCGAGATCTGGTGGGCCGACGTGCCCTACGAGGACGGCCCGGGGTCGAAGGTCCGGCCGTGCGTGGTGCTGCGGGTCAAGGGCGGGGCGTACGAGATCCTGAAGATCACCAGCCAGGATCAGAGCCACCGGAGCGACCACATCGAGATCGCGACGAAGTCGTGGGACGCCGACGCCGACCACAACAGCTACCTGGACCTGAGCGACCCGATCACCATCACCACGGCCGCCTTCTCCAACCGCGCCGGCACCCTGGACACCCCCACCTGGCGCAAGGTCAAAGCCCTCCACCACGCCTGACGGCGATCCGCGCGGCAGCAGCGCCCCGCACCCCTCTTTTTTATAGACGTTGGCCTATCACATCGACCTCGATCTTAGTTTTTTCGATGTGATAGGCCAACGTCTATGCGAGGGGGTGGGGTGGGTCAGGCGGTGGCCGTTGCGGTGTAGGTGTCGATCTCGCTGAGCAGGGCGGTTTTGACCTGGTCGGTGGCGAAGGAGTGGCGTACGCCCTGGCGGGCCAGCTCGGCGACGCCCGCCGTGTCCAGGTCGAGCAGCCGGGCGGCCACCTCGTACTCGTTGTTCAGGGTCGTGCCGAACATCGGCGGGTCGTCGGAGTTGATGCTGACCGGCACACCCGCGGCCACGATCGCCGCGAGCGGGTGCTCGGCCAGGTCCGCCACGGCCCGGGTGCGCAGGTTCGAGGTGGGGCACACCTCCAGCGGGATCGCGTGCTCGGCCAGGTACGCCAGCAGCTGCGGGTCCTGCGCCGCGAAGATGCCGTGGCCGATGCGCTCCGCGCCGAGCTCGCGGATCGCGTCCCAGACGGTCTGCGCGCCGGTGGTCTCCCCCGCGTGCGGGACGCTGTGCAGCCCGGCCGCGCGGGCCTGGTCGAAGTACGGCTTGAACTGCGGCCGGGGCACGCCGATCTCCGGACCGCCGAGGCCGAAGCTGATCAGCCCGTCCGGACGCTGGTCCAGCGCGATGCGCAGGGTCTGCTCGGCCGACTGCAGACCGGCCTCGCCCGGGATGTCGAACACCCACCGCAGCACCAGGCCGAGTTCCTTCTCCGCCTCGCGCCGCGCGTCCTCGATGGCCTCGCAGAACGCCTCGGCCGGGATGCCCCGGTTGACGCTGGAGTACGGCGTGACGGTCAGCTCGGCGTAGCGCACCTGCTGCGCGGCCAGGTCCTGGGCGACGCCGTAGGTCAGCGTGCGCACGTCCTCGGCGTCGCGGATCAGGTCCACGACGCTCAGGTAGACCTCGATGAAGTGCGCGAAGTCGGTGAAGGTGAAGTATTCGGCCAGCAGCGCCGGGTCGGCCGGCACCGGGCCGCGGCCCTCGTGCCGGGCGGCCAGCTCGGCCACGATGCGAGGGGAGGCCGAACCCACGTGGTGCACGTGCAGCTCGGCCTTGGGCAGTCCCGCCACGAAGCTCGCAAGATCGTCCTTAGCCATGTCGGCACTTTACCGTCCGGCCCGCGGTCACGAGGCTGCGGAGGTCCGGTGGCCGACCGCGAACACCCGGCGGAACGGGAAGTCGACCACGTCCCCGTCGGCGGGGTAGGCCTCGCGCAGCGCGGGCTCCAGCTCGGCGCAGTACGCCTCCCACGCGCCGGGCTCGCCGGCCAGCGCGGCGCGGACCGGCCGCAGGGCGGTGCCGGTGAGCCAGGTGAGCACCGGGTGCGGGCCGTCGCCGACGGGCAGCTGGTGCACGTATGTGGTCTCCCAGGTGTCGGCGGCGCAGCCGGCCTCGCGCAGCAGCCGGGCGTACTCCTGCGGCCCGGGCACCGACCGCGGCTGCGCGCCGATCTCGCCGAGCAGCGGGGACCAGCGTGAGGTGAGACACAGCTCGCGCAGCGCCCGGTGGGCCGGGTTGTCGTGGTTGCCGGGCACCTGCAGCGCCAGCCACGCACCCGGACGCAGCGCCCGCGCCCACCGGCCGACCAGTTCCTCCTGGCCGGGCACCCACTGCAGGACCGCGTTGGTGACGATCACGTCGACCTCGGGCCCCGGCAGGTAGTCGAGCACGTCGCCGACCCGGTAGGCCACCGGCCCCGGGCCGCCCTGGTCGGCCAGCGCCTTGTCGATCATCTCGACCGACGAGTCGACGCCGCTCACCTGCGCTGCGGGCCAGCGCGCGGCCAGGGTGGCGGTGAGGTTGCCGGGCCCGCAGCCCAGGTCGACGACCTGGCGGGGCTGCTCGGCGCCCACCCGGGCGACCAGGTCGTGGAAGGGGCGGCCGCGGTCGTCCGCGAAGCGCAGGTAGGTGTCGGGGTTCCACATGACGGGCCTCCAGCTCAACAAACCGTACGTACGTCTTGGTTTGAAGATAGCCCGCCGCCGGGAGCTTCCGCAACCTGGTCCGGGACAGCATCGAGCCCCGCATACAGGGCATGATGCGGGGCTCGACACGCTCCAGCGGGCCCACAGGCCACGCGGAACGACAAACGGGCCGGCGTGAACCGGCCCGTTAGGGTTAGACGAGCGCCGCCGGAGCACCAGGCCCCGGTGGCGTCACCTTAGGAAGATCAGAGCGGGCGGACCGCGTCGGCCTGCGGGCCCTTGGCGCCCTGGACGATCTCGAACTCGACGCGCTGGTTCTCCTCGAGGCTGCGGAAGCCGCTGGCCTGGATCGCGGAGAAGTGCACGAAGACGTCAGCGCCACCACCGTCGACGGAGATGAAGCCGAAGCCCTTGTCGGCGTTGAACCACTTGACGGTTCCCTGAGCCATTTTCACCATTTCCTTGCACAAACTGAACCGCGCCGCACACCTCGTGCGGGGGCTGGCCACTGAGTAGCGGCAACCGGCGGTCCTCTCATTCTCAGGGAGGGCAACGCGAGCAGACCACGTACATCAAAAACCAAGCACGAGTGTAGCCCACATCGCGCGGCGGTGGGGGGCCGGGATGATCGTCATTACAGGTTCCGGGGTGGTTTCCGAATCGTTACGAACCTTACTGTTGTCAGCGCTGGACAGTTCGAGACCGAAAGCGCTTGCATGGCTTGCGTCACCTTGCGGTAGTCCGGTACCAGGGGGCTGCGCTCCGACAAGCTCACGAGGAGGAAACTCCATGGCATCCAACAGACAGCGGCGTCTGCTCGCCTTCTCCGGTGCGGTTGTACTGGCTCTCACCGTCGCGGCCTGCGGCGGAAAGTCCGACAACACCTCCGAAGGCAAGCTCGACACCCCCGAGTGCGCCGCATACAAGGACTACACCGGCATCTCCGGCGAGACGGTCACCATCTACTCCCCGATCCGCGACGCCGAGGCGGGGCTGCTCGAGCAGGCCTGGAAGCCGTTCGCGGACTGCACCGGCGCGAAGATCGAGTACGAGGGCAGCGGCGAGTTCGAGGCGCAGCTGAAGGTTCGCGTCGAGGGCGGCGACGCGCCCGACCTGGCCTTCATCCCGCAGCCGGGTCTGCTGGAGTCGTTCGCCAAGGCGGGCAAGCTCAAGGCCGCCGGCGAGAAGACCAAGGCCCTGGCCACGCAGAACTACTCCCCCGACTGGCTGAAGTACGGCACCGTCAACGGCACCCTGTACGGTGCCCCGCTGGGCGCCAACGTGAAGTCGTTCGTGTGGTACTCCCCGTCCCTGTTCAAGGAGAAGGGCTGGACCGTCCCGACCACCTGGGACGAGATGATCAAGCTCAGCGACACGATGGTCACCGCGGGCATCAAGCCGTGGTGCGCGGGCATCGGCTCCGGTGACGCCACCGGCTGGCCGGCCACCGACTGGATCGAGGACGTGCTGCTGCGCGACCAGGGTCCGGAGGTGTACGACCAGTGGGTCGCCCACGCCATCCCGTTCAACGACCCGAAGATCGTCTCGGCGACCGACCGGGTGGGCTCGATCCTGAAGAACGAGAAGTACGTCAACGGCGGCATCGGCGGCGTGAAGTCCATCGCGACGACCACCTTCCAGGACGGCGGCCTGCCGGTCGTCCAGAAGAAGTGCGGCATGCACCGCCAGGCCTCGTTCTACGCCAACCAGTGGCCGCAGGGCACCAAGGTGGCCCAGGACGGCGACGCCTTCGCCTTCTACCTGCCGGCGATCGACCCGGCCAAGGGCAAGCCGGTGCTGGGCGGCGGCGAGTTCGTCGCCGCGTTCAGCGACAGCCCGGCCGTGCAGGCGGTGCAGACCTACCTGGCCAGCGCCGACTTCGCCAACAGCCGCGCCAAGCTGAACAACTGGATCTCCGCCAACAAGGGCCTGGACGTGGCCAACGTGTCCAACCCGATCGACAAGGTGGCGGTCGGCATCCTGCAGGACAGCGGCGCGGTCTTCCGTTTCGACGGCTCCGACCTGATGCCCGCCGCCGTCGGCGCGAACTCCTTCTGGAAGGGCATGACCAACTGGATCAACGGCACCGACACCAAGGCCACCCTCGACTACATCGAAGGCACCTGGCCCAAGTGAGCCGGTAGTTGATCTATCTACGCCGTGTGAGTCCCGATCCTGGGCTCACACGGCGTAGTCTTCCTCCCGACCGGTGCCCGAGGAGATCGCGTTGAACTTCGACTTCACCGCCGAAGCCCCGAAGTTGATGATGCTGCTGTACGGCGTCATCGCCTTCGCCGCTGTGGTGGGCCTGTTGCTGTTGGTGCTGGACGTGCTGCCCGCGCGCAAGGACCGGTGGATCGCGCTGGGCCTGCTCGCGCCGGCCGGCCTGCTGCTGCTCGTGGGCTTGATCGTGCCGGCGATCCGTACCGTTGTCCTGGCCTTCATGAACGCCGACTCCAGCGAGTTCGTGGGCCTGGAGAACTTCCGCTGGATGTTCACGGACAAGAACTCCGGCATGCTCCCCGACTTCGGCGCCGACCCGGTGCAGTACGGCGTGCTGCTGAGCACCCTGCTCTGGGTGCTGTTCGTGCCCAGCGTGTCGACCGCGGTCGGCCTGGTCTACGCGGTGCTGGTGGACCGCGCCAGGTTCGAGTCGTTCGCCAAGTCGCTGATCTTCATGCCGATGGCCATCTCGTTCGTCGGCGCCGGCATCATCTGGAAGTTCGTCTACGAGTACCGCCAGGAGGGGGCCGAGCAGATCGGCCTGCTCAACCAGTTCGTGGTCGCGCTGGGCGGGACGCCGCAGCAGTGGCTGCTGGACGGGCCGTGGAACACGCTGTTCCTGATCGTGGTGCTGGTCTGGATCCAGGCGGGCTTCGCCATGGTGGTGCTCTCCGCGGCGATCAAGGCGATCCCGGCCGACATCGTCGAGGCCGCCCACATCGACGGCGTGACACCGTGGCAGATGTTCTGGCGCGTCACCATCCCGAGCATCCGCCCGGCCCTGGTCGTCGTGCTGGTCACCATCTCCATCGGCACCCTGAAGGTGTTCGACATCGTGCGCACCATGACCGGTGGCCAGTTCGGCACCAGCGTGGTGGCCAACGAGATGTACACGTACTCGTTCCGGGCCGACGAGAAGGGCAAGGGCGCCGCCCTGGCGGTGCTGCTGTTCCTCTTCGTCATACCCATCGTGATCTACCAGATCAGGCTCATGCGCCGCCGCCGGCTGGAGGGCGCCCGATGACGAGCCAGGCTTTACGAGCGCGACGACGAGCGCAGCGAGGAGGAACGATGAGCACCGGTACGGAGACCGTTCTCGCCGCGCCCGACGCCGAGGTCCCGCCCACCGTGGCGGGCCGGGTCCGCAAGAAGCTGACCAGCCGCACCGCGAGCGCGGTGTCGCTGGTGATCGCACTGCTGTGGACCGTGCCCACGGTCGGGGTGCTGATCTCGTCGATCCGCCCGGAGAACGAGATCAAGTCCAACGGCTGGTGGAACTTCTTCGCCAACCCGCAGTTCACCCTGGAGAACTACGACCAGGTGCTGTTCGGCTCCCGGTCCGCCTCCGGCGGGCTGGCCGGCTACTTCATCAACTCGCTGGTCATCACGATCCCGTCGGTGCTGTTCCCGCTGGCCTTCTGCGCGCTCGCCGCGTACGCGCTGGCGTGGACCCGGTTCCGCGGCCGTGACTGGATCTACATCGCCATCTTCGCGCTGCAGATCGTCCCGCTGCAGATGGCCCTGATCCCGCTGCTGTCGTTCTTCAACTACGGCGTCTCGCTGGGCGGGGTGCAGCTGCTGCCCGCCTGGGATCTGGACGGCCCGGCCAAGTTCATCACGGTCTGGTTCGCGCACACCTGCTTCGCCCTGCCGCTGGGCATCTTCCTGCTGCACAACTTCATGGCGCAGCTGCCCGGCGACCTGGTCGAGGCGGCGCGGGTGGACGGCGCCAGCCACGCCAAGATCTTCCGCTCGGTGGTGCTGCCGCTGATCGTGCCGGCACTGGCGTCGTTCGCCATCTTCCAGTTCCTCTGGGTCTGGAACGACCTGCTGGTCGCCCTGATCTTCGCGGGCGGCCCCAAGAACGCCCCGCTCACGGTGCGCCTGGCCGAGCTGGCCGGAAACCGCGGCAACGAGTGGCAGCGCCTCACCGCCGCCGCCTTCGTCTCGATCATCGTCCCCCTCACCGTGTTCCTGTCCCTGCAGCGCTACTTCGTCCGCGGCCTCCTGGCCGGCAGCGTCAAGGGCTGACCTGCACGAAGGAAGGGCACCTTCTCAACGCTATGCGTTGCAGAAGGTGCCCTTCTTAACGTCTTCCGGTGGCTGTGCAGGCCCGCTGCGTGCGGGGCTGCGGGCACGCGCGCCCGGCACCCGGGACCGGACGGTCAACGGCCGAGCACGGAACCGCCGTTGACGTTGATGATCTGACCGGTGACATAGCCGCCGGACTCCCCCGCCAGCCAGCACACCGCGTCCGCGATGTCCTGCGGCCGACCGGCCCGGCCGACCAGCGTCTGCGCCACCCGCGAGGCGTGGCCCTGCGGCGTCATCCGACCGTCGAAGAACCCCGTCTCGGCGACATAGCCGGGTGCGATGACGTTGGCCGTCGCGCCGTCCGGGCCGAGCTGCGCCGCCAGGTCCATCACCCAGCCGTGCAGCGCTGCTTTGGCTGCGGAGTAGGGGCCGCCACCGCCCCGCTGCGCGGCGATCGAACTCAGCAGCACCACCCGCCCGCCCGGCCGGCGCAGCAACGGCAGCACCGCCTCGGTGAGCAGCACCGCGGTGAGCACGTTGGTCTCGAAGGTCGCCCGCCACTGCTCGGCCACGGCGGTCAGCCCCTGGCCGTCGCGGCCGACGTATCCGCCCGCGTTGTTCACCAGCACGTCCACCGCCCGCCCGGCCAGCGCCGCAGCGACCCGCTCGGCCCCCTCGGGCACGCTGAGGTCGGCGGCGATCGCGGTCACCGCGACGCCCGCGGCTGCGCGGATGTCCGCTGCGGCGCGGTCCAGCACGTCCGCCCGGCGTCCGATCGCGACGATGTCGTGTCCTCGTCCGGCCAGTGCCAGCGCGGTGGCCGCACCGATGCCGGTGCCCGCACCGCTGACCACTGCCAGCGGCCTGTTCTCCCCATGATCGTTCATGCGGCGACCCTACCGTCGACATGCCTCCACCCACGCCCCTCCCGGCCTCGGCACCTCGCCAAGCCCGACGTCCCGCCGGAAGCAAGCCGGACCACGGTTTCGGGGAAACTGCACGAATCGCACCGTTGATTCGCGCAGTTTCCCCCAAACTGCAGACGATCACGCGCGAAAGCGGACGCGATCACGCGCGGACGCGGGCGGCGGGTCCGGGCTGGCGGAGGTGGCCGGGAAGGGGCTCGTGCGGGGGCGGGAAGTGCGGCAGGATGCCGGACGTGAATAGTGTTCGCGTCGCCGTACCCGCCGATCTGCCGGCCCTGGCCACCACCCTGGCCGAGGCGTTCGGCGACGACCCGGTATGGACCTGGATGGTCCCCCCGCACGGCCGCCACGCCAGGCTGGAGCGCATCTTCGGCGCCCTGCTGCGGTACGCGATCCCGCGCGGCCACGTCCACACCACGGCAGACCGGCAGGCGGTCACGATGTGGGCCCCGCCGCACTCGTGGAAGCTGCCCACCCCCGCGGTCTTCCGGGCGGCCGTGCCGCTGCTGCGGGCCACCGGCACGCGGCTGCCACGGCTGCTGGGCCGCATGGGCGAGATCGACCGCCTGCACGAGCGCCAGCCGGCCGAACACTGGTACCTGGAGTTCATCGGCACCGCGGTGGCCGCCCGGGGCACCGGGCTGGGCTCGCTGCTGCTGACCGACGCGCTGGCCCGCCTCGACGCCGCCGGGCTGCCGGTCTACCTGGAGTCGTCCAACGAACGCAATCTGAGCTTCTACCGCCGCCACGGCTTCACCGTCACCGGGCAGCCGCCCATGCGCTCCGGCCCGCCACAGTGGACACTGTGGCGCGATCCCGCCGCGGTCTGAGGTCCGCGTCCCGCTCCCACCGGACACGAACAGGGATCGACTCCCGTGCCCGGCCGGGGTCTCGCCGTCGTTCGCGCGGGGCGGTCCGGGCGTCGCTTCGTGTCAATGTGGAAACATGCCCGACACATCGACGCCCGGCCCGTGGGAGCGCTTCCGCAGGTAGGGGCCGATTCGGTTACCAGCCAAGGATTTCCTGGTGGTTGCCTACAGATTCTGAGGCGATGAAGGGTCTTCCCCTCCGGCGAAGTTGTCGCTATCGTTCCAACAAACGTCCATGGGAACGCTTCCACGGATGTTCATCAATGTAAGAATTCGTCCCGTCGATGGCCCGCCCGGACGCCATCGCCGGCCGCTCCCAGAGGCGGTCGGTCGCCGATCTCCCTACGACCGGCGACCGACCCCCCTCCGGGTGCCGGAGAGGAGGTGAAGCTCGCGACTACGTCGCGTGCCAACGGCTCCCGCGCGTCACGCTGCCTCGTGACCCTGCCGCTCGGCAGACACAGGGCGTGAGCACCCGATGGGGGCGGGGACTGCCCTTCCCCGTCCCCATACCACTCGGCATTCTCCGCCTCAGCGCCCAGCAGCACCAGACTTACGCCACATGTGCGAAAGTCTTAACACCAATCTCCACCCGTCACCGGGATGAGGACAACTGTACCTGATCATGGGAGCGTTCCCATCCATGATCAGTCCTTATCCCAGTATTTGAGGAGCACCGCATGCCAGGTCATCCGTCGCCCACCTCGATGGGGCTGCAGTTCCCCGAGGGCTTCATCTGGGGCGCCGCGACGTCGGCCTACCAGATCGAGGGTGCCGCCGCCACCGACGGCCGCGGACCGTCGGTATGGGACACGTTCGCCAAGACTCCGGGGCGCGTGCGCAACGGTGAGCACGGCGATGTCGCCGCCGACCACTACCACCGCTGGTCGACCGACCTCGACCTCATCAAGGAGCTGGGACTGCGGTCCTACCGCTTCTCCATCGCCTGGCCGCGGGTCGTGCCCGGTGGCAGCGGCCCCGTCAACCGCAAGGGCCTGGACTTCTACCGCCGACTGGTGGACGGCCTGCGCGAGCGCGACGTCACCCCGATGGTGACCCTGTACCACTGGGACACCCCGCAGGAGCTGCAGGACATCGGCGGCTGGGAGAACCGCGACACCGCCTACCGCTTCGCCGAGTACGCGGCCGTGCTGGCCGAGGCGCTCGGCGACGCCGTGCCCAACTGGCTCACCCTCAACGAGCCGAAGACCGTCGTGCAGAACGGCTACCTGTACGGGTCGCACGCCCCCGGCAAGCGCGACGAGGCCGCGGCCTACGTGGTCGCGCACCACCAGCTGCTCGCGCACGGCCTCGCGGTGCAGGCGATGCGCCCGCACCTGAGCCCGCAGACCCGGATCGGCCCCGCGCTGAACCTGCACCCGTGCTACCCCGCCGACGAGAGCGCCGAGGCGCAGCAGGCCACCGTGCTGTACGACGGCTACGAGAACCGCCTCTACCTCGACCCCATCCTGAAGGGCCACTACCCGCAGGACGTGCTGGACGACGTCGCCCGGTTCTCCCCCATGCAGAAGCACATCAAGGACGGCGACCTCGAGGTCATCTCGTCGCCGGTGGAGCTGCTGGCCGTGCAGTACTACTGCCCGATCTACGTCACCGGCGCCGGTGAGACGGTGCGCAAGCACCCCACCAGCGAGGCGTTCTGGCAGCAGATCTACCCCGAGGGCATGTACGACATCCTGACCCGCATCAAGAAGGACTACGGCGACATCGCGCTGACCATCACCGAGAACGGGCTGCCCTGCCCCGACGTGATGGGCCCCGACGGCACCGTGCAGGACACCGGCCGCATCGCCTTCCTGCGCGACCACTTCGCGGCCACGCACCGGGCCATCACCGACGGGGTGAACCTGGAGAGCTACCACGTGTGGTCGCTGATGGACAACTTCGAGTGGCAGGAAGGCTACGACGAGCGTTGGGGCCTGGTCTACGTCGACTACGCCTCCCAGCAGCGCACCCCCAAGGCCAGTGCGCGCTGGTACAGCGGAGTGATCCGGGACAACGGCCTGTAGAGCCTCCTCGGCGGTGGGAGACCCTCGCGTCCACGCTGCCGGGTGACTGGGCCGGGTGACCTCAACGGTCGCCCGGCCCGTAGCGTTTCCGGCCTCAGGCCGCCAGCGCCCGCGCCAGCGCCGCGATGTCGTGGTGCAGCTGCTCGCCGACCTCCCAGGCCAGCGTGTCCCCTTCGCCCACCCGCTGGTCGATCTTCTCGTGGGCCGCCTGCACCTGGGTGGCCAGCAGCGCTCCGGTCGGCCTGGCCTGGACCAGGTTGTTCACGGTGTTGCGCAGATCGGTCGCGACGTCGGTGCGCACCTTGCCGTCGCGGGCCGCGGCGTCGATCGTCCTCAGCGCGGCGTCCTGCGCCTGCTTGACGGTGAGCACCGGCACCGGCGACGGGCCGGGGCTCTGCCCCGCCGGGGCCGGCGTGCTCGGGGCGGGCCGCGAGCCGTTCGCGGTGGGCGAGAGGGCGGGGGTCGGGGAGGTCGTGTCGGACGGGGCCGCCGACGCGGACTGCGCCCCGAAGCCGGGCGTGCTCGCCGGCGGCGTGCCCACCGCCTGGCCCGGATCCCGCGGCGACTCGCGGGTGGGCAGCGTCCACACCAGCACACCGAGCACGGCGACCCCGGCCGCCACGGCCGCCATCGGCAGCAGCCGCCGCGGCGAGCGGGCGGGCACTGCCCGCAGCACCCGGGCCACCTCGGCGGCCGACGGGCGGGTGGCGGAATCGCGGCGCAGCGCGGCGGCCACCACCGCGGCCACCGAGCGGGGCAGCTCGGGCACGTCGGGCGGCACGACGGGGCCGTGGTCGGCGGCGACGTCGTCCCAGCCGCGCACCCGGAACGGCGGCCGACCGGTGAGCATCTCGTACATCACCACACCGAGGGCGTAGACGTCCGTGGCGGGTTCGGCGGGCATGCCGTCGAGGCGCTCGGGGGCGACGTACGCCGGGGTGCCGAAGCTGGCGCCGGTGCTGTCGTCGTCGGGTTCGCCGACGCGGGCCGCGATGCCGAAGTCGAGGACGGTGACCTGCTCCCCGTGGACCATCACGTTGTCGGGGGTGATGTCGCGGTGCACCACGCCCCGCCGGTGCGCCACCTCCAGCACGGCGGCGATGCGTACGCCGATGCGCACCGCCTCCCGCCAGGGCAGCGCGCCCAGCGCGATCCGGTCGGCCAGCGGCTCGCCGGCCACCAGCTGGAGCACGATGACCGCGATCTCCTGCCCGTCCGGGGTGCTGGTGCGCACGAAGTCGTGCACCCCGGCCACGTCCGGGTGGTTCAGACGGGCCACCGCCCACGCCTCCCGCCGGGCCAGCTCGCGCAGGCGCTCGTCGCCGTACAGGCGAGGGTCGAGCACCTTCAGCGCGACGAGACGGTCGAGCGTCTCGTCACGGGCCCGCCAGATGACCGCCATACCGCCGACGCCGATCCTGTCGATCAGTCGATAACGCTCGACCATCAGGTCGCCGGCGCGCAGCGGGTAGGCGTACTCGGTCATGAACGGCACGTTGCTGCATGATCCGCTGCGGTGTCAACGGTTGCGCGGACACGATTGCGGATCGCTTGAACGATCCAGCTCCCCACCGGTCCGGGACCTCGCGGCACCGGTCACCGGACGGCGACCGTGCGTCCCTCCTGTTGGGACAGCTGCGCCGCCTCCAGCACCGACACGACCTCGCGGGCGAAGCGCACGTCGCACGGGTGCGCCGGACCGTCCTCACCCGGATGCCGCGCCTGCGTGAGCAGTTCGTCGATCGCCCGGCCGAAGCAGGCAACCGGGTCGCCGGAGCCGCCCGGCAGGTCCAGCACCCCGGCTTCGCCGTGCAGCTGGTATTCGAACAGCAGCGCCGTCGGCGGGGCGTCCAGCGTCAGCATGAGCACGCTGACCGCGCCGCTCTCGTGCCGGGCCAGCACGTGGCTGGTCGCGTGCGCGCCGGCCAGCGAGGTCACCTCGGTCACCGGGCCCAGCACGGGCAGCAGCCGCGACAGCGCGTGCGGGCCGATGTCCCACAGGCCGCCGTGCACCTTGCGCCAGGCCGACTCGCTGTACGGGCCGCCCTGCGCGAAGATCGAGGCGTACATGGTGACCCGGGCCGAGCTCCAGCCGCCCGCGGCGCACGCCTGCTCCAGCGACTGCGCGACGTCCGGGTCGAAGCGGCCGGTGAAGAAGACCACGCTGGCCACGCCGGTCTCCGCGACGGCGTCGACCACCCGGTCGGCGTCGGCGGTGCTCAGCGCCAGCGGCTTGTCCAGCAGCAGGTGACGGCCCGCGCGGGCGGCCCGTTCCGCGATCGGCGCCTGCACGTCGGGCGGCAGCGCCACCGCGATCGCGTCCACGTCGGCGATCAGCGCGTCGGCGTCGGCATAGGGCCGGGCGCCCAGCCGCGACGCGAGTGCGGCGGCCTTGGCCGGATCGCGGCCCCATACGCCGACGAGCTCCGCCTCGGGGTGGGCCACCAGTGCCGCGCCCTGGGTCTGCTCCGCCCAGTAGCCCGTGCCGAACAATCCGAATCGCATGAAGATCAGCCTAGTCGCCCACCGGTCCGGCGCGGCGGGGGCCCGTTGTCCGCCCTCGGACCGCCACGTCGGCTCTGTGGCGCCGCTCAGGCCTTGGCGACCTCGTCGAGATAGCGCTGCTGCAGCACGGTCGGCAGGCTCGGGTCGTGGAAGCCGCCGAAGGCCCACGGCTCGTACTGGTCGGGCAGCATGGCCTTGACCCGGTCGGGGTAGCCCAGCCCCGCCTCGGCGATGCGCACCCGTGGCGGCTCGGTCAGCTCGACGACGACCGGCCCGGAGATGCGGGCGGCGAAGTCCCACGGCTGGCCCGGCTCCCCGGCGGCGCAGAAGAAGTACGCGTACACCACGCGCACGTCGGCCACCCGGGTCGCGTCCGCGGGCTCCATGCCCATGGTCTCCGCCGTGCACAGCACGGTGTCCTCGGCGGCGACGTCGTGGCCGTGCTGGTGGTGCTCGGACGGCGACGACTGCGCCAGGATCACCGCGACGCGGTCGGCGAGCACGTCCTTCAGGTCCGCGGGCGCCGCCACGGCGAACAGCCCCGCCACCAGCGCCAGCGCCAGCAGCTCGGGCAGTAGCCACCAGGCGTTGCGGCGCACCGCGGACATCGACACGCCGCACATGCTCGCACCCGCGATCATGCGGCGCAACCATTGCCGACGTTGTTGATCACATGGTGGAATGTCGATGCCGCCGGCGGGGGCGCCCCCGTCCGCGAGGGCGCCACCCGTCGGCGGGGCTCAGGGCCGGCCCGGCGTCCCGTACTTGGCGACCACCTCGAACGGCGTCTGCGGGAACCACTCGGTCAGTCCCGCGGGCAGGCAGTTCAGCTCGACGTTGACGCCGAGGCCGTCGCAGTGCTGCGCGGACATGACGACGTACACGGCGAACGTGTGCGTGCCCGGACGCAGCGGCTTGAGCGCGGGCGACGGGAAGGTCGCGAACGGCAGGCCGTCCGCGCCCACGAACGTCCGCAGCGCCTCGGGGCCGGCGACGACGACCCGCTCCTGATCGGTGCCGCCGTCGATCACGTACTTGGCGATGTGGAACTTCGCGCTGAAGTCGTCGATCGGGGCGGGCAGTTCGGGGGTGTACCCGGCCGGGTAGACGGCTCCATCGGGGCCGGCCGCCGTGGTCCACGAGTTCGCCAGCACCACCCACCGCTCGCCGGCGCGCACCTCCAGGCAGATCGGCGGACTGACGATGCGCTCTTTGATGCCGTAGATCTGGTTGAGGTTCGCGCCCGAGGGCGTGATGCAGTCGTGCCCGGCCGGTGGAGCGGCCTGCGCGGCGCCGCCGGTCAGGGCCGTCGCCAGCGCGAGGCCGGCGAGTGCGGCGAACATTCGCCATGGTCTCATCGAGACCGCCTTCCATGTCGAAGCAGATACATAACCGCAGGTCACGCGGCTAGGACAGCATCGCTTCGGACGGAGCGACGACGGGTGGGACACGCCGGGCCACTAGTAGACGGCGCTGTGCAGGTCCAGCCGGCGCAGCACGTCGTCCACGGCCTCGGGCTCGCGCGCCCGGTGGTCGAGCACCGCGGCCCGCGAGGCCGCCAGCAGCTGCGCCCGCACGTCGCCGAGGCGCTGGCGCTGGCGTACCCAGTCGTCGTCCTCCGCCTCCTCGTCGACGAGGATGGCGCGCTGCCACTGCGCCAGCCGGTGCGCGGTCTCCGCGCTCACCGTGCCGTCGGCCCGCAACTGCTCCAGGCGGCGCTGCCCGGCCTCCTGGGCCATCGCGATGACCTCCTGTTCGGCCTGGCGGCGGCGCTTCGCGCCGGTGCTCAGCCCGAGCCGGTTCACGAGCCAGGGCAGCGTCACACCGGGCAGCAGCAGGGTGACGACGGCGACCACCGCCGCCACGAAGACGATCTGCGAGCGGGCCGGGAAGTCCCGTGGCAGCGCCAGCGCGGTCGCGATGGTGACCACCCCGCGCATGCCCGCCCACGCCACGATCAGGGTCTCGCCCCACCCGACCGGCACGTCCGCGGGATCGCGCGAGCGCATCCGCTTGGTCAGCCCGCCGACACCGAACATCCACGCGAAGCGCACCGCCACCAGGGTGAGGCAGATCAAGATCGCATAGCGGGCGTACGGCCACACGCCCGCGTCGAGGTCGTCGAGCGCCTCGATGAACTCCAGCCCGATCAGCCCGAAGGTGAAGCCGGTGACCAGCTCCTCCACCACGTCCCAGAAGTTGCGCCCGGACAGCCGCCCGGCCACGTCGTCGGGGTCGGCCCGGGTCGCGCCCAGCCAGAACCCGGCCGCGAGCACCGCCAGCACCCCGCTGGCGTGCACGGAGTCGGCGGTGAGATACGCGGCGTACGGGGTGAGCAAGCTGAGCCCGGCCCGCAGCTCGGCGGTCGGCAGCCGGTCGAATAGCCAGCCGAAGACGATCCCGGCGGCCAGGCCGACACCCGCGCCGACCGCGGCCGTGTAGCCGAACGAGGCGACCGCGCTCCAGACCGACAGCGTCCCGGTGAGCACCCCGGCCACCGCGACCTGGTAGATGGTCAGCGCGGTGACGTCGTTGAACAGCCCTTCCCCTTCGAGCAGGGTCACGGTGCGGCGGGGCAGGCCCAGCCGGCCGGCCATCGCGGAGACCGCGGCCGGGTCGGGCGGGGAGGTGATCGCACCGAGCACCACGGCCGCGCCCAGCGGCAGGGCGGGGTGCACGGTGGCCGCGACGGCCGCGACGGCGGCCGTGGTCACGAAGACCAGGGCGACCGCCAGCAGCAGGATGGGCTTCCAGCCGCGCGCGAAGCGCCGCCAGGAACTGCGCTGCACCGCGGCGAACAGCAGCGGCGGCAGCAGCACGGGCAGGATGACTTCGGGGTGCAGGGACAGCGAGCGGCCGGGCAGCAGCCCGAGCGCGGCGCCGAACACGGTGGCCACCACGGGGGCCGGCAGCCGCAACCGCGCGCCGACCGGTACGCAGAGCAGACCGAGCACCAGCAGCAGGAGGATGACGGTGCGTTGGTCCATACCGCTCATTGCACGTCATGACCTGGCGGTATCCGCGGCACGACACGATCAAGAGACGGCGATGGATTTCGTGCGAGTTTGTTGGTAGTCTCGCCGAAGTAACGTCGGCAGCCATCCTGCCGCGGGCAGAGAGCACCGCCCGCTCCGGTGATGATCGGGCACCGGAGCGGGCGGGCAACTGCGAGATTTATGGTCGGTGCGTGCGGTCGCCTCGCGGCGAGTGGCGCGACACGGCTCCAGCCGAACGGTATTCCGTGAAGGCTTTTGTAAGTGAGGCCCGGGGACACTGTCCACGCACCGACCTCGACCACCTTAGCTCCGAAATCCGCGTGCGCCGAACACCGCCGCCGTGACGATCTTCACGATGGTGCGGGAATATCACCCGGACGCGCGGGCCGGTCCCTGCTCGATCGGGTTCCCGACGGCGGCCGGATCCGACCGGATGGCGCTTGATCTGCACTGGTCTTGCCGCAAGGATGTGCGAGTGTCAACAGACCCCTCCACCTCCCGCACGCCTCGACGCCGCAAGAGCGCCGCCGCGCCCGCCGACCCCGCGGTCGGCTCCGGACAGACGGCCGCCGCCGACGGCTCGATCCGCACCCGGCTCGGGCGCGACGCCGACAACGACATCGTGCTGGCCGACCTGCAGGCCTCACGCCACCACGCCGAGCTGCGCCGCCTCGGCGACGCCTTCCACATCGTCGACCTGGGCAGCCGCAACGGCACCTTCCTCAATGGACGCCAGGTGCAGAAGGCGACGCTGATGCACGCCGGCGACATCGTCTCGATCGGGCGGCACGAGCTGCTCTTCGACGGCGTGCAGCTGCACGACCACGTCGACACCGGCCCCGCGTCGATCATCGCCGACGACCTCACGGTGCGCCTGGGCAACAAGGTGCTCATCGACGACGTCAGCTTCGCCCTGCCCGAGGGCAGCCTGCTCGCCCTGATCGGCCCCAGCGGCTGCGGCAAGTCCACGCTGCTCAAGGCACTGACCGGGCTGCGCCCCGCCACCCAGGGCCGGCTCTGGTACGGCGGGCGCGACCTCTACGCCGACTACGCCCAGCTGCGCTACCGCATCGGCATGGTGCCCCAGGACGACGTGCTGCACAAGCAGCTCAAGGTGCGCACCGCGCTGCGCTTCGCGGCCGCGCTGCGCTTCGCCGACGACGTGCCGCGCAAGGTGCGCTGGGCCAAGGTCGACGAGGTCATGGAGACCATGCGGCTCACCCAGCGCGCCAAGGCCCGCATCGACGTGCTCTCCGGCGGCCAGCGCAAGCGCGCCTCGGTGGCCATGGAGCTGCTCACCGAGCCGTCGCTGCTGTGCCTGGACGAGCCCACCTCGGGCCTGGACCCGGCGCTGGACAAGGAGGTGATGGGCGAGCTGCGGGAGCTGGCCGACAAGGGCAAGACCGTCGTCGTCGTCACCCACAGCGTGCTGCACCTGGACATCTGCGACCGGGTGCTGGTGATGTGCCTGGGCGGCACGATGGGCTACTTCGGCCCGCCGGACCAGCTGCTCGGCTTCTTCGGCGCCGAGGACTACGCCGACGTCTTCACGAAGATCACCGAAGAGCCGGAGCGGTGGACCCGGGCCTTCCGCAACTCCCCGCTGTACGCCCGCTACGTCAGCGCGGTCACCCCGTCCCACCGGGCCGAGCCGGCCGTGCTGCCGGTGCCGCCCGCGCCGGCCGACGTGGTCTTCGACCCGACGACGACCCAGCAGCCGCTGGTGCCGACGCAACGCACCGACGAGCCCGACCTCACCGAGCCCGTCGCGGTGCTGCCCGTGCCCGGCGCTCCGGTCGACGACGCCGAGCCCGCCTCGGTCAGCGTCGACGACGCCCTGGCCCGGGTCCGGCCCAACGTGGCCGCCGCGAAACCCGGCCGGGCGAACATCGACCGGCGGAAGTTCTCACTGTTCGCCAGGAACCCGAGCGCGCCGATCCGGCAGTACTTCACGCTCTGCCTCCGGATGATCAATGTGATCCTGTCCGACCGGGGCTTCAGCGCGTTCCTGCTGGCCATGCCGCTGATCCTGGCGGTGCTGGCCTACACGGTCCCGGGCTCGGACGGCCTGGTCAAGCTGCCCGGCTTCAGCCTGCAGGCACAACAGCTCCTGGTGGTGCTGGTGACCGGCGCGGCCTTCCTGGGCACCGCCGCCTCGGTCCGGGAGATCGTCGCCGAAGCGCCGATCTACGCCCGGGAACGGGCCGTGGGGGTGTCGGCCGCGGCATATCTGAGTTCGAAGCTCACGGTCTTCTTCATCATCAACACCGCGCAGGTGGCGCTGTTCGTCTACCTGACGCTGTTCGAGGGCCCGCCGACGGAGTCGCTGGTCATCCCGAGCCAGACGGCGGAGATCATCGTCGCCATGGTCGGCATCTCGCTGGTGTCCACGGTGCTCGGCCTGCTCGTCAGCGCGCTGGCCCGCACCACGGAGCAGACCACCCCGATCATGGTGGTGCTGGTCATGGCGCAGCTGGTGTTCTCCGGCGGCCTGTTCGTGCTGGCCGGACAGCAGGTCATGGAGATCATCTCCTGGATCTTCCCGACCCGCTGGGGCTTCGGCGCGGCGGCGGCCACGGTCGACGTCGGCGCCATGCTGCCCAAGACCTTCCAGGACCCGCTGTTCACGCACACCGCCGAGAACTGGATCAAGTGCATGGTCCTGCTCGGCGTGCAGATGGTCGTGCTGATCTTCCTGACCCGACTGGCGCTGCGCCGCCACGAACCCGGCCGCTCCTGACGGTCCGACCACGGAGCTCCGTCCCCGCCGTCACCCGGCAGGGACGGGGCTCCGCCCGTCTCCGGCTCACCCGTCCTGGGTGAAGATTCGTTTTCGTGGACGCTGGACGTCGCCAGGGCGACGTCCAGCGTCCACAACAACAGATCATGGGCCGCTGGTGACGATCAGGTCAGGCCACGGCTCATCGGACGCCGTCGGATGTTTGGCGGCGCGCGGCGGCGATGCCGGGTGCCACGGCGACTACCAGGGGAATCGCGCACAGCAGCAGCGTCGTGGTCACGGACAGCCGCTCGGCCAGCAGCCCGGCCGCGACCGCGCCCAGCGGCTGGCCGACGCCGAAGGTGAGCATGCGGCCGACGACGTTCACGCGGCCCTGCAGGTGCTCGGGCGTCAGCGCCTGCCGGACGCTGATCCCGTTGACGATGACGAACATCGACGCGACGCCCCACGCGGCCAGCAGCGCCACGCCCACCGGCCAGCTCGGCGCCAACGCCAGCCCGACCAGCACGACGGCGCCCGCGGCCATCCCGGCCAGGGTCAGCGGCTGCGGCGCGAACCGCCGCGACAGCTGCGGCAGCAGCAGGGTGGCGAGCAGGGCACCGATACCGCCGGCCGCGAACATCATGCCGAGCCTGCTGTCACTCTGGCCGATGCCGAACCGCCGGTCCGCGTACACGACCAGCAGGCCGATCAGCGCACCTCCGCTGAACGCGCTGCTCACCCCGAGCGCGGTAAACAGCCTGATGGTCGGCTCCGTGAACAGGAACCGCATCCCCTCCCGCACGTCGGCCAGCAGGCCGCGGCGCGACCCGTCGGCCGCGTCGCGGGGCAGGTTGAGCGGTCGGCCGATGGCGTACACCAGCGCCGCCGCGACGGCGAAGCTGACCGCGTCCACGGCGACGGAGGCGCCGGCCCCGATCGACGCGATCATCAGGCCCGCCAGCGCGGGCATGGCGATCTGGGCGGCCGTGCTCGCCGACCACACCCGGCTGTTGGCCTCCACCAGCTGGTCGGCCCGCACCAGGGTGGGCAGCGCACCGAAGCTCGCCGCGTCGAACCACACCCCGACACTGGCCACCAGCCAGGCGACCGCCAGCAGGTGCCACCAGGCGGGTTCGGCGACCAGCGCGACGAGCGGCACGGTGGCCAGCAGCGCGCCCCTGGCCAGATCCGTCCACACCATGAGCCGCCGCCGGTCGGTCCGGTCGGCCATGGCCCCGGCGATCAGTCCGAACATGAGGTACGGCGCCGCCGAGGCCGCGGCCAGCAACGAGGTCAGGACCGGAGACTGCGTCTGGGCGTACACCAGCGCGGGCAGCGCCACCGCGGTGACCGCGGAGCCGGCCACCGAGACCACCCGCGCCGCCCACAACCGGACGAAGTCGCCGTCGCGCCACAGGCTCACGGCACGGGGTGTCTCCTGCTCGGAGAGGATCATCGCGGGAGCATAGTGCGCCTCCCGTGACCGCGCTGTCCCCGCTGGAGCGGGCCCGCCGCGTGATCGATCAGTGCAGGCAGAACTCGTTGCCCTCGGGGTCCTGCATGACCTCGCCGTAGTGGTCGGCGCCCTCGGTGTGCAGCACCCGCAGGCGGGTGGCGCCGGCCGCGATGAGGCGTTCGGCCTCCGCCGCGACGCGCTCGCGGCGGATCTCCAGCGGGACGCTGCGGCCGCCGCCGACCGCCAGGTCCAGGTGCAGCCGGTTCTTGCCCGCCTTCGACTCCGGCACCTGCTGGAACCAGAAGCGCGGCCCGACGCCGTCCGGGTCCTCGATCGAGTCGAGGCCGTCGGCGCCCTCCAGCTCCTCCTCCGGAATGCCCTTGCTGAGCCAGTACGAGCGCCAGGTGGGGTGCCCGTCCGGCGGCTGCTGGGGCCGGTAGTGCAGCGCGAGCGCCCAGAACTCCACCAGCCGCCCGGGGTCCGCGCAGTCGATCGTCACCTGGATCCGTGTCGCCATCAGTCCACTCCTTCGCCGTGCCCGGTCAACCCCGCCGTTCTAGCAGAGGGGTCCGACGGGAGCCGGGGTCACGAGGCCGGGACGCGGGCGGCCAGGGGGCGGCCGGTGAGGCGGCGGTAGGCCAGGAACAGCTCGCAGCCCAGGCACAGGCCGAAGGCGGCGTTGAGGAACGCGGCCGCGAGCGCGAACGCGGCGGCGATCGCCCCGGTCAGTGGCGAGCCGAGCAGGTACCCCAGGGTCGCGACGGCGGCGAAGACGAAGCCGACCGCCTGCGCGAAGCGCACCGGGGCCAGCGGCTCCAGCTCGGCGGGCTTGCCGAGGCGCGGCGCGAGCAGGGTGCGGTAGACCAGCCCGTACGGGCCGAGGCGGGGTGACGCCGCGGTCAGCGCGAACACCGCCGCCTGCGCCAGGGCCAGCCAGCCGGAGCCGGTGAGCAGCACGGCCACCATCACCAGGGTGGTGACGGCGGCCGCGAACCGGGGGCCACGGGGGTCGGTCATGCCTTCTCCTCGGTCGGCTCGGCCGCGGCGGGCAGCAGCGGCGCGACGGCGGCCAGCACCTGGGCGCGGGTGGGCGCACCCTGGGCCCGGCCCGCGATGCGGCCGTACGCGTCGACGATCAGCACGGTGGGGGTCTTCCAGATGTCCAGGGCACGGACCGCGTCCAGGCGCTGCTCCGCGTCGACCTCGACGTGGGCCACGCCGGGCGTGGTGCGGGCCGCCTCGGCGCAGACGACGCGGGTGGCCCGGCACGGGGCGCAGAACGCCGACGAGAACTGCAGCAGGGTGACCTGGCCCGGCGGCACGCCCAGGTCGGTGAGCAGGTCGGCCTGCGGGGGCGGGACGGGGTCGGCGGTGGCGGGCACGGCGCGAACCCTACCCGTCCGGCGGCGGTGGACCACGCCGTACGCGGAGGCGGCGAGCAGCGCCACGCCTCCGACGATCAGCCCGGTCATGTCCATGGTCGCCAGCGTGACATGCGATCACCCCCGCTGGCGATGATCATCCCGAGGATCGGACGCGGTTCACACTCCGGCCACACCGTTTTCACGCACCCAAGGGCCAGCCGACGGCGTTCCAAGATCCTTCGACTTGCCAGGCAGGTGGGCGAAAGCGGGCTCAAGATACGCACAGGTGCCAGGCAAGTCGAACGATCAACGGGCCGGGCGGCGGGCGGTTGCCGCCTACGCCCGGTGGCGGCCGGGACCCGCGCGGGCGGGCGTCTCCGGGAGCGCCGGGACCGCCGAGACGGGCTCGGGCGGGGTCTCGTCCTCGAACACGAGCTCGCGGCCGGCCTGGCGGACGGCCTGCTCGAACTCCTCGTCGGAGGTGTCGTCCCAGTCGGACAGCTCGCCCGACACCCACCGCCGCCAGGCGGTCGCGATGCGGTCGTACTCGGCGGTGCCGCGGGGGGTCAGGGCCACCGTCCCGTCGACCGCGCCCAGGTAGCCGTCGACGACGTAGCGCTGGAACGCGGGCCAGAGCACCTGCGGCGGCAGGTGGTAGTGCTCGGCGATGTCGGCCACCCGGGCCTGCCCGTAGTGCTCGGTGAACAGCACCACCCGGGACAGGCACCAGGCCAGCCCGACCCCGCCGTCGACCCCGGCCGAGGCCAGCACCTGCGGGGCGACGGTGTTGCCCTTCTGCCGCAGCACGGTGGCGACGGCGCGTTCGAGCTGCTCGGTGCGGTCCGGAGACTCCGGCATGCCGAAGCCCTCGCCCAGGTCCGTGGCCGCGGCGCGGGCCGTGTCGCGCAGCGGCACCTGCTTCAGGAACAGTGCGATGACGGCGGCCAGCAGGCCCACCGGCACCGCCGACAGGAACACCATGTGCAGCGCCTCGGTGTAGCCGCCGACCACCAGCAGCCGGATCGGGGCGGGCAGGCTGTGCACCCCGGCCGGGCTCTCCAGCCGGCGTGGATCGAGCGCCCCGACGAGCGGCCCGAACCGCTCCAGCTGCGTCTGCAGCGAGTGCGTGTACACCGTGCCGAACAGCGCCACCCCGAACGCGCTGCCCAGCGTACGCAGGAAGGTCACGCCGGAGGTGGCCACGCCCAGGTCGTGGTAGCTGACGGTGTTCTGCACGACGATGGTGAGCGTCTGCATGCTCATGCCCAGCCCGAGGCCGAGCACGAACAGGAACAGCGATTCGACCCACAGCGTGGTCAGCGCCGTCATCTGCGACAGCAGCCACATGCCGAACGCCGTGATCAGGCCTCCGAAGACCGGGAACCACTTGTAGCGGCCGGTGCGGCCGACGATGGTGCCGCTCGCGATCGAGGTGATCAGCAGGCCGAACACCAGCGGCAGCATGCGCAGGCCCGACGCGGTCGCCGAGGCGCCCTGCACGTACTGCATGAAGGTCGGCAGGAAGGTCAGCGCCCCGAACATGGAGAAGCCGACGATGAAACTCAGCACCCCGCAGATGGTGAAGACCGGGTTGCGGAACAGCCGCATCGGCAGCATCGGCTCCCGCGCCCGCAGCTCGATCAGCACGAACAGCAGCAACGCGACCAGGCCGCCGACGCCCAGCCCGATGATCTCCGGGGACAGCCACGGGAACTCCGTGCCGCCCCAGCTGGTCATCAGGATCAGGCAGGTGGAGGCGACCGCGATCATGGCGATGCCGAGGTAGTCGATGATCGGGCGGGCGGCCGTGGGCAGCTTCGGCATGGTCGACGCGCAGATGAGCATGACCAGCAGGCCGAGCGGGATGTTGATGTAGAACGCCCACCGCCAGGACAGGTGGTCGGTGAACAGGCCGCCCAGCAGCGGCCCGAGTACGGTCACCACGCCGAAGACCCCGCCCAGCGCGCCCTGGTACTTGCCGCGCTCGCGCAGCGGGATGTAGTCGGCGATCAGGGCCATCGCGGTGACCAGGATGCCGCCCGCGCCGGCTCCCTGCACGCCGCGCCAGGCCACCAGCCAGGCCATGTTGTGCGCGAACCCGCAGAAGAACGAGGCCACGATGAAGACCGCGATGCTGACCTGGAACAGCAGCTTGCGCCCGAACAGGTCGCCCAGCTTGCCGGCCAGCGCGGTGGCGATCGTCTCGGCCAGCAGGTATGCCGTCACCACCCAGGACAGGTGCGACGCCCCGCCCAGGTCCCCCACGATGGTCGGCAGCGCCGTTCCCACGATGGTCTGGTCCAGCGCCGCCAGCAGCAGCCCGAGCGCCACCGTCCCGAAAACGGCGTTGCGCCGCACCGAGCTCAGCTCGCCACTGCGGTCCATGAACCAACCCTAAACGCGCGCTTCACCCCACAAACCCGGTTCCTCCCGGTCCGCAACTCTTGAAGACCCGCGGCCTCGGGAGTCCTCCGAGGCCGCAGGTCTTCAAGGGTGGCGATGAGGGGTGGGGTCGGGCCCGGCCCGCGCATCGGGGGATGGCCGCGGGCCGGGGGTTCGGGTCAGCGGGTGAAGCCGGCGGTGATGCGGGTGAACTCCCAGTCGGGCTGGGCGATGCCGCTGCAGGCCGACTGGACGCCGCCACCGGCGCAGCCGCGGTCGCGGTTGACCGACCAGAACGACAGGCGCGCGATCGCGTTGGCGTTGGCCCAGTCCTTGATCTGGGTCCAGGTCGCGGTGCTGGTCAGTTCCTGCTGGTCGGACAGGCCGTTCATGCCGGAGATGCCCAGGTGGGCGTTGGCCGTGGCGTCGTTCCAGCCGAACGCCGTCTTCAGCGCGTTGCGCAGGCCGACCGCGGCGTTGACCGTGTTCTGGTACATGTTCGCGCCGCCGCCGAAGTCGAACGGCATGATCGTGAAGATGTCGATGTTCGCGCCCAGCGCCGCCGCCTGGTTGATCAGGCGGGTGCCCCACCAGCTCGGGCCGGTGGTCGTGGTGCCGAACGTGATGATCGTCTTGATGCCGGGGTTGTTCTGCTTGACGATCTTCAGGGCGCCGAGGATGCGGTCCTGCACGACCTCGTTCTCGAACTCGTCGGTGTTCTCGATGTCGACGTCGATCGCCTTCAGGTTGTACGCGTTGATGACCTGCTGGTACGCCCCGGCCAGCGCGGCCGCCGAGGAGCAGTTCGGGCCGAGCTTGTTGCCGCTCCAGCCGCCGATCGACGGCACGATCTCGCCGCCCGCGGCCCGGATCGCGTTGATGGTGCTCTGGTCGGCCCCGCCGGTCAGCGGGCGGCTGCCGTCCCAGGCCGGCGTGCAGCCGCCGCCGGACAGGATGAACGCCATGGTGAACCACTTGATGCCGGTGGCGCTCATGACCGTGGCAGGTGCGGGCGGGTTGCCCCAGCCGACGTAGTAGTACGGCGCGGCGCCCTTGAAGTTCGAGGTCGGGCAGCCGGTCGTGGTCCCGGTGACGGCGTTGCTGGCCACCGACTCGCCACTGTTGTTGTACGCCTTCACGGTGTACGTGTGCGCGGTGCAGGTGCCCAGGCCGCTGTGCGTGGCGGAGGTGCCGGTGACGGTGGCGCGCACGGTGCTGCCCTCGTACACCCGGTAGCCGGTGACGGTGCCGGTCGACGCGCCCCAGCTCAGCGAGATCGAGCTGTTGGTGGCCGAGGTGACCGACGGGTTGCCGGGCTTGCCGGGCACGCCCGCGGGCGGCGGCGAGGAACTCGGCGGCGTGCCGCCGCCGCAGCTCGCGCCGTTGACGGTGCAGTTGGCGGGGTTGCCCGAACCGGCGGCGTTGAAGCCGAAGCTGGTCGACGCGCCGGGGCCCAGCGTGCCGTTCCAGCCCACGTTGGTCGCGGTCACGTGCTGACCCGAGGTGGTCACCGCGGCGTCCCAGAACACGCCCATGGTGGTGCCGGAGGGCAGGTCGAACTGGACGTTCCAGCTGGTGATGGTCGACGAGGTGTTGTTGGTGACGGTGAACTTGCCCTCGTAGCCGGTGCCCCAGCTGGAGACCTTGGTGAACGTCGCGGTCGCGGCGTGGGCCGGCGACGACGCGACGAGGGAGAGTGCGCCGGCCAGCAGCGCCACGCCGAGCGTGGCGAGCCCGGCCCGCAGGGACCTTCTCATGAGGCGGTGGTCCTTTCCGAAGTAGCGCGC
The DNA here is from genome assembly GCF_011297315.1 of Catellatospora chokoriensis. NCBI lineage: Bacteria > Bacillati > Actinomycetota > Actinomycetes > Micromonosporales > Micromonosporaceae > Catellatospora > Catellatospora chokoriensis. The sequence goes on from NZ_JAAOTI010000034.1 coordinate 87,210, forward strand.
GGCGGGCGACGGCTGCGGGGAGCACGTCGCCCGACGGCGAGCGGTGGGACGGTCATACGCTCATGAGCTTGAATGCCACACTAATTTAAAGACGGTTAACAGTAAAGAGTGTTGTCGATTCTGGCATGCGGAAAAGGGGCGCCCCAACCCCGCGGAGCGCCCCTGGTTCGTCAGCTCACCAGTTGTGGCCGGCGGCGTACGAGATCTGGGCCAGCACCGTCTGCCCGGCCGTGTTCGGGTGGAAGTAGTCCCACGTGCTCACCTGCGACAGCGCGAACGGGTAGTTGAACACCGCGTTGTCGTCGAAGTCGCAGTTGGCCCCGTAGGCCGCGCACGCCTGTGCGAGCTGGGCGTTGAAGTCGACGACCCGCTGGCGCACCCGGTCGCGGCGGTCCACGTCGGCCTGCGCCGTCGAGGTCGGGTTGGCCAGCAGCGACTGGCAGATGCCGAACAGCGACCAGGTGTTGCGGGCCGACGACGAGCCCTTGCCGACCTCCCACAGCCGCTTGACGTCGGGAATGGAGATCACGGCGACCCGCGCGGCGGGCAGGCGCGTCTTGATCGTGTTCAGCGCGGTGTCGATGGACGCCCGGAACGCGGCCACCGAGGTCATGGCCGACTCGGAGCCGGTGCAGGCGTCGTTCGCGCCGATCAGCATGGTCACGTAGTCGACGTTGCGCCCGGCCACGGTGTTGGCCTGGCCCGGCATGTCGGCGGCCTTCGCGCCGCTCTTGGCGTCGTTGTAGTTGCGGCCGTTGACGGCGCTGTTCTTGGCCAGGATGCGCCGGTAGTGGCTGTTGACCGAGGCGTAGCTGCCGGTGCTGAACGAGCGGGCGGTGCAGTCGACGTACCAGCCGCAGGCGTTGAAGCCTCGGGTGATCGAGTCACCCATGCTGGCCATCGAGTTGGGGATGGGACCTGCGGCTGCTGCCGGGTTCGCCGACAGGACGACCGCGGCCAGGGCAGCGGCGAGCGCGAGGGACGGACGCGCGAGACGCATGGGAGCCTGCCTTCCGGGGGTACGGAAAACGCGGATAAGGGGGTACGAACCACCGCGCGGGCACGCGGTTACCGAAGGGTAATGTCCGTGTGTCCTAGGTCACAAGACCCGGAATCCCTATTGGCCGTCCGCTTCGGACAGTCCCGCGTCCCGCTGGTACGCCGCCCGGGCCGCGCCGTCCCCGAGCGCCACCTGGTCCGGCACCAGCAGCCGGTAGGCCAGGTCCCGGCCGGACTGCGGCAGCAGCGCCAGCAACCTGGTCAGCGGGTCCAGCCGGCCCGGCACGAACACCTCGAACCGGGGACGCCTGATCACCCGCTCCACCGCCGCGGCGACGGTCTCCGGGCGCAGCCTCGGCACGCCGCCGTGACTGGTCCCGGCGGCCAGGTCGGTCTCCACCACCGCGGGCATGACCAGGCTGACCCGCACACCCGTGCCGCGCAGCTCGTGGCGGACGGCGGCGGCGTAGCCGTACACCGCGTGCTTGGTCGCGGCGTAGGTGGCCTCGCCGGGTGGGCTGATCCGGCTCGCCGCCGAGGCGATGGTGACGATCTGCCCGCGGCCCCGGGCCCGCATCCGCGGCGCGACGGCCAGGAACCCGTGCCGCACCCCGTGCACGTTCACGTCGAACTGCCGCCGCGCGGCCTGCGCCGGCTCCTGCGCGAACGGCCCGACCCACATCACGCCCGCGTTGTTCACCAGCACGTCCACCGGCCCGAAGGCCTCCTCGGCCCGGTCCAGGAACGCGTCCATGCTCGCCTGGTCGGTGACGTCCAACTCGACCGGCAGGCTGCCGGGCAGCGCCGCGGCGGTCCGCGTCAGCGCGGGCACATCACGGTCGCCGAGCACGACGTTCGCACCGGCCCCGGCCAACCGCGCGGCGATCGCCATGCCGATCCCCCGGGCCGCCCCGGTCACCGCCACCGTCAGCCCCGCGACGTCCCGCGCCATCTCCGCACCCTTCGCCCACTCCCGCAACCGCGAGTGGCACACCCTAACGCCGCCCCCGTCCCCGCGCCGCCCCGGCCGACCGCGCCATGATCGCTCGACTTGCCTGGCAGGTGGGCGAATGCGGGGTCAAGATACGCACAGGTGCCTGGCAAGTCGAGCGATCATGGCGGGCACGGCGGCGGGGTTTTACAGATCGTGCGTAGACGGGCACGATGGGTCCCATGCCTGAGGGGGGACGGCTGGCGCGTGCCCGCGAGCTGGTGAGCCGGCTCGACTTCCCGGCTGCCCAGCAACTGCTGCGCGAACAGCTCGCGCTCGCCCCCCAGGAACCGCGCCACGCCGACCCGGCCGAGGCGGACACCGCCGCGCTGTACGCCGGAGTGCTGCTGCACCTGGGCGAACCGCACGCGGCCCGCAGCTGGGCGGCGTACGCCCACACCGCAGCCCAGGCCCTGCACGGCGACCTGGACCGGCGCACCCTGCACGCGCTCGGCGTGCTGGCCGTCTGCCTGCACCGCACCGGCGCGCTCGACCGGGCGGCGGACCTCTACCGCGACCTGATCCGCGACCTGGCCGCGACCGACGGCCCCGACGCCGACCGCACCCTGTCCGCCCGCGCCGACGCGGCGGGGGTGGAGCACGCGCGCGGCAGCTGCGCCGACGGCCGCCGGCAGCTGTCGGAGGTGCTCGCGGCACACCTGTCCCAGCACGGTCCCGGCCACCCGGTCAACCTGCGGATGACCATCCGGCTGGCCGGCATGTGGCGCGACTGCGGCGACTTCGACCAGGCGCACGCCCTGCTGGCCACGGCCCGGGAACAGGCCGCCGCGCTGCCCGCGGACGACGACGCGCACCGGCTGCTGCAGGCGGCGGTGCGGGCCCGTGCGCAGACCGACCACCGCTGCGGCACCGCACCCTCCGCCGACGAAGCCGGGCGCGCCCACGACCCCGGTCCGGGCGTGCTGCCGGTGCTGATCCCGCACGCGGAGGACCTCATCCCGGGCCCGCACCAGCCCGCGCCGCGCACCGCCGAGCCCGACGAGTGGCCCGACGACGAGATCTTCGAACGCTTCGGTGGGCCCGCCAGAGAGGTGGGCTTCACCGGTCAGGATCGTGCGCACTCGCCCGCCGACCCGGCACGCACCGGCCCGGCGCAGGCGATTCCCGCGCTGTACCTCGCGCCCGGCCGGCCCCATGTGCCCGTCGACCCGGCCTACCCGGTCGCCACGACGCCTCCACCGGGACTGCTCGCACCGCCGAGAACGACACCGCCCCGGCGGCGGCGCGGGGGCGGGGCCGCTGCGCTGGCCGTGGTCGCGGCGGTGGTCGCGATCGTGGCACTGGTGGGCACGTTCATCCTGGCCGGCGCACGCGGCACGGGTCAGGCCGAGCCGTCGCCCGCCGCCACGCCGAGCAGCCCGGCCCCGTCGGCGCCACCGCCGGTGACCGGGCTGGCCGTGGCCGACCTGGGCACCCGGCTGCGGATCAGCTGGTCCTACCCCGACGGCGCGGCCGCGGCGGTGGTGCTGTCGGCCGCCCCGGCGGGGCAGCCGATGCGCGCGCTGCAATCGCTGCCCGCCGGGACGGAGACGGTGACCCTGCCGGGCTTCGACCCGCGCCGGGACTACTGCGTCACGGTCACGCTGGCGTACAGCGCCGACCAGACGGTGATGGCGGCGCCGGTGTGCACCGACCGGCGGCGGTCCCCCGCGGCCCGCCCCTGATCGCCGCTGGAGTGGCGCGCCGTCCCGGCGGATCGCCGCGACCGACCGTCGGCTCGGTCACCGGGACGACCGCGCCGCCGCCGTGGCGGCCAGCTCCCGCAGCCACAGGCTCTCCCGCTTGCGCCGTTCCATGGTCGCCAGCACCGCGGGCGGCAGCGGGGCGTGCCGCAGGTGCAGCGCGACCAGCTTGGCCAGCGTCATCACCGGTATGTCGTACGAGCTGTCCTCGGCGAACGTGAGCAGCTCGGCGACCAGGTCCGGGGGCAGCTCGTCGGGCAGCAGCGGGCACAGCGCGCCGATCACGCTGTCGACGTGCCAGCCCCGGTCGGTGCTCCGGTGCCGCAGCAGCGCCCGCAGCAGCGCCGTGAGCCGTGCCGGCGGCATCCCCGCCGCCAGCTCCAGCAACGGCCGCATCCCGTCCACGCCCGCCGCGCCGCCCGAGCGCCGCAGCGCCACCAGCGCCGACGCGGCCGCGTCGAACTCTCCACCGCCGGCCAGGCGCTCCACCCGGTCGAGCAGTTCGGTGTAGGTCACCAGGCCGGACATCCGCCACCCGCCCCGGCGAGACGGTCCACAATGGTCTGCATCGTCATGCCGCGGGAGTGTAGGCAGGGGCACCGACAAAGAAGATCCGCCGACCCCTGACCGCGGGTGCGGCCGGGATCGGCGGACGGTGACGGTGGACGGCGAACCGCGGTTCAGCCGGCGCGGCGGTTGGCCCACAGCCGCGGGCCGTGGCCCTGGCTCGACTTGGGCGTGACCGCCTGCTTGCCGTACGCCTGCTGCTGGGTCTTCTTGCCCTTGGCGCGGCGCTCGGCGCGGTTCATGGGCTGCTGCTCGACCTCTTCCGCGGTCTCGTCCGCGGCGGGGTTCTCCGAGCTGTGATCTTCACGCATGAATGTCTCCTACGGATGCGGGCACGCCGACACCTGCCGGAACGGGCAGGGGCGTGGGAAAGACGGATCAGACGGCGCGGGCCCGTGGGCCGGCGCGGCACGCTCGCCGCGCACGTCGGACGGCGCGGGCGTGGGGATCACGCTCAGCTGTACATGCGCAGGAGCCTAGCAGGCCGCAGGATGATCCGCACCCGCGCAACGTGGCGGACGCGCACGCGGCCGTGCCCGCGCCACCGGGGCGGCGCGGGCACGGCTGCGGTCTGCGGTGCGGGATCAGACCCGGGTGAGCTTCACCGCGTCGGCGATGACGTAGCCGGCTCCGCCGCTCCAGCGGCTCACGCCGACGGCGTTGTAGTCGCCGGCGGCGAGGCTGAAGGTGCCCAGGTTCACCCAGACTCCCCCGCTGCCCTGCTGGTTGACGTGGACCGTCTGATTGCCGCCGGTGGTGGCGATGACGTACGGCGTGGTCGCGTTGTAGCCCGTGTTGGCCGGACACCAGACCTCGACCCGGTAGCTTGCCGTGGCGGGGATGTCGAACTTGTACCAGGCGGCGTCCGAGATCGCCTCCGGGTTGGCGAACCGGTAGTCCGTGCCGTAGCGCTGCGCCGAGTACGTCGAGGTGCCCCAGTTGGCCGAGGCGGTGAACCGGCCCGCGGTGGTGTTGTCCACGGTCGACGTCCACGACGGCGGCGGGGTCGTGCCGTTGACCAGCTGCATGAAGTACGACCAGTTCCAGCGGGAACCCGGGTCGGTGTGGGTCGCGCCCGGGACCTCGTTGTGGCCGATGATGTGGGCGCGGTCCCGCGGGATGCCGTACTTGCTGGTCACGCTGCGCACGATGGCCGCCGAGGCCTGGTACATCGCTTCGGTGTACCAGCCGTCCTGCTCCACGAAGCCCTCGTGCTCGATGCCGATGGACTGCGTGTTGTAGGTCCAGTTGCCCGCGTGCCAGGCCACGTCGGCCTCGCGCACCATCTGGGTGACCGCGCCGCCCTTGGACACCACGTAGTGGGCGCTGACCTGCGCGGCCGGGTTCTGGAACCAGTTGATGGCGCTGGTGTACGAACCCTGGACGGTGTGGATGACCACGTAGTTGATGTTGTAGTCGGACTCGCGGCTGGCGTCGGTGTAGTTGCTGGTGCTGGCAGGCACCCAGGCCGCCGGACCGTAGTCGGTGCTCGCCTGCGCGGCGGTGGGCACGGACAGCAGCGCGCCGAGGGTCAGCGCGACGCCGCCCGCGAACGCCGCGGCACGGCGCAGCAGGGGTGTGGCGGTAGCCACCATTCGAGGCCTCCCGGGGTAAGAGGATCTGGTGGCCACACATTAATGAGAATATGTCGATGTCGTCGATAACCTACGAGTAACAACTCGACGACGAAAATTACCTCCAGTGAAAGGGCGCGACAGGGCGCGGCGCAGCTGGGCGGGCGTGGGTCAGGCGGTGCGGCGGTAGAGCAGGTCGAAGATCTGGCGACCGGCGGCGATGCCGCGCTGCTCGAACTTGGTGACCGGGCGGTGCGCCGGGCGGGGGGCGAAACCGTCGTGCAGGTTGGCCAGGCCGTCCGCGGCGTCGAGCACCTCGGCCATCTGCCCGGCGTAGTCGGCCCAGTCGGTGGCGCAGTGCAGCACACCGCCCACGGCCAGCCGCGAGCGCAGCAGCGCGACGTTGTCCGGCTGGATCAGCCGCCGCTTGTGGTGGCGCGCCTTGGGCCACGGGTCGGGGAAGTAGACGTGCACCGCGTCCAGGCTGTCCGGCGCGAGCATGTGCCGCAGCAGGTGCAGCGCGTCGCCCTGGGCGACCCGGACGTTGGCCAGGCCGCGCTCCTCGACGACGGCCAGCAGGTTGCCCAGGCCGGGCGGGAAGACCTCGACGGCCAGGTAGTCGCGGCCGGGGTCGGCGGCGGCCATGGCGACCGTGGCGTCGCCCATGCCGGAGCCGATCTCCAGCACCAGCGGGGCCTGGCGGCCGAACAGGGCCGCGGTGTCCAGCGGCGGGTACGGCCGCGCGATGTCGACGCCGTAGGCAGGCCACAGCCTGGTCAACGCGTCCTCGTGCCGCCCGCTCACCCGGCCGCGACGGGGGTAGAACGTGGTGATGCGCGTCATGTGGCGGTCGCCGCCGAGGGCGTCGGCCAGGTCAGAGGTGGTCACAAGAGAACCAGGATACAGCGGCGGCCACCGGCGCCGAACGGGCGCGACGCGGAACCGGGCGACCGGCTATCATCGACGCAGCGAACGACGTCGGAGGAGGAGCCATGACCCACACGCTCTTCACGTCGTTCGTCGTACGCGTAGCCGACTCGGGCCGCGCGTAGTCTCTTCGATCGCCGCGCCCCAGGGCGCGTGGCGGTCACCCCACCTCTCTCGCGTTCGGGCGCCTTTCCCCACCGAGGTGAGGTCATGAGCCTTCCGGACAAGCCGACCATCGACGGTCTGCCCGACAAGTGGGCGCAGCGCTGGGAATCCGAGCGCGTGTACCGCTTCGACCGAGACGCGCCACGCGAGCGCGTGTTCGCCATCGACACCCCGCCCCCGACCGCCAGCGGCGAGCTGCACGTGGGGCACGTGTTCTCGTACAGCCAGACGGACATGATCGCCCGATACCAGCGCATGCGCGGCCGGGCGGTGTTCTACCCGATGGGCTGGGACGACAACGGGCTGCCCACCGAGCGCCGGGTGCAGCAGTTCTACGGGGTGCGCTGCGACCCGTCGCTGCCGTACGACCCCGGGTTCACGCCGCCCGACAAGCCCGGCAAGAACCAGCTGCCGGTGTCGCGGCGCAACTTCATCGAGCTGTGCGAGCGGCTGACCGCCCGCGACGAGGAGGCGTTCGAGCGGGTGTGGCGGCTGGTGGGCCTGTCCGTGGACTGGTCGCTGCTCTACACCACGATCGGCGCGCGGGCCCGCGCCGTGTCGCAGCGCGCCTTCCTGCGGGCGCTGGCCCGGGGGGACGCCTATCCGGCGCAGGCGCCGACGCTGTGGGACACCACGTTCCGCACCGCGGTGGCACAGGCCGAACTGGAGGACCGGGACCGCCCGGGGGCGTACCACCGATTGGTCTTCCACCCCGACGCGGCCGGCGCCGCACCGATCACGGTGGCCACGACGCGTCCGGAGCTGCTGCCCGCCTGCGTGGCGTTGGTGGCGCATCCGGACGACGAGCGATACCGGGCGCTGTTCGGCGGCACGGTGCGCACGCCGCTGTTCGGCGCGCGGGTGCCGGTGCTGGCGCACCGGCTGGCCGACCCGGCCAAGGGCACCGGCATCGCGATGGTGTGCACGTTCGGCGACATCACCGACGTGATCTGGTGGCGCGAGCTGGACCTGCCCACCCGGCCCTTGCTCGGCTTCGACGGCCGTTTCCTGCCCGACGCCCCGGACGGCCTGTCCACCAACGGCCGGGCGGCCTACGCCGGCCTGGCCGGGGTCACCGTGCACACCGGGCGCGAGCGCATCACGGCGTTGCTGCGCGAGCGTGGCGAGCTGCTGGGCGACCCGGAGCCGATCACGCACCCGGTGAAGTTCTACGAGCGCGGCGACAAGCCGCTGGAGATCGTGTCGACCCGGCAGTGGTACATCCGCAACGGCGGGCGCGACGAGGCGCTGCGCGAGCGGCTGCGCGAGCGCGGCCGGGAGCTGTCCTGGCAGCCCGCGCACATGCGCACCCGCTACGAGCACTGGGTGAACGGGCTGGCCGGGGACTGGCTGATCAGCCGCCAGCGCTTCTTCGGCGTGCCGATCCCGGTGTGGTACCCGCTGGACGCCGACGGCGTGCCCGACCACGACCGGCCCATCACGCCCGCCGAGCACGCGCTGCCGGTCGACCCCAGCTCGGACACCCCGCCCGGGTACGCCGAGGACCAGCGCGGCCGTCCGGGCGGGTTCACCGCCGACCCCGACGTGATGGACACCTGGGCCACCTCCTCGCTGACGCCGCAGATCGCGGGCGGCTGGGGGTTCGACGACGATCTGTTCGCCCGGGTGTTCCCGATGGACCTGCGCCCGCAGTCGCACGAGATCATCCGCACCTGGCTGTTCGCGACAGTGCTGCGCGGGCACACCGAGCACGACGCGCTGCCCTGGCGCACCGCGGCGATCGCGGGCTGGATCCTCGACCCGGACCGCAAGAAGATGTCGAAGTCGGTGGGCAACGTGGTGACCCCGTCGGGCCTGCTGGCCGAGCACGGCTCCGACGCGGTGCGCTACTGGGCCGCGGCGGCCCGGCCGGGCGCCGACACCGCCTTCGACACCGGCCAGATGCGGGTGGGCCGGCGGCTCGCCATGAAGATCCTCAACGCGACGCGCTTCGTGCTGGGCCTCGGCGAACCCGGGCCGGACGCCGACGTGACCGAGCCGCTGGACCGTGCCCTGCTGGCCGCGCTCCAGCCGGTGATCGCCGAGGCGACCGCGGCGCTGGACCAGTACGACCAGAGCCGGGCCCTGGACGCCGCCGAGCGCTTCTTCTGGCTGTTCTGCGACGACTACCTGGAGCTGGTGAAGCTGCGCGCCTACGGCCAGCACGGCCCGGCCGCCGCGGACTCGGCCCGGCTCGCCCTGCGCACCGCGCTGTCGGTGCTGCTGCGGCTGCTCGCGCCGGTGCTCCCGTTCGTGACCGAGGAGGCCTGGTCGTGGTGGCAGCCCGGCTCGATCCACCGCGCCGCCTGGCCCACCCCGTCCAAGCTGGACGCCATGGCAGGCGATCCGGCGCCACTGGCCGCCGCGACGGCCGCCATCGAGGCGGTGCGCCGCGCGAAATCCGAGGCGAAGGTGTCCATGCGCACTCCACTGCGCACCCTGACCGTCCCTGAGGATGCCGCCTTCGCCCTCATCGAGCAGGACGTCCGCAACGCCGGCGTGATCACCTCCATCACCCACCACCCCGCCCCGACCTACCTCGCCCACCTGTGAAAGGAAGGGCACCTTCACATCGCTATAGGTAGCGGAAGGTGCCCTTCCTAACGCCTGCCGAAGAGGGTCCGGGGTCAGTACGGGTACGCGCGGGTCTCGGTGGCCTTCACGGCGGCCCAGACCTCGGTGCCGGGCAGCAGTCCGAGCTGGGCGGCGGCCGCTGGGGTGATCTCGGCGGCGGCGCGGATCGGGCCGTCCAGCTCCACCCGCAGGTGATCGCCGTGCGGCAGCACGCCGACGACGGTGGCCGCCCAGGTGTTGCGCGGGCTGCCCGCGGGCTGCTGCGGATGCAGCGCGACCGACGACGGCGGGAAGGCCAGGAACGCGTCGCCGTGCACCTGGTCGTCGGCGACCATGGCGAACCCGCTGGGCAGGGTGACGGTGTGCCCGTCGGCCCGGCCGCGATACAGGTTCAGGCCGACCAGCCGGGCCACGTATTCGGTGCGCGGTCGCGCGGTGACGCTCGCGGCGTCGCCCTCCTGCACGATCCGGCCGTCCTCCACGATCACGAGCCGGTCGGCCAGCACCAGCGCGTCCAGCGGATCGTGGGTGACCAGCAGCGTCGCGCCCTCATGGGCGCGCAGATCATGGTGCAGCCGCGCCCGGGTCTCCATCCGGGTGCGGGCGTCCAGGGCGGCCAGCGGCTCGTCGAGCAGCAGCAGGTCCGGGCTCACCGCCATGGCCCGGGCCAGCGCCACCCGCTGCGCCTGCCCGCCCGAGAGCTGCCGGGGCCGCTGCCGGGCCAGCGCGGTCAGCTCGACGCGGGCCAGCCAGCGGGCCGCCTCGGCGCGCGCGACCCGGCGCGACGCACCCCGCGCCTGCGGGCCGAAGGCGACGTTGTCGAGCGCGGACAGGTGCGGGAACAGCAGGTAGTCCTGGAACACCACGCCGACGCGGCGGCGCTCGGGCGGGATGAAGATCCCGGCGGCGGGGTCGTCGAGGACCTCCTCGCCCAGCCGGAGCCGCCCGGCGTGCAGCGGCAGCAGCCCGGCCAGCGCGCGCAGGGCCGTGGTCTTGCCCGCGCCGTTCGGCCCCAGCAGCGCCACGACCTCGCCGGCGGCGAGGGACAGCGCCAGGTCGAGCCGGAATCCCGGCCGCTCGACGACCAGGTGCGCGGACAGCAGCGCCCGCTCCGCGGGCCAGCCGCCGACCGTCGGCCCCGTGCCGACCGCGGTCCGCGGGTCAGTCACGTTCGACCACCACGGTGGTGGACTTGATGACGGCGACGGCGACGCTGCCCACGTCGAGGCCGAGTTCCTCGACGGCTTCGCGGCTCATCAGCGACACCACCCGGAAGGGGCCCGCCTGGATGTCGACCTGGGCCATCACCGTGTCCTTGACGATGGCGGTGACGATGCCGCGCATCCGGTTGCGGGCCGAGGAGCGGTCGGCGCGGCCGTCGGGATCGTCGGCCTGGCTGCGGGCGTACGCCGCCAGGTCGGCCCCGGCCACCATGCGGTGGTCGTGCTCGTCGCGGTGCGCCCGCAGCCGGCCCGAGTCGACCAGCCGCCGCACCGTGTCCGCGCTGACGCCGAGCAGTTCCGCGGCTTCACCGATCCGAAATGCGGTCATGCAGCCGAATCTACCCTGGCATCTGCGACGCCTGCGCGGTCCGACCGGGCAGCTGAGCCGGGCCGTCGTCGCTGCGACCAGCATGGCCTCGGACAGGTGTCGGGGAACCCGCCGCCCCGAGGAGAGAAGGCAGCGGGTTCCCCGATCGCCGGGCGCCACACGCGGCCACGTGTGCCCCCGGCGGGTTGCGGCCGCGACCGGCCGGACGCCTCCCGCAGGTCCCAGAGTGCTCCCCCAAGCACCACCGGGGCGGGGCGTCTACGGACCTCCGGTCGCGGCCGCGCGGAGCCCGAGTGGGCTCAGGCCTGACGGGTGGCTTCGCCCTCGATCTCGATCTTGAGGGACTTGCCCACCAGCACGCCGCCGGTCTCCAGCGCCTGGTTCCAGGTGATGTTGTAGTCCTCGCGGTCGATCTCCGTGGTGGCGGTGAAGCCGATGATCTCCTGGCCCCACGGGTTCTTGTTCACACCACCGAACTCGAGCGCGAGCTCCACCGTCTTGGTGACGTCCTTGATGGTGAGCTCACCGACGAGGGTGAAGTCCTCGCCCGACTTGGCCCGCAGGCCGGTGCTGCGGAAGGTGAGCTCCGGGAACTTCTCGACCTCGAGGAAGTCGCCGGTGCGCAGGTGGTTGTCGCGGTCGGCGACACCGGTGTCGATGCTCGCGGTCTGCACGACGGCGTTCACCGACGAGGCCAGCGGGTCCTCGGCGATCACGATCTCGCCGGCCACGTCCTTGAACGAGCCGCGCACCTTGCTGACCACCATGTGCTTGACGACGAAGCCGACACGCGTGTGCGCGGGGTCGATGGCGTAGGTGCCCGGCGTCGGGATGGTCAGGCCGTTCCAGGTGCGGGTGCTGAGCGTGGTCATGTCAGTGCCTTCCGGTTGGTCGAAGCTGTTTACGTGACGGTTCAACTATACGCATCGCAACGATATTTCTCCCAGCGCCACGCTGTTTTCCGGGTCACCTCAAACAGGTGCATCAACAGGAAGACCGTGTAGCCGGTCGACATATGCCCATTTCAGATGAGATGCACGCCACAAATCCTGGCACAACGGGGAACTCCGTGCAGTCTTGAGCATCCCGCTCCTCTCCCCCGAAGGTGCCGCGATGCCGCTCAACCGGATGACCCGACTCACGCTGCTCGCCGTCGTCGCGGGAGCCGTGGTCGCCGCCGGAGCGATGCCCGCCGCCGCGCTGGCCAACTGGGCCGTGGAGAAGTCGGCCCCCGCTTACGACACGCTCCCCGAGGTGCTCAAGCACCCCACCACGGCGCAGGCCAGCTACCTGTACGCCAACGACGGCCACACCGTCGTCACCACCTTCTACGACGAGAACCGCCGCGACGTGACGCTGGCCGAGGTCGCCCCGGTCGTCCCGCAGGCCGTCGTCGCCGCCGAGGACGCCCGCTTCTACTCCCACCACGGGGTGGACCTCAAGGGCGTGCTGCGCGCCGTGGTCGCCAACGGGGCCAGCGGCGGCGTCTCGCAGGGCGCGTCCACGCTGACCATGCAGTACGTGCGCAACGTGCTCAAGAGCGACCCCTCGCTGTCGACCGAGCAGCGCGCCGAGGCGACCGAGCAGACCCCCGCCCGCAAGATCCGCGAGGCCCGGTACGCGCTGGCGGTGGAGAAGGAGCTGAGCAAGGCGCAGATCCTCGAGCGCTACCTGAACATCGCGTACTTCGGCTCCGGCGCGTACGGCATCTACGCCGCCTCGCACACGTACTTCTCCAAGGACCCCGCGCAGCTGAGCCTGAGCGAGGCGTCGCTGCTGGCCGGGCTGCTCCAGTCGCCCGAGGCGGACAGCCCGCTCAACGGCGGCATCGAGCGCGCTCTGGCCCGCCGCGACTACGTGCTCACCGCGATGACCGGCACCGGCGCGATCACCGCGGCGCAGGCCGACGCGGCCAAGGCGAGCGCACCGGTGATCAAGAAGGGCTCCAGTCCCAACGACTGCACCGCGTCGCGGGCCGGCTGGGGCTTCTTCTGCGACTACTTCCGCAGCTGGTGGCGCGACCAGGACACGTTCGGCGACACCGCGGAGGACCGCGAGCAGGCGCTGCGCCAGGGCGGCTACCGCATCGTCACCACGCTCGACCCGAAGCTGCAGAATGCGGCGCAGGCCCAGGTGGCCAAGGTGTACGGGTACACCGACAAGCGCGCCCTGCCGATGGCCGTGGTCGAGCCCGGCACCGGCAAGGTGCTCGCGCTCGCGGTCAACCGCTACTACAGCGCCGCGCCCGGCGCGGGCAACACGATGAACCAGCTCGTGGCCGGGGGCAACGGCATCCACGGTTACCAGGCCGGTTCGACGTTCAAGATGTTCACGATGCTGGCCGCCCTGGAGGCGGGCAAGACGCTGGACACCCGGTTCGACGCGCCCAGCAAGCTCGTCACGGCCTGGCCTGAGGCGCCCGGCCCGGCCAGCTGCGACGGGTTCTGGTGCCCCCGCAACGCCAACCCGGCGTACATGGACGGCGAGCGCGACATGTGGACCGGCTTCGGCCGGTCGGTGAACACGTACTTCGTCTGGCTGGAGCAGCAGGTCGGCGCGGACAAGACGATCGAGATGGCGCAGCGGCTGGGCGTGAGGTTCCGGCACCCGGACAACGCCTCGCACGCGGCCTCCGACGCGGCCGGCTGGGGCTCGTTCGTGCTGGGGGTCTCGCTGACCACCCCACTGGACCTGGCCAACGCGTACGCGACGCTGGCCGCCGACGGCGTGTACTGCTCGCCGCTGCCGGTGGCCGCGGTCACCGACGGCGCCGGCCGGCAGCTGGACGTGGCGAACACCTCGTGCGCGCCGGCGATCAGCGCGGAGGTGGCGCGGGCGGCCACCGATGCGGCCCGCTGCCCGGTCGGGCAGTCCGGGGCGTTCGGCCGCTGCGACGGCGGCACCGCCACGGCGGTGTCGGGGCTGCTCGGCGGGCGCGCGGTGGCCGGCAAGACGGGCAGCTCGACCGACAACATGACCGAGTCGTTCGTGGCGTACACGCCGCAGCTGGCCGCGGCCGCCATCGCGGCGAACCCGGACACGCCCACCGACGCGGTCGGCGCGGCGGTGCTGTCGAAGGTGTACCGGGCCGTCGCGGCGACGCTGGCGACCGGTTCGCAGGGCCTCGAGGCCAAGGACTTCCCGGCCCCGCTGCGCGAATCGGCGTTCTCGGCCCAGCCCGACCCGGAGCCCACAAAGTCGGACGAGCCCCGGGACGAGTCCCACGACGGGGACAACTCCCACGACAACGGCGACGACCGTCCGGGCCGCGGCGACGACAACAACAACGGCGACAACGGAAACGACAACGGCTCCGGCGGCGACAACGGCTCGGACGGCGGCGGTAACGGCGGCGGCGATTCCGGCGACGGCCGGCCGGGCCGCGGTGGCGGCCAGGGCGGCGGCCACCAGCTGCCCGGATCGGGCCGCTGACCCCGGCACTGCTCGCAGCCGCGGGCCAACTGCCACAGAGGATTAAGAAGGGCACCTTCTACAACGCGGAGCGTTGTGAAGGTGCCCTTCCTTCGTGCTAGCCGGTCAGGAGAGCGGCGGGTAGGCGTTGGCCATCAGTTCGGCGAACTGGGCCGGGAACCACGCGCCCGAGATCGGGGCGTTGGCCAGGGCGCCGGTCAGGTTGTTGCCGTTGAGCTGGTTACCGG